>JAPPMY010000254.1 GCA_028818855.1 Rhodospirillales bacterium
CCGAATCGGTCGGCGTGCACATCTGGTGGTACAAGACCTTCGCTCTGGTGCTGGCGTCGGCCTTCGCCGGGCTCGCGGGCGGGCTCCTCGGCCACTACCTCGGCACCGTCAACCCGGTCCAGTTCAACCTGCACATCATGCTGTTCGTGCTGGTGTGGGTCATCGTCGGCGGCACGCGGACCATCGCCGGGCCCGTGATCGGAGTCATCGTGCTGACGGTCGTCGACCAGGGTCTGCGCGGCTTCGACGAGTGGCGGCCGCTGTTCTACGGCGCGATCCTGATCCTCACCGTGATGTTCCTGCCGGACGGGCTGGAGAGCCTGCCGAGACGGGCCAGGGAGTGGTACGAGCTGGCGCGGCACGGGCGCCACCCGCAGGTCAGCGACGACGAAGAACCACCGGAGTCAGATAGACCGCCGCCTCGAGACGCCTGAGATCGCGCATTGTCTCGCCCTGCGATGCGCCGGCGAGGCGATCCGGCCCGAAGCTCACCGGGTCGCGCTCGATCGCCTCGGCCCGCTGGCGCGCCTCCAGCGCCGCCGTATCGTCTCCCGCCGCCGCTCTGAGCGCCGCCAGCGCACGGCAGATCGGCGCCTGATCGGCGTCCCGGCGGCCGAGGCCCGTCGCCCGCAGCTCCTGCGCCTCCTCCAGCGCGGCTGCCGGATCGCGCCCGAGATGGGCGCGGCCGGCGAGCGCCGCCGCCCGCCCGGCGCCGAGGAGTTTGGCAAACTCGACACGGGCGAGCGCGTCGTAGCTCCGCCGATGCTTCGCCTCCAGCCGCAGGTGGAAGCCCGAGCTGCGGGCGCGCTGGGGGAGCGCCATCCGCGAAACCCAGGCTTCCGCCGCGCCCCACGCCCGCAGCGCCCGGCGGAAGGCCCTGCGCGCCTTCCGGGCGTCGCCGCCAGCGGCGTGGCAAAGCGCGAGGTGCGTCCGGCTCGCCGCCCGGCGCGGGTCGTCCGTCTCGAACGCCCTGGCGATGGCGGCGGCGGAGCGCCACGCGGCGTAGGCCGCATCGATGCGACCCGCCTGAAACGCCGCGAGGCCCTCAAGCGTCCGTGCCTCCCAGCGCTGATCGACCGCCATCGCTCAGACCAGGCCGGCGGCGCGGACGGCGGGCATGTGCGTGCGGCTTACCGGCACCTCGTGCCCGCCGGTGAGGCGCAGCGTCGTGCGGCCCTGCCGGCGCTCGGCGCCCTCCACATGGCGGCGCGCGACCCAGTAGGAGCGGTGCACCCTGAGCCCGCCCGCGCCGTCCAGCTCGGCGAGCGCATCGACGAAGCGCATCAGCACCAGGGTCGAGCCCTCGGTGGTGAACGCCTCGACGTAGTGGTCGGCGGTCTTGAGGTAGACGAGATCGCGCCCGAGCTTCTCCGGCAGGCGGTCGAGGAAGCGGGCGCCGCGCGGCGTGCCGGCGGCGACGGCTGAAGCCTCGGCCGGGCCGGCGCCGGTACCGGCTGCGCTCTCCTCCGCCAGCCGGCGCCGCACTTCCATGGCCGTGACGACGGAAAGCCCGATCACCAGCATCAGCACCGCGACCGAGAGATAGATCATCGGCACGCCGATTGGCTCGGCGTAGCCGGGCCGGAAGAGCGCCTCGGCGGCGAACACGACGCCGGTGCCGGGGCCGGCGGCGACGGGCGCCGCTGCCGCCGTTACCAGCACGCGCCTGCGCACCGTCCGGCCGCCTGCCACGAGAAGCGTCAGCATCATGATGCTGCCGCAGACGAGCCAGTTGCCGCCCATCGCCACCGCCCAGTAGCCGATCCGGCCGGCCAGCCCGAGGGAATCGTAGGTGCCGAAGGGGCCGATGAAGGCGAAGAGCAGCAGCAGGCCGACGAGCGCCGCCCCCTGACCGGCCAGCGAGCGGCGCAATTCGCGAAGCGTGAACGGCGAATCCTGCAATTCGCGAATAATCCCGTGGCGTTTGCGTATCGGCCGGTGACGCGCGGCGCGGGCAGGCTCACCGTGCCCCGGTCAGCCAAGCTCACGCCAAGGAGAATATGTGATGACCATTCGAACCGCATCCATCAAGGGTTTCGCACTGGCGGCCACGCTCGCCTGCACCGCGTCGTTCGCTCTTGACGCCACCGCAGCCGACCTCGAGGTCCGTATCGACGGCCTGCGCTCGGCCGAGGGCGACGTGCGTGTCGCGCTGCACCGGCAGGTGGGGGAGGGCAGCTTCCCCGGCGATGCCGGCGTGGTCGGTGCGTCCTTCCGTCGCGCGGCCGAAGGCGCGGTGCGTTTCATCTTCGCCGACGTGGCGCCCGGCGCTTACGCGGTGGCGGCGTTCCACGACGCCGACGGCGATGGCGCGCTCAACCAGAACATCGTCGGCATGCCGACGGAAGGCCACGGCTTCTCCAACGGCGCACGCGGCTTCATGGGCCCGCCCAGCTTCGAGGACGCCGCGGTGACCGTGGGCAAGAGCGAGGCCGTGGTCTCCATCACCGTCTCCATCGACTATCCGATGGGGGCCCAGCAATGACGGGCTCTCTGTCCCGCCGAGCGGTGTTGCGGGTGCTCGGCGCCCTGCCGGTCCTCGCAGCGGCCGGCAGGGCAGGGGCCGCGAGCGGCAATTCGGCCGAACCGGCGCTCACCGCCTCGCAACGCCAGCTTGCCTTCGCCACGGCGCACGCCGAGACGCTGGCCGCACCGCTCACGACCCTTGCGGGCCGGCTGCCGACGGATCTCACGGGCGTGCTCTGGCGCAACGGCCCGGCGGAGCACGAGCGCTTCGGCCATCGCTACGGCCACTGGTTCGACGGCGACGGCATGGTGCAGGCCTTCACCTTCACCGGAGACAGCGTGACGCACCGCGCCCGCATCCTGGAGACGCCCAAGCGCCGGCGGGAGACGCAGGCGGGCAGGCGCCTGCTGCCCGCCTTCGCCACGCTGCCGCCCGAGGCCGTGCCGATCCTCTCGCCCGACGACATGAACGCCGCCAACACCTCGGTGCTCGCCCACGGGGGGCGGATCATGGCGCTCTGGGAGGGGGGCTCCGCGCTCGCGTTCGATCCCGA
The DNA here is from genome assembly GCA_028818855.1 of Rhodospirillales bacterium. Classification (GTDB taxonomy): domain Bacteria; phylum Pseudomonadota; class Alphaproteobacteria; order UBA828; family UBA828; genus WTGU01. Next base: position 3,021 of record JAPPMY010000254.1, read on the forward strand.
GACGCTGGCCGCCGGGGACTTCGTCTCCTGGCGCGCCGACCTTGCGGGCGCGCCCTTCTCGGCCCACCCCAAGGTGGAAGCCGACGGCACCTGCTGGAACATCGGCTGCGCCATCGCGCCCCGGCCGATGCTGCTCTTCTACCGCATCGGCGGGCAAGGCCGGCTCGCCGCGTTCAACGCGCTCCCGCTCGACCCGCTCGGCATGGTCCACGACTTCGTCGTGACCCCGCGCCATCTGGTGCTCGTCGTGCCGCCCTTCGTGCTGGATCGGGAGCGTTTCGCCGCCGGCCCGATCAGCTTTCTCGACGCCCATGTCTGGCGGCCGGAACTCGGCACCCGCGTCATCGTGGTGGAGAAGGAGACGCTCGCTCCGGCCCGCCGCTACGACCTGCCGCCGGGCTTCCACTTCCACCACGGCAACGGCTGGGAGGAGGCGGACGGCACCATCCACCTCGACCTCTGCCAGGCGGATGATCCAACGTTCGCCATCCACGACCTGCGCGCGGTCATGCAGGGCGACTGGAGCTTCCCCTCCGCCCATCCGCGCTACCGCTGCATGGTGCTGAGGCCCGGCGGCACCGCCGCGGTCGATCAGGTGGCGCCGCCGGTGGCGGATTTTCCCCGCTTCGATCCCCGCCGCACCGGGCTCCGCCACCGCGCGCTCTACGCGCTGACCGGCAGGGAGGACGGCGGCTGGCCGCTCTCGCGGATCGACCGGATCGACCCCGACTCAGGCGCGGCGGACGGCTGGACCTACCCGCGCCGCCTGATCCCGGAGGAGCACGTGTTCGTGCCACGCGGGGGGGCGGAGGGCGACGGCTGGCTGGTCGGCCCCTTCCTCGACCTGGAGCGCCGCGCAGCCGGCCTCAGCGTCTTCGACGCCCGGCACCTCGCCGACGGGCCGCTCTGGCAGGGCATTCTGCCCTACCCGCTCCCCCTCGGCCTGCACGGGACGTTCGTCGCAGCCTGACAAGAGGGAATTCGGCGACCGGCGAAAGGCGCGGGATGGGGGGAACCCGGCCGCAGGCCGGGACGGCGCCACCGCGCCGCGCGCGAAGCGCGTAGCCAAGCGAGAGGAGCGAGCGCCCGGCGCCTGAGGGATCAAGAAAAAACCCGCTCAAAGAGCGGGGTCGGCAGAGTCCAGGCCCAGCAGAACGCGGCCGTGGTTGGAGGCGTTCACGTCCCAGTTCTGGGTGATATGGCCGCGGATGCAGTTGAGATCGCGCATCGCCCGCGAGATCGGGTTGCGGTCGTAGAGCCCGGCGCCGCCGGAGAGGTGGAAGAGCAGGTCCACCGCCTCGGCCGCGAGCTTGCCCGCCATGGTCGCCTTGGCGCGCAGCTCGGTCTTGAGCGGCATCGGCGCCACCTCGCCGCGCGCGGCGACCGCCATGCCGGCATCGCAGCAGTGATGCAGCAGCAGCCGCGCGGTCTCGATGGCGGTGTGGGCCTCGGCCACCTTGACCTGGGCCGTGGAGTAGTCGGCCATGCTCTTGCCCGACATCCGCGCGACCCGGTCGCGGGTGCGGGCGATGAAGTCGTCGTAGGTGGCCTGGGCGACGCCGACGGCCACGATGCTCTGGTTGATGGAGAACATGGCGAAGGCCGGCAGCTTGTAGAGGGCGGCATCGTTCACGGCGCAGCCGGGCGCGTTGCCGCCGCCCTTGGTCTCGTCGATGGCGAGCGCCCGGCGGTCGGGCACGAAGACGTCGTCCACGGCGACATCGGCGCTGCCGGTGCCGCGCAGGCCCGCGGTGTGCCAGGTGTCGATGATCTCGAACTGGCCGAACGGGACGGCGTGCATCTGCGCGCGCTTCGGCACGCCGTCCCCCTCCGTGAACGCCGTCGCGATGAACCAGTCGGCGCCGTAGACGCCGCTCGCGAACGGCCAGCGCCCGCTGATGCGCCAGCCGCCGTCCACCCGCACCGCGCGGCCGCAGCTCGGGATCAGCACGCCCGCCACCATGGCGTCCGGCACGGCCTCCCAAATCTCGTCCTGGCCCTCCGGCGGCCAGTAGCCCAGCAGGCAGTTGTGGGAGCAGTACTGGGTGAGGCACCAGCCGGCGGCGCTGCAGGCGATGGAGATGGTCTCCACGATATCGGCCATGCCGGAGAAATGCGCCTCCGCCCCGCCGTGCCGGGCAGGCTGGAGGATGCGCTGGATGCCGGATTCGCGCATCGCCCGCATGGTCTCGGGCGCGAGCCGGCGGGTCTCCTCGGTCTCGTCCGTCCGCTCGCGCACGGTCTCCATGAGCCCCCTGGCCCGCGCGAGCAGGTTCTCCCGGGTCCTGACCGTCGCCGTCTCCGCGCCTGCAGCCTCGTTCATGGCGCTTCAGCCCTCCATCAGAACGTCGTGGGCAAGGTGGTCCGCCACCCGGTCGAGGCCCTCGCCGGTGCGGCAGTTGGTCAGAAGCACGGGCCGGCCGTTCCGCACTTCTTCCGCTTCCCCGCGCATCAGCGCGAGATCGACGCCCACGTGGGGCGCCAGGTCCGACTTGTTGATGATGAGCAGGTCGGCCCGGATGATGCCGGGGCCTCGCTTGCGCGGAATGTCGCCGCCGCCCGAGACATCGATCACGAACATCCAGTGGTCCACCAGGTCGAGGGAGAAGGTGGAGGCGAGGTTGTCGCCGCCGCTCTCGATCAGGATCAGATCGAGGGGGCGAAGTTGGTCCTCCAGCAGATCGGCGGCCTCGATGTTGAGCGTCGGGTCCTCGCGGATCACGGTGTGCGGGCAGGCGCCGGCCTCGACGCCCACCACGCGCTCGGGCGGGATCAGGCCGCTCCGCTGCAGCCGCTCGGCATCCTCCTGCGTCACCAGGTCGTTGGTGACGATGGCGAGCGAGGTGCCGCGGGCGGCGAAGAGCGGCAGCAGGCCCTCGATGAGCGCCGTCTTGCCCGAGCCCACCGGCCCGCCGATACCGACCCGCGCCGCGCTCGGCGCCGCGGCCGCCAGGGCCTCCGCCGTCTCCGCCATCACGTGTCCTCCGGCGCGCCCAGGACGCGCGCCCTGCCGTCGGCCAGATGCTGGGCGAGCCGCGCCATGTAGCTCTCGCGCGGGCCGTCAAGTGCCACCTTGAGGACCGCGCCCTCGAACCGCACCCGCCAGTGCAGATTGCCGCAGAAATAGCCGAGGTCCAGAGCCGCCGCGAGGTCCCGCGGCTTCAGCGCGAGCCACACCGTCTCCCGCATGCGGACGACGACGGCGCGGTCGTCCTCCAGCAGCAGCACCGAGCCGTTGGCGAGGCTCTCGGATCGCGCGAGCGCCACCGCGCAGTCGGTCCCCTTGTCGGTCGCGACGCGGAGCCGCTTGCGCGCCGTGTCGGCCGCGTCCAGCGCGATGGTCTCGACCCGGCCATCATGCTCCAGCGCGTGCAGGCGCTCGGCAAAGTCCGGCTCGGTCGCGTTGCCGAGGATTCGGGTCAACCGCAGCATGGCGCGCAGCTTAACCCGCATTTCTCACCGCTAACACGGTCTGCCGCGCCGACACGAATATTCTTTGCTCCTTGAGCGCCTGAACGATGTCGGCGAGTTCGGGGAAGGCAGCATGATCGTATGTCTCGGCAAGGCTGGCCGCGGACCAACTCCTGGCTTTCCCGTATGGCGCCCTTCGTGGGCGAAGGGCGTGCCGAGGGCGACATCGTGCACTGCACGGTTACGGAAGCGCCGGTCCATATGGTGGTCGGCCTTGGGAACGCCTTCGTCGCCACGGGGAGGCGGCAGAGGTTCAGCCCGGCAGACATCGACCTGTTGGCGGAAACGCGGGAAGCCTGCTGATTGCCTGCGGAATGGTGGCCGCCGAGCTTCGTGCGGCCGACTTTCCGGCTCGTTCATCACCAAACGGGGACCCAGCCTTGACAGGAGTCGTTTGCCCGCCGCTACAATCGAGTGCGTACCTAAGGACGGTGGGTGTAACCGGCTCCGAACCTTCGTCCGACACCGCAGGGAGGAACGAATATGCTGCGAAAACTGACCCTTGGACGTCGTCAATTCCTGTTGGCATCCGCTTCGGCCGCCGCGCTGGCGGCGCTTCCGGGCCGCAAGGTCCTGGCCCAGTCCGGCGACGTCACGTTGCCGATCGTCTCCGACAAGAAATTCGAAGGCCAGACCGTCATCGTGACATCGGAGGCCGGCCCGCCCATCAGCGGACCCATCCAGCACTTCGGGCACATCTGGGAAGAGGCGACGGGCGCCACCATCGATCTGGTGACGTATCCGCACGGCGAGTTCTTCGAGAAGCTTCGCACCGAGCTGGTGTCGGGTGCCTACACGTCGGACCTCGTCAACTTCCAGAGCGGATGGTCAGGCGACTTCATCGGCGGCGGCTTCCTCGAGACGGTGCCGGAGGAGGTGCTCCCCCTCATCGGCATCGACGACTACTACCCCACCTATCGCGACACGATGAGCTGGGACGGGACGATGAGCGGCATCGTCTACGACGGCAACGTGCACAACCTCTTCTACCGCCGCGACCTGTTCGAGAACGCGGACAACCAGAAGGCCTACGAGGACCAGTACGGCGAGCTGCTGGCCGTGCCCCGCACGTGGGATGCGTTCCATCGGGTCACCGCGTTCTTCAACTCCTTCGACTGGGCCGGAACCGGGAACAGCTTCGGCTTCGTCGAGCCGATGGGCCGCGGCTCCGGCGGCGTGTTCTTCCTCATCGGCCGGGGCCTCAGCTACGCGAAGAGGCAGGGCGACCCGCACGCCTTCTTCCACCCGGACTCCATGGAGCCCCGGCTCACCGAGGCGGGATGGATCCAGGCGCTGGAGGACCGCCGGCGCAATTCCGAGAACGGCCCTCCGGGGCTGATCAACTTCGGCTTCTCCGAGGCGCGTCCTGCGTTCACCGGCGGCCAGGCGGCGATGGTGACCGACTGGGGCGACATCGGCACGCTCTCCTACGGCAAGGATTCGACGATCCGGGGCATGTGCGGCACGGCGCTCGTTCCGGGCCCCGCGCAGTTCTTCGACCGCGAGTCGCAGTCCTGGATGGATTCGCCAGGTGGCGCCAACCACGCGCCCTACCTGGCGGTGACCGCGTGGCTCTTCGGCGTGCCCAAGACCGCCGAGAACAAGGAGGCGGCGTGGAATCTCGCCGCGTTCTTCTGCAATCCCGAGTCGAGCACGACCCTCGTGGCCTTCCCCGATTCCGGCATCCAGCCGTCGCGCAACAGCAACATCACGGGCACCCAGCCGCTCATCGACGCCGGCATGGACCCGCGCGATGCGGAGGAGTATCTCGGCGCCATCGGCGAATCGATCGGGCATCCCAACGCGGTGCTTGATCTCCGCATTCCGGGCGGCGGCGAGTACTACAACAAGCTCGACACGGCCACGTCGCGCTTCATGGCGGGCGAGATCTCGGCCGAAGACGCGATGAAGAGCGCCAGCGACGAGTGGGAGCGCACGACCGACCGCCTGGGCCGTGACCGGCAGAGGGAGCTCTACCTCGCGTCCACCGCGGGCTGATCCGACCATCCGGCGTAGCCACGTCAGCGAGGGGTCGGAAATGTGACGGCGGCGGTGCTGCACACCGCGAGCCGGTTCTTCGAGCGGCGAGCGGCGGCCATCTTCCTGATGGCCCCGCTCACGCTCGTCATCGTCATGGCGATCTTCCCGCTCGTCATGTCGCTCGGGCTGGCGTTCGTGCACTGGAACGTCGCCAACCCGGCCGCGGGCGTCACCTGGGCCGGGCTCGATCACTGGAGCCGGCTCGGCCACGACGATCACTTTCACCGGGTCGCGCTCAACACGGTCCTCTACGTCGTCATCGGCGTTCCCATTCAGTACGGCCTCGGGCTGCTGCTGGCCGTGGTGCTGAACGAGGAGCTGAAGGCCAAGGCGTTCTTCCGCCTGCTGTTCCTCCTGCCGATGATGCTGAGCCCGGTCGCGATCTCCTTCATCGTCGGCCGGGTGATGTTCAACGAGGCGCTCGGCCCCATCAATCAGGCCATCGTGGCTGCGGGGCTGGAGCCGGTGCCGTGGCTCACCGACAGCTTCCTCGCCCTGCTCACGGTCATCATGGTCGACGTGTGGCAGTGGACGCCCTTCATGACCCTCATCCTGCTCGCAGGGCTCCAGAGCGTGCCGGAGGAAGTGGTCGAGGCGGGACGCATGGACACGCGCTCCGACTGGCAGGCGTTCTGGCGCGTGACCTTTCCGCTGCTGCTGCCGTGGAGCGTGACGGCGGTGCTGATCCGCTCCGTCGAGATGCTTAAGATCGTGGACGTGATCGTCGTGCTCACCAACGGCGGCCCGGGCATCGCGACCGAATCGCTGACGCTCTTCGCCTACCGGATCGGCGTGGTGCACTTCGATCTGGGCTACGCTTCGGCGGTCGCGTTCTCCCTGCTGGGCTTCGCTCTCGTCGCGACCACGGTCTTCCTCCTCATCCTGCGGCGCGCGATTGCGCGCTCCACGGCGTAGTCGGGCATGGCGCGCAGGCGACGCACGCGGATCCTCACCCGGGCGGTTCTCATCGTCTGGACCGCCGTCGTGGTGCTGCCGCTGCTCTGGATGTTCTCGACCGCGTTCAAGACGCAGGGCGCGATCTTCCCCACGCCGAAGTACATCCCCTGGCTCCAGTTCGAGCCCACGCTCGACGCGTTCCGCACCGTGCTGACGCAATACCGCTCCCAGCTCGTGAACGCCTTCGAGAACTCGGTGATCTCGGCGTCGGCGAGCGCCGTGGCGGCGACCATTCTGGGCGCGCTCGCCGGCTACGCGCTGACGCGCTTCCGCTTCCGTTTCGGGCCGCTCAAGAACGACGACATCGCGTTCTTCTTCATCTCGCAGCGCATGCTGCCGCCGGTGGTGATCATCTTTCCCTTCCTGATGATGTACCGCTTTCTCGGGCTTCTCGATAACCCCTGGTCGCTCGCTCTCGCCTACACGCTCTTCAACCTGCCGCTCGCGGTGTGGATCATGCGCGACGCGTTCCGTGCGGTGCCTGTCGAGATCGAGGAGAGCGCGCTGGTGGACGGCTGCAGCCGCCTCTCCGTCTTCTGGAAGGTGGCGCTGCCGCTGGCCGCACCCGGGCTCGTCGCGAGCTTCATCATCTGCCTGATCTTCGCGTGGAACGAGTTCCTGTTCGCGCTGGTGCTGACCTTCCGGCGCTCGCAGACGCTGCCCGTGATGATCGCCGGCCAGGCGACGGAGCTCGGTTCCTACTGGTGGATCATGGCCACGCTCGCGATGATCGCGGTGGTCCCCATGATCCTCGTCGGGCTTGCTGCCCAGCGATGGATCGTGCGTGGGCTGTCCGCGGGCAGCGTCAAGGGCTGAACCAGCACGAGGTCTCGTTCATGGCAAGTGTGACCTTCCAATCGGTGACCAAGCGGTTCGGCGACGTGACCGCGGTGGACCGGCTCGATCTCGAGATCGCCGACAAGGAGTTTCTGGTGCTCGTCGGGCCGTCGGGCTGCGGCAAGTCCACCACGCTCAGGATGCTGGCCGGCCTCGAGGAGGCGACGGAAGGCGAGATCATGATCGGCGATCGTGTCGTGAACGAGCTGCCGCCCCGCGACCGTGACATCGCCATGGTGTTCCAGTCCTACGCGCTCTATCCGCACAAGTCCGTCTACGAGAACCTTGCCTTCGGGCTCCGCAACCGGCGGGTGCCCAAGGCTGACATCCACCGGCGCGTGCAGGGCGTGGCCGAGCTGCTCGAGATCACGGACCTGCTGCAGCGCCCCCCGCGCCACCTCTCCGGCGGGCAGCGCCAGCGGGTCGCGCTCGGGCGCGCGATCGTCCGCGAACCGGCCGTGTTCCTCATGGACGAGCCGCTGTCGAACCTGGATGCGCAGCTTCGCGTGACCATGCGGGCCGAGCTCATCAAGCTGCACGCGCAGCTCGCGACCACCATCGTCTACGTGACCCACGACCAGGTGGAGGCGCTGACCATGGGGACCCGCATCGCAGTGCTCAGAGACGGCATTCTGGAGCAGATCGGGACGGCGGACGATCTCTACGGCGCGCCGAAGAATCGCTTCGTCGCCGGCTTCATCGGAAGCCCCGCCATGAACTTCGTTCCCGGCCGCATCGAGGTCCGGGACGGCGTGCCCGGCTTCGCCGTGGGCGGCCAGTCGCTCCCAGTGCACGCCGTCCCGCAGGCCGCGCTCGGCGCCGCCGCGAACAGCCTTCTGCTCGGTATCCGTCCCGAGCACTGCGCGCTTCGCCGCGATGGCGAGGACGCGTCCCGCACGGACCCTCTGGTGGACATCGTCTTCGTCGAGCCGATGGGCGGCGAGGCATTGATCGGGCTCGATCTCGAAGGCAACCAGATCGCGGCCCGCGTCGACACGCGGCAGAAATTCAGAACCGGCGAGCGCGTGAACCTCGCCATCGACTCCGAGCAGGTACATCTGTTCGACCCCGATACAGGGAACGCCATCCGCTGAACGAGGAGTAGTCCGGTATGAAGGAGATTCGCGTCGCCATCGTCGGGGCCGCCGGCTGGATGGGCCAGGCACACACGATGGGATACCGCATCCAGCCGGTCGTGTTCGGCACCGAGCCCGCGGTGCCGGTCCTGCAAACCGTGGTCGACGTCGACGAGGGCGTGGCCCGAGACCTCGCATCCCGCTACGAGGCCCGGCAGAGTGGCACCGACTGGCAGGCCGCGATCGCCGATCCCGACGTGGACCTCGTCGACATCTGCCTCCCCAACAACATGCACTACGAGGTCGCGCTCGCCGCGATCGAAGCCGGAAAGCACGTCTACTGCGAGAAGCCGCTGACCATGACGGCGGCGGAGTCGAAGACGCTCGCCGACGCAGCCGACGCGCGGGGCGTGGTTACCATGATTGGCCACAACTTCCCCCGCAACCCGGCGCACGGGATAGCGCGCGGCTTCATCCAGCGCGGAGAGATCGGCCGTGTCGTCCACTTCCGCGCCTCGATGCACGTCGACTTCCTAGCCGACCCGGACATTCCGTTCATGTGGCGCTGCGACCGGGAGGAGGCGGGGACCGGCGCGGTGGGCGACATCGCCTCACACATCTTCAGCCTGGTCCAGTACCTGATCGGCGACATCGAGAGCCTGGTGGCGGACATGGAGATCGTGACCACGTCGCGGCCGGTGCTGGAGGGCTTCAACTATGGCGCGCAGCAGAAGGTCGCGGACGATGCGCCGCGCCGGGATGTGACCACCGACGACATCGTGACCCTGCTCTGCCGCTTCGCCGGCGGCGGCATGGGAACCATCGACGTGAGCCGGGTCGCCACCGGACAGAAGCACGCCCAGAACTACGAGCTATACGGAACCAAGGGGGCGCTTCGCTTCAACTACGACCACGTGAACCGGATCCAAGTGTACCGGGTGGGCGATCCGCCGAGCGAGCAGGGCTTCAAGTCGATCGACGCCAGCCCGGAGCACGGGCGCTACGGCGCCTTCTATCCGGTCGCGAACTTCGGCCTCGGCTACAACGAGTACAAGGCGATCGAGATCCGCGAGCTGATGGAGGCGGTGGCGAGCGGAAAGCCCGCCTGGCCCACGTTCCGGGACGGCTGGAAGATCATGCAGATCGTCGACGCCTGCGTGGAGTCGTCGCGGACCCGCCGCTGGGTCGACGTATTGGATTTCTGAGCGCTGCCGCGCGCTGCCGGCCCCGCTGCGGGCCGGGGAGAACCCTGGGAATCACATGAGCACCGGAAGGAGTCGGACCGAATGACCAATCGGGAACTCGTCATCGGAACCCTGGGAGCAGGCTTCATCGGCTCGTTCCATTCCTATTCGTTTGCGATGCAGAAGCTGGTCAAGAACCGGCTCCCCGTTGCGATCCGACTGAAGCAGATCGTCGATCTCGACGAGGCGACGCGCAATGAGGTGCAAGAGCGCTTCGGCTACGAGGAGACGGGAGACGACTGGCGGGCGATGCTCGACGGCGCCGGCCTCAACGTCTTCGTCAACGCGGCGCCCAACAACCTCCACATGGAGCCGACGGTGGAGGCGGCGCGGCGCGGCATCCCGGTGCTGTGCGAGAAGCCGCTCGCGCACGACGCCGACGCATCGTACGAGATGTGGCGCGCTGCCGAGGCGGCCGGGATCGTTCACCAGGCCGCGTTCATCCACCGCTTCATCCCGGCCATCCGCTACATGCGCGAGCTGATCCGGGGCGGCACCCTGGGCGAGCCGATCCACTTCCGCTCCTGCTACCTGATGTCCGACTACCTGCGGCCGGACTTGCCGATGGCTTGGCGTCTCGACAAGGCGGTCGCCGGCACCGGGACCTTCGGCGACCTTGGCTCCCACCATATCGATACCGCGCGCTACCTCGTCGGCGAGATCGCCGAGGTGATGGCAATCGCCAGGGTCAACGTGCCCGAGGTCCAAGGCCACCGGGTCGAGGTGGACGATGCGTTCGCGTCCATCGTCACCTTCGAGAACGACATGGTCGGCACCATCCAGGCATCCCGGGTGGCCGCCGGGTACGGCCACTTCGGCAGCATCGAGGTGGACTGCACCGCAGGCTCGCTCCGCTACCAGGTCGGAAAGCTGAACGAGCTTCAGATTGCGGAGGGCCGCGATCAGGGGTTCCGCACCATCCAGGTCATCAAGCCGGAGCACCCGCTGGCCGACTTCTGGTGGGACGGCGGCGTGCAGGGCAGCCACCCGATCGGGTGGGTCGAGTGCTTCGTGCACCAGGTCCACCACTTCGCCGGCGCGGTGATCGGGCAGCACGAGGTCCCCCCGCTGGCCGCGACCTTCCGGGACGGCTACCGCGTGGCCGAAGTCGTCGATCACATGATCGAATCATGGGGTTCGGGCAAGCGCATCCCGGTCCGGTATCGGGATCTCTAGCTGCGATCTCTCAATAGGTTGTCCAGCCGGGACCGAATCTCGGAAGCTGGCGAGCACGCCATGCGTAAGTGGGTTAAGGGCACGGGGCGTGCAGGCAAGGGAGGACGCGGCAGTCGATTGAAGGCGGGCCGGGCCTTCGGCATCATGCGCTCACCGGCGCCACGCGGAGGAGACCGATGCGCGCGACGATGATGGACTACCCGCTCACGCTGACGCACTACCTGGAGCGGGCCGGCACGCTGCTCAGGGACAGCGAGATCGTCACCCGCCTGCCGGACAAGTCGCTCCACCGCTACCTCTACGGCGACTTCCACCGGCGCGCCCGCCGGCTCGCCTCAGCGCTGGCGCGTGCGGGCCTCAAGCGCGGCGATCCCGTGGCCACCATGATGTGGAACAACTACCCGCACGAGGAGTGCTACTTCGGCGTCCCCTGTGCCGGCGGCGTGCTGCACACGCTGAACTTCCGCCTGCACCCGAACGACATCGCCTATATCGCGAACCATGCCGGCGACCGCTTCGTGATCGTGGATGACGTGCTGCTGCCGCTCTTCGAGAAGGTCCGGCCCGAGATCGCGCCGGAGCGGGTGTTCGTGGTGGCTCTCTCCGGCGCTCCGGTGCCGGAGGGCTACGAGAGCTACGAGGACCTGCTGGCCACCGGCGATCCCGACGACGACCTGCCCACGCCGGACGAGCGGGACGCCTGCGGCGTCTGCTACACCTCGGGTACGACCGGGCGCCCCAAGGGCGTGGTCTACTCGCACCGCGCCATCGTGCTCCACACCATGGCGATGTGCATGACCGAGCCCTTCGGCATGAGCCAGCACGATTCCGTCATGCCGGTGGTACCGATGTTTCACGCCAACGGCTGGGGTCTGCCCTTCGCCGCCGCCGCCGCCGGTGCGCGCATCGTGCTGCCCGGCCCGCATCTCGACCCGGTGAGCCTGCTCGACCTCTGCGAAGCCGTGCAGGTCACCTTCGCCGCCGGCGTGCCGACGATCTGGAATGGAATTCTACAGGCTCTGGATGCGGAGCCCGAGCGCTGGTCGCTCGACCTGCGCTTTCGCACGGCGGTCGGCGGGTCCGCGGCGAGCGAGGCGATGATCCGGGGCTTCGACCGTCACGGCATCCGCACCATCCACGCGTGGGGCATGACCGAGATGACCCCGCTCGGCACCGCGGCGCTGCTCAAGGCGACCATGCAGGGGCTCGACGAGGACGCGGCGTACGGCTACCGCGCGAAGCAGGGCACCGCGCTCCCCTTCGTCGACATGCGGCTGATGAACGATGCCGGCATCGTGCCCTGGGACGGCGAGACCATGGGCGAGGTGCAGGTGCGCGGGCCCTGGATCGCCGCCGCCTACCACGATTCCGGCGAGCTCGGCGACAAGTGGACCGACGACGGCTGGCTGCGCACCGGCGACGTCGCCACCATCGACGCCGAGGGCTACATGAAGATCACCGACCGCACCAAGGACCTGATCAAGTCCGGCGGCGAGTGGATCAGCTCGGTCGATCTGGAGAACGCCCTCATGGGCCATCCATCCGTGAGCGAGGCCGCGGTGATCGCCGCGCGCCACGAGAAGTGGGACGAACGCCCGCTCGCCGTCATCGTCCTGAAGGACGGCGCGGAGGCGGACGCGGACGCGTTGCAGAGCCACCTCGCGGCGGGCTTCGCCAAGTGGTGGCTGCCGGACGACTACGTCTTCGTCGACGAGATCCCCCGCACGTCCACCGGCAAGTTCCTCAAGTCGGCGCTGCGGGAGCGTTTCGAAGGTCTGCTGGTGGAAGGCAGCGGCGGAGGTTAACTGCCCTTCCCGCAGGGGCCGGCTCGCCGGCGCGCTGCGGTCGCGGCCTCGTCTACCTGAAGCGGCTCGCCAGCGAGCACGACGCCGAAGCGCTGCTCTGCTTCCTCCGCCGTGTAGTAGCCTCGCATGACGTCGCTTGCGACCGCGGCGGGCTCGCGGGCGAAGGCATCGCCGTAGCCGCCGCCGCCCGGCGTGGAGACGCGAACGGTATCGCCCGGGCGGAGCGGAATCTCCTGGTCCTTGGAGAGATGCGGCGGCTTGTAGCGGGAGCCGTCGGCGCGGATCACGTCGACGGTGTTGACGCCGCCGGGTGCGCCGCCGAGCGCGCCGTTGGGTCCCGCGCGGCCGTGGTCCATCACCATGGAGGCCGAGGCCGCGCCGCGCCGGAGCGTGCACGCGTAGGTCACGCCGAAGCCGCCGCGCCAGCGCCCGGCACCGCCCGAGCCCTCGTGCAGCGAGTATTCCTGGAAGAGCACCGGGTACTTCTGCTCCATCACCTCGATGGGTTGCGACTTGGAAATGCCGATCGTCGAGCAGCCGTTGGTGAGCCCGTCGCCCGACGGCGAGCCGCCGTAGCCGCCGCCGGTGAAGAGGTACATCACGAAATCCCGGCCCCGCGCGGGGTCGGCGCCGCCCACCGCGAAGTTGCCCGAGGTCCCGGCGGGTGCCGCGAAGAGGCGATCCGGTATCGCCTGGGCGAGCGCGTCGAACACGGCTTCCGCGATGCGCTGGCTCACCTCCGCTGCGCAGCCCGAGACCGGGCGCGGGTACTCGGCGTGGAGGAAGGTGCCTCTCGGCTCCGCGATGTGCAGCGGCTCGAACATGCCGGCGTTGATCGGCACGTCCGGGAAGATGTGGCGGATCGCGAGGTAGATCGAGGACTTGGTGGTGGCGGCCACGCTGTTCATGGGCCCGGCGCAGGGCGGGCTGGAGCGCGCCATGTCGAAGTGAAGCTCGCTGCCGTCCACGCGGATGCGCATGTCGATGGTGAGCGGCTCGTTCACCACGCCGTCGGAATCGACCGTGGCGAGGCCGCGATAGCTGCCGTCCGGGATGGTCTCGATCTTGGCCCGCATCTGGCGCGCGGCGCGCTGGCGCATCTCTCGGATCACGTCTTCCACCAGGGGCTGACCGTACTTGTCGAGCAACGCCGTCATCCGGCGCGCACCCACCAGCAGCGCCGCCGACTGGGCCTCGATGTCGCCGATGCGCTGCTCGGGCACGCGGATGTTGGAGAGGATGATCGAGAGAATCTCCTCGTCGATCGTCCCTTCCTTGTAGAGCTTGACCGGCGGGAAGCGCAGGCCCTCCTGCACCACCTCGGTGGCCCGCGCCGAGAAGCCGCCCGGCACCATGCCGCCGGTGTCCGGCCAGTGGCCGGTGTTGGACAGCCACGCGAAGTGCGCGCCCTTGTAGAAGAAGGGCAGCGCGAAGCGCACGTCCATCAGATGGGTGCCGCCGAGGTAGGGGTCGTTGACGGCGAAGATGTCGCCCTCCCGCACTTGCGGCTGGGTGGCGATCAGGTGCTCGGTCGAGAACTGCATCGTGCCGACGAAGACCGGTAAGCCCAGCTCGCCCTGGGCGATGAGCTTGCCGTCCTCGCGCGCGTAGATGCCGTCCGACCGGTCCAGGCCCTCGGAAATCACGGGGCTGAAGGCCGAGCGGACAAAGGCGAGGTCCATCTCGTTGCAGACCTGCTGCAGGCCGCTCTGCACCACGCCGAGGGTGATGGGATCGAGCGCGCTCATCCGCCGACCTCCAGGATCAGGTTGCCGATGGCGTCGAGGGAGGCCCGGTTTCCGGGCTCGACAACGCTGGTGGTGTCGATCTGGCGGACGATCGCGGGCCCCTCGAAGCGAGCGCCGGCGGGCAGGCGCCCGCGGTGGTAGATGGGCGTCTCGGCCCAGCCCGAGGGGAACCAGACGTTGCGCGTGCCCGTGAGCGCAGCGCCGAGGGTGGCGGCCTGTTCCGCTCCGGCGAGAGCTGCGAGCGGCACCTGGGGTCTGGCGCCGATCACCGCGGTGTGCAGGTTGACCAGGACCGCCGGGATCGCGTCGAGCGCGACCGCAAAGCGCTCCCAGTAGGCGGCCTCGAAGGCTTGCCGGAGTTCTTCGCGCGTGACCGTGGCGCTTTCGATCGGCACGGTCAGCAGGTGGGTCTGGCCCTCGAACTGCATGTCGGCCGCGTGCAGATACGCGATCTCGCCGACCGCCACGCCCTCTTGCTCGATGGTCGCGCGCCCGTCTGCCGCCTGGCGCTCGAGGATCGCGCGGACGCTCCCCATGTCCGCCTCCGGCAGCGGCGCGTTCACCGTGTTCACGTAGTCGTGGCGGATATCGGCCGTGATGCAGCCGACGGCACTGGTGATCCCCGGCCGTGTCGGGATCATCACCTTCGGAATGCCGAGCTCGGCGGCGAGCGCTGCGGCGTGCATGGGGCCGGCGCCGCCGAAGGCGAACAGCACGAAGTCGCGCGGGTCGTGGCCGCGAGCGAGCGTCGCCATGCGGATCGCGCCTGCCATGCGGTCGTTAGCGATGCGGATCACCGCTGCCGCCGCAGCCTCGGCGTCGAGGCCGAGGGGGGCGCCGATGGTCTCGGCGAACACCGCACGCACGTCGGCGGGCCCGACCGGGTTTTCGACCGCCAGCAGCCTGTCGGGGTCGAGCCGGCCGAGGATCAGGTTGGCGTCGGTGAGCGTGGGCCGCGCCCCGCCCCGGCCGTAGCAGATCGGCCCCGGCTCGGCGCCCGCGCTCTCCGGCCCCACCTGAAGCAACCCGGCTTCGTCGATCCGCGCGATGCTGCCGCCGCCGGCGCCCACCGTGTGCACGTCCACCATGGGGACGTGGATCGGCATGCCGTGCTCAAGCTCCATCTCGGCCGTCACCGCCGGCACGCCGCTCAGCACGAGGCCCACGTCGGCGCTGGTGCCGCCGGTATCGAAGGTGACGAGATCCCGGGCGCCGGCGGCGCGGCCGATGGCTGCCGCTGCCATGACGCCCGACGCCGGGCCTGAGAGCACCGTGTTGACCGCCTTCGCCGCCGCCGAGCGGGCCGAGACGCTGCCGCCGTTGCCCTGGATCACCAGCAGCTCGCGCCCGTAGCCGCGCGAAGCGAGCTTGCCATGCAGCCGGTCGAGATAACGGTGCAGCAGCGGCTGGACGCAGGCGTTCACCGCAGCAGCGACGCCGCGTTCGTACTCGCGGAACTCGGCGAGGATCGCGTGCCCGGCGGTCACGTAGCCCTCCGGCCAGCATTCCCGGGCGATGGCAAGCGCGCGCTCCTCGTGCGCCGGGTTCTTGTAGCTGTGCAGGAAATGGACCACGAGCGAATCGCAGCCTGCGGCACGGAGCCGCTCCACCGCGGCGCGCACCGCCGCCTCGTCCAGCGGAACCAGCACGTCGCCGGCCGCGTCCATCCGCTCCGCCACCTCGATGCGAAGCTCGCGGGGGATCAGCGGCGTGAAGCTGCCGGTGAGCCCGTACGGCTGGGGCCGGGTGCGCCGGCCCAGCTCGAGGACATCGCGGAAGCCGCGCGCGGTGATGAGCCCGCAGCGGCTGAGCTTGCGCTCCAGCAGCGCGTTGGTGGTGACCGTGGTGCCGTGGATGATCGCCGAGACATCCGCGAGCGACGCCGACACGCCGTCGAGCGCCGCGAGCACGCCTGCCGCCTGGTTCGCAGGCGTGGACGGCACCTTGGCGAGCCTGACGGCGCCGGTCTCCGGCTCCATGAGGATCAGATCGGTGAAGGTCCCGCCGACGTCCACGCCGACGACCGCGCCGCTCATGGATCGCTCATGCGGCCACGGCCCCGGCTTCGATGGGTGCGAGCACGCGGGTCTCGCCCTGGAGCGCGAGACGTGCCGAGGCGATGAGGCCCGCGCGGTGCATCGCCTGCGCTTCCGCGTTGCCGGCGTCGAGCGCCGCGGCCCTCGCATCGGCGGGGAGCGGCCCGACCGCGACGGTGACAAGGCGCGCGCCCAGGTCGCTCTCCTCCCGCAGCGCGTCGGCCGGCGCGCGCTCGACGGCGGAATGATCGACGGCGACGGCATTGGCGATGAGCGTTGCCGCCGCGTCCGCCGCAGCGGCGTTCCCGGCCAGCACCGTGACCGCATCGGCGATGCCGAAGGAGAGCGAGCGCCCGCGCCGGCCCGAGGTCGCCAGCCCCCGCGCAGGCCCGTCCGCGCCGAGGACGATCCGCTCGTCAAGCCCCGGCCGGTCGGGGTCGTTCACCACGCCCGCCACGAACGAGGTGCCGGGGCCGAGGTGCACGGCGATGTCGCCGCCGTTGTTGACGTAGGCGCGGCCGAGCCTTCGGCCGGCCGTCATGGCCGCCAGCACCTCATCGGCGACTGAGCCCGCGACCGCCGCCATCGGCGTGATGAACTGCGCCCGGTGGGGCCAGCAGGCAGCCAGCATGCGCCGCGCCACCGGGCCTTTCGGCGCGGGACGGGTCTCGCCCAGGGGGCGGCGCAGCAAGGCAAGCTCGGCGACCAGGCCGTCGAGGATCGTCGCAAAGCACGCGCCGGCCTGACGGTAGGCGGCGCGCACCTCCGCTTCCTCGCCGAAAGCCTCGGCCACGATGTCGATCGGTCCATGCTGCAGGTGCAGCCGGCGGCCGTCGGGCAACATCGCCATGCGCGCCTCGCCCGGCATCAGGGGGTGCGCTCCGGCAGCGGCCAGGGATTGGCGGGCGGCCAGGGTTCGGCCCGGTGGTCTGCGTCCTCCAGCGCCTGCTCCAGCGGCACGATGCGATCCATGTGGCCGCCGAGGGCTGCGAACTCGGCGCGGCCCAGCGAGAACTCGATGGGCGCTACCAAGGCCGGCGTCGGCACGTAGCCGAAGGCGTTGGCCGGCATCCGGGTCACGTCCACCATGAAGGTGATGCCGCCGCCGGGCCAGACGTGCACCGGCGCGCCGCCGGCGGTGACGCGGGTGAGCGCATCCTTGATCGAGCGGGTGAGGCGCACCGGGTTCTCGGTGACGCCCGCGCGCAAGGAGCCGCCGGCGCCTGCCATGAAGAGCACGGTGCAGAGCGCGGGCTCGCAGTTCTCGGCGATGCGGCCGACGACCGTCTCGATCTCCGCCGGCATGGATGCGGGCCGGGGCGTCAGCGTCTCGTCCAGCTCGAACCAGGCGGCATCCTCGCCCGTGGTGGAGACCATGTGGAGCCTGAGCCCAGGCCAGGCCTTCTTCGGGTCGATCCGCTCGATGATCTCCAGCGGGTCGGCGATCTCCGTGGCGGCCCAGCCGCGCCCCTTGCGCGCCACCTGGAAGTAGCGCCCCGGCGTCGACCGCCGCCCCCGGATGCGGATGCCGGAATGCGGCATGTCGAGGAAGCGCCCGGCCTGATGCTCGGTGAGCACACCGGTGATCTGGTCGTCCACCACGATCACCTCGTCGGCGTGGCCGTGCCACTGGCGGGCGAACATACCCATGGCGGCCGAGCCGCAGCCGGCCCGCATGCGCTCCTCGCGCTGGCCGTCCACCACCGGCGCGGCCCCGGCCTGCACCACCAGCTCCGCGCCACCGTCCACGGTGAGGGTCGCCGGCTTGCCGTTGCAGAGATCGAGCAGCGTGCTGCAGGTGACCGTGCCCTCGCGCTTGGAACCGCCGGTGAAGTGCCGCACGCCGCCGAGCGAGAGCATCTGCGAGCCGTACTCTGCCGTGGTCACGTGGCCGATGGGCTCGCCGTCCGCGCGCACCGAGGCCTGCTCGGGGCCCACGTGGCGGTCCGTGTCGATCTTCACCTTCACGCCGCAGTAGCTGAAGATGCCCTCGGAGACGACGGTCACCATGTCCACGCCCGCCGCCTCGCTCGCGATGATGAAGGGCGCGGGCTTGTAGTCCGGATAGGTGGTGCCGGAGCCGATCCCGGTGACGAAGCGCTCCGGCTGCGCGACCATGCCGCCGTCCCAGTCCTCCGCGCCGCCCAGAAACGGCACCAGCGTCTCGGCCCGCTCGGTGACCAGCAGCGGGTCCACGCGGGTGAGCGTGCCGCCCACGTTGGCGTAGCGATCGCAGGCGCCGACCTTGCCCTCGCGAATGCGGCACAGCACGGGGCAGGCGTCGCAGCGGATGATCGAGCCTTCGTCCCCGGGCCGGCGCTTGGCCTTCGGCTCGCTCACGGGCGGGCCTCCCGCTCGCGGAGCGCCGCGCGCAAGCGGTGGGGGAGCGCCGGGACCCTGGTGACGCGCACCCCCGTCGCGTGGCGGATGGCGCCGAGGATCGCCGGCGCGGTCGGCACCAGGCCCGGCTCGCCGACGCCCTTGGCGCCAAAGGGGCCTAGGGGCTCCGGATCCTCGACGATGATCACCTCGATCTCCGGCACGTCGCCTATGGTGGGGATCAGGTAGTCGTGCAGGTTCTCGGTCCGGCCCGGCAGGTATTCCTCCATCAGCGCAAGCCCGATGCCTTGCGCGATGCCGCCTTCGATCTGGCCTTCCACCTGGGTGGGGTTGATGGCGCGGCCGACGTCATGCGCGGCGTGGATGCGGAGCGGCGTCACGGTCCCGAGTTGGGTGTCCACATCGACGAGCGCGATCTGAGCGCCGAAGGCATAGGTCGCGTAGGGCGCGCCCTGGCCCCTGGCGTCGAGCGGCGTGGTCGGCGGATCGAAGGAGCCGGCGCCTTCGAGCACGACGCCCCTCTCGTCGGCCTCGAGCCGGGCGAGGTCGATCTCCACCCGCCGCCCGCCGTCGCGGACCACGACCCTTTCGCCCGCGAGCTCGATGGCAGCGTCCTCTGCGGCGTTGGCCTCGCGCAGGATCGCGGCGCGAAGAGCGGCGCCGGCCTGCTCGGCCGCCTTGCCGGAGACGAAGGTCTGGCGCGAGGCGGAGGTCTTGCCCGCATCCTCGGTCCAGTCCGTGTCGCCGATGACCTGGGCGATCCGATTGACCGCCACGCCCAGCGCGTCGGCGCAGATCTGGGCGAGGATCGTGGTCGAGCCCTGGCCGATATCGACCGCGCCGTTATGGAGCGTGAGCCTGCCGTCCCGGTCCAGGGTGATGCGCATGGCCGACGGGTTGCTGAGCGCGGTGTTGCCGATGCCGTACCACATGCAGCCGATGCCGACGCCCCGCCGCAGCGGGCCGTCTTGCGCGTTGGCGCGGGCCGCGTCCTCGAGCGCGCGTTGCCAGCGGGCCGCGAGCGCCTCCAGGCAGGGGGCGAGGCCGGCGCTCGCTTCCAGCACCTGGCCTGTCGCCGTGGCATCGCCGGCGCGGAGCGCGTTCCGCAGGCGGATCTCCAGCCGGTCCATGCCGAGCGCCGCGGCGAGGTCGTCCATCAGCGCCTCGTGGGCGATGGCGGCCTGTGGCACACCGAAGCCGCGAAAGGCGCCCGCCGGCGGCCCGTTGGTGTAGACGGCCCGGCCGTGCGCCGAGACCGCGGGCACGGCGTAGGGACCCGTGGCGTGGACCGGCACGCGGCCCGCCACGGTCGGCCCCCAGGACGCATAGGCGCCGGTGTCGAAGGTGGCGTCGAACGCGACCGCCTGCAGCGTGCCGTCCTCGTCGCAGCCCATGCGCGCCTCGACTTGCGCAGGATGGCGCTTGGGGCTCGCCATCATGCTCTCGGGCCGCTCGTAGACGCAGGCGACCGGCTTGCCCGTGAGCCAGGCGGCGAGCGCCGTGAGCGGCTGGACCGAGACGTCGAGCTTGCCGCCGAAGCCGCCGCCGCAGGCGCTCGGCACGATCCGCACCTGCGTGGGCGCGAGGCCCAGCACCTCGGCCGTCGAGTCCCGGTTCATCACCGGCGTCTGGGTCGAGACGAAGAGCTCGACGCGGTCGCCGACGCGCCGCGCCCAGCCGGCCTCGGGCTCGATATAGGCGTGCTCGACGAAGGCGGTCTCGAAGCGCCCTTGCGCCGTGACAGCGCAGCCTGCCAGCGCTGTCCCGGCATCGCCACGCTCGACCCCGCCCTCGATCAGGCGGTTGTCCTCCATGTCGTCGTGGACCAGCGGCGCATTCGGAGCCCCGGCCTCTGCTGAGCCGTGGACCGCAGGCAGCGGCTCGTAGCGGATCGGCAGGTCGTCGTCCCGCACCGCGACGACCGCCTCCCGCGTGCCGACGAGGGCCACCACGGGGTCGCCCCGGTAGCGCACGACCCCCTCGGCCAGCACCGGCTGGTCGCGCAGGTCGGGATAGATGCCGATGCGGTTGGACGGCACGTCGGCGGCGGTGAGCACCCGTTCCACGCCGGGCCAGCCCGCTGCGGCTGCCGTCATGTCGCCGAGCACGACCCGCGCCGAGGCATGGGGCGAGCGGACGATGCGGAGCCAGAGCGCGTCCTGAGGCACAGCGTCGGCGCCGTAGCGCTCGGCGCCCGTGAGCTTGGGGGCGCCGTCGAGCTTGGCGAGCCGCGCGCCCACGGCGGCTCCGGGCGGGGGCGTGCGGAGCGGCTGCGGGGCATCGCCCGCGGCGTCGAGAACCGCGGCCACGATCTTGCGATAGCCGGTGCAACGGCAGAGGACGCCGCCGAGGCTGTCCAGCACCTCAGCCGCGCTGGGACGGGGAGAGGCGCGCAGTGCCTCGGTCGCGGCGACCAGCATGCCGGGCGTGCAGGCGCCGCACTGTGCCGCGCCGTGGCGCAGGAAGGCCCGCTGCAGGCGGTTGAGGCGGCCGTTCTGCGCGAGCCCCTCCACGGTCTCCACCGAGCGGCCTGCGGCCTGGGCCAGCGACACCATGCAACTGCAGACCTGCTCGCCGTCGAGCAGCACCGTGCAGGCGCCGCAGTCGCCGGCGTTGCAGCCCACCTTGGTCCCGGTGAGGCCGAGATCGTCGCGAAGCGCGTCGGCGAGGCGCCGGAGCGGCGCCGCTGTGACCGAGACGGGCCGCCCGTTCACCGTGAAGGCGATGGCGCCGGACACCGACACCCCGCATGGGGGATCGCCGTCGCCGCCGTCAAGGCCCCGCGCGCTCACATCATGCTCCCGAGTTCGGCGAGCGTGCGCGCCGTCAGCGTGCGGGCGGCATCCAGGCGATAGGCGGCTGAGCCCCGCGCATCGTCGAGCGGCGCGAGGGGGGAGATGTGCGCGTCCGTTACGGCGTCGCCCAGAGCGGCATCGCACGGGCGGCCGAGGAGCGCCTCCTCCAGCGCGGGCAGGCGGCGCGCGACCGGCGAGCAGGCGCCGACCGCGACGGCGGCGCGGGCAACGCGGCCAGTTGCGTCGGCCTCCAGCGCAGCCGCCACCATCACGATGGAAATCACCAGGTAGCGCCGCGCGCCGAGCTTGAGGAAGTGCCCGCGTGCCCGCCCGGTACCGGGCTTGGGGACGCGGACCGCGACCATGAGCTGGTCGGGACCAAGCGCGGTCTCCCGATTGCCGAGAATGAAGTCCGCGAGCGGCAGCGTCTCCCGCCGCTCCAGGGAGGCCAGCTCCACCTCGGCATCGAGGCTGAGCAGTACCGGCGCTCCGTCCGCCGCAGGCGAGGCATTGCAGAGATTGCCGCAGAGCGTACCGGCATTTTGCACCTGGCGGCCGCCGATCTCTCGTGCGGCGAGCTTCAGGCCGTCGAACCAGGGCGGCAGGTCCGCGCGGAGGATGTCGGTCCACGTCGCGAGCGCCGGAATGCGCCAGTGGTCGTCCCGCTCCTCGATCGCGCGGAGCGAGGGGAGCGCGGTGATGTCGAGCACGTCGTCGTCGAGCGGCGCGCCCACCCGTGCGGGGTAGAAGTCCGTGCCGCCGGCCAGCACCGTGAGGCGGCGGGCGCTCAGCGCCGCCAGCGCATCGTCGAGCGCGGTGGGTCGCAGGTAGTCCGGCATCACGGCCGCCTCATGTCTCCACCCATGATAGCGGGGAGGCCCGCGCAGGGCGCGGGTGCTGGCGTCAGCCGGCGGGGTCGAGCGGGGCGCCCCCGTAGAGCCACGGCTGGGCGGCCTTCTGCTTCGCCTCGAAGGCGTCGATCTCGGCGGCCTTGGTCATCGTGATCCCGATGTCGTCGAGCCCCTTCAGCAGCCGGTGCTTGCGGAAGGGCTCGATCTCGAAGCCGACTGTCTCGCCGTTCGACCGCGTGATCGTCTGGGCCTCCAGGTCCACCGACATCCGGCAGGTCTGGGAGTTCCCGGCGTCCGCCATCAGCGTGTTCGCGTCATCCTCGGGCAACGGGATGAGGAGGATGCCGTTCTTCACGCAGTTGTTGAAGAAGATGTCCGCGAAGCTCGGCGCGACGACGCAGCGGATGCCGAAGTCCTCGAGCGCCCAGGGGGCGTGCTCGCGGCTCGACCCGCAGCCGAAGTTGTCGCCCGCGACGAGGATGCAGGCGTCGCGCCAAGGAGGCCGGTTGAGGACGAAGTCCGGGACCTCCTTGTCCTCCATGTCGTAGCGGAAGTCGTGGAAGAGCCCCTTGCCAAGGCCCGCGCGGCTGATGGCGGTGAGGTACTGCTTCGGGATCAGCTGGTCGGTATCGACGTTGATCATCGGCAACGCCGCCGCCGGGCCGGAGAGGGTCGTGAATGTCCGCATGTCGGGCCCTCCTCAGTCGAGCAGTTCGCGGACGTCGACGAAGCGTCCGCTGACGGCCGCCGCCGCCGCCATCGCCGGGCTCACCAGGTGGGTGCGCCCGCCGCGGCCCTGGCGGCCCTTGAAGTTGCGGTTGGAGGTCGACGCGCAGCGCTCGCCCGGGGCGAGCTTGTCGTCGTTCATGGCGATGCACATGGAGCAGCCCGCATCGCGCCACTCGAAGCCCGCGTCCAGGAAGATGCGGTCGAGCCCTTCGTCTTCGGCCTGCTGCTTCACGAGGCCGGAGCCCGGCACCACCATGGCGCCCACGCCCGCTGGCACCTTGCGCCCCTTGGCGACGGCGGCGGCGGCGCGCAGGTCCTCGATCCTGCCGTTGGTGCAGGAGCCGATGAAGACGCGGTTCACGGCCACGCCCTCGATCGGCGTGTCGGGCTCGAGCGCCATGTACTCGAGCGCCAGTGCCATCGCCTCGCGGTGCATCTCGTCGGTTGCGGCGTCCGGATCCGGCGTCCGCCCCGTCACCGGGATCACGTCCTCGGGGCTGGTGCCCCAGGTGATCTGCGGCGCGATGTCGGATGCCTGGATCGTGGCTTCCTTGTCGTAGGCCGCCCCCTCGTCGGAGGCGAGCGTCCGCCAGTAGGCCATGGCCTGGTCCCACGCCGCGCCCGAGGGCGCCATCGGGCGGCCCTTGAGATAGGCGAAGGTGGTCTCATCCGGCGCGATGAGCCCTGCGCGCGCGCCGCCCTCGATGGTCATGTTGCAGACCGTCATCCGCCCTTCCATGGAGAGCGCGCGGATCGCGGGGCCGGCGTACTCGACCACGTGGCCGGTGCCGCCGGCGGTGCCGATCTCGCCGATGATGGCAAGGATCATGTCCTTGCCGGTGATGCCCGCCGGCAGGTCGCCGGCCACTGTGATGCGCATGTTGCGCGGGCGCTTCTGGTTGAGCGTCTGGGTCGCGAGCACGTGCTCGACCTCGCTGGAGCCGATGCCGAAGGCGAGGCAGCCGAAGGCGCCGTGCGTCGCCGTGTGGCTGTCGCCGCAGACGAGCGTGGCGCCGGGCAGCGTCAGCCCCTGCTCCGGCCCGATGATGTGGACGATGCCCTGACGCACGTCCGTCAGCGGGATGAGCGGGACGCCGAACGCCTCGCAGTTCGCGAGCAGCGCCTCCACCTGGCCGCGCCCCAGCGGATCGCCGATTCCCTCCACGCCGGCGGCGCGATTCCGCGTGGGGATCGAGTGGTCGGGCACGCCGAGGGTGGCGTCGGGGCGGCGCACCGGGCGCCCGTCCTCGGCCATCTTCTCGAAGCCGGTCCAGCTCGTCACCTCGTGGATGAGGTGCTTGTCGATGTAGAGGAGCGTGGTGCCGTCGTCGTTCTCGGCCACCACGTGGCTCTCCCAGATCTTGTCGAACAGGGTCTTGGGGCCACTCATGGGTGTCCTCCCGCGGCGATGGCGAGGCCGGTCAATCGGCGGGCGCGGCGCTTTCCTTGGCCTTGGCGGCGGCCTTCCGCGCGCCGCGGTCGTCCCGCTTCTCGCGAATGCGGGCCGACTTGCCGCGCCGGCCGCGCAGGTAATAGAGCTTGGCGCGGCGCACCGCCCCGCGCTTCATCACCTCGATCTTGGCGATGCGCGGCGAATGCAGCGGAAAGACCCGCTCCACCCCCTCGCCATAGGAGATCTTGCGGACCGTGAAGGAGGAGTTGAGGCTGCGGTTCCGCCGGGCGATACAGACGCCCTCGAACACCTGCACCCGCTCGCGAGAGCCCTCCACCACCTTGACGTGGACGCGGAGCGTATCGCCGGGGCCGAACTCCGGGACCTCCCGCTCTTCCACGAGCTTCTCCACGGCTTCCGCGTTCAGCTGCTCGATCATGTTCACGGCACTATCCTCGCGCTCTCAGGCGTGTCGCGCCTGGTGGCGTGCCCAGAGATCGGCACGCCGTGTTCTGGTCACATGCTCCGCCTGCGCGCGGCGCCAGGCTTCGATGGCGGCGTGGTCGCCGGAGAGCAGGACCTCCGGCACGGCGCGGCCCTCGAAGAGGCGGGGGCGCGTGTACTGCGGATACTCCAGCAGGTCGTCCTCGAAGCTCTCGTCCACCAGCGAGGAGGGCCGGCCGACCACGCCGGGGAGCAGGCGCACGCAGGCGTCGATCACCGCCATCGCGGCAACCTCCCCGCCCGAGAGCACGTAGTCGCCGACGCTGAGCTCGGCAACGTCACGGCCTTCCAGCACACGCTCGTCGACTCCTTCGAAACGGCCGCAGATCAGCGTGATGCCGGGGCCGCTCGCCAACGTCTTCACCTGCTCCTGGGTCAGCGGGGCACCGCGCGGCGAGAGCAGGAAGCGCGGC
>JAPPMY010000258.1 GCA_028818855.1 Rhodospirillales bacterium
CGGCGAACGAGAACCAGCCGGAGCGCGTGACGCGGACCGACCTCTCGATGCGCATAGCCGCCCTGGGCGGCCGGGGCGCGCTCTTGCAGGCCGACGAGACCGGCGGCATCGACCTTGGGCTCAAGGCGGATGCGTTCTGGGTCGAGACGGAGGCGGAGGCGGTCTCGAACGAGGGCAATACCACGGCGGTCGCGAGCCGGGTGCGGCTCGCGCTGGAAGGCAGCCGGTCGTTCGAGACGGGCGGGGGCACACTCACGCCGGGCGTCGAGGTCGGGCTTCGCCATGACGGCGGGGATGCGGAGACCGGGACGGGCGTGGAGCTCGGCGGGCGCGTGACGTGGACGGACCCGGAGACGGGCCTTGGCGTGGAGGCGCGGGCGCGGACGCTGGTCGCGCACGAGGACTCCAATTACCGCGAGTGGGGCGCGTCGGGCGCGGTGCGGCTCGCACCGGGCGAGCGGGGCCGTGGGCTCTCGTTCAGCCTCGCGCCCACCTGGGGGTCGGCGTCGAGCGGCGTGGAAAGGCTGTGGGGCGCACGCGACGCGCGGGGCCTCGCGCCGGGGACAGAGTTCGAGGCCGGACGGCGCCTGGAGGGCGAGCTCGGCTACGGGGTGGGCCTGTTCGGCGACCGCTTCACGGGCACGCCGAACGTCGGGTTCGGGCTATCGGACAATGTGCGCGACTGGCGCATCGGCTGGCGGCTGACCTCGGTCGTGCGGGGCGATCCCGGCTTCGAGGTCAACCTCGACGCCACGCGGCGCGAGGCGGTCAACCCCGGATCGGGGTCCGGGGCAGGCTACGGCGTCGGGTCGGGCGCCGGGCCGGAGCACGGGGTGATGCTGCGCGGCGCGATCAGATGGTAGGGCGGCGGCCGCGCGGAAGAGCGGCCCGGTCCGGCTGCCGGGCGGGAAGCCCGTGATCCCGGAGGATTCGGACGGGGAACCGCCTGCCGGGACCGGCCCGGCCCGCCGCGGACGGCGCCGCGGGCAGCCGGTCGAGTGGGACCCGGTCCGCGCCTGGCGCTTCATCCGGGCGAGCGCCGGCTACCGCAGGGTATGGCTGCGTCGCAGGCCGTCCCCCGGCCTGCCGGAGGCCGCGCCCTTCCCGGTCAGGCTCCAGACGGCGGCGGATCTCGCCGCCCTCGACTGGGGCCTGCTGGCCTGGGAAGACCCCTACGCGGAGAACGGCCCCGTCTCGCCCTTCTGGGCGCGCGGTCCGATGCCGGACGGCAGGGCGGTACGGGACGCGGCGCCGCTGGCCGCGCTGGCGGCCGCGGGCGGGTCCACGCTCGCGGGCCTGCGGCTGGCGGACGGCGCGCTGGTGCTGAAGGCGGAGCGGCCGGGCGCGGCCGTCCAGGTGCGCCTTCCCGGCGGCGTGGCCTTCCCCGACGATGCCGGGCTGGAGCTGGTGCGCGCGGTGGTGCGGATCGAGGACCTCTGGTCCGGGGTCCCGGCCCCTCGGCCGGGGCGGGTACGGGGGCCGGGGATCGCGAGTTGCTGGCCGCTCTGGAAGGGAGCGCGGAGGGCCGGACGTACGCGGAGATCGCCGCGGCGATCTGGGGCCGGGTCCGGGCGGAGGAGGAGTATTTCGTGGGCGGCTGGATGCATTCGCGGATCGCGCGCTGGCTGAGGAAGGCCAGGGCGGACGCGAGCCGCTACCGCGACCTGGCGCGCGGCGCCGGGGACGCGTCCGGCTCATAGGCCCGCGCCGGCGGGGGCGCGCCCCTCTCCGCGCCCCCGAACCGGCCCCCGACCCGGCGCGGCGTTCGCCGGGATTGCGGTAGCAACCCGCGCATTCTCGAGGCAGCCGCCGCGGGTTGCGGCGCAGCCTCGCCGCCCTCGCCGAATGGGCGCGGTTCGCAGCGCCCCGGATTGCCGGCGTCTCCTGCCGAACGCCGCCGACGGGGATCCCTTCCTGTCCGGGATGCCGCTGCCGCGGAACGGCCCCGTGCCGGGCCGCGCCGGCCGTGAGTCGCAGCGCCGGGCTCAGCGTCCCGTCGTGACCTGTCGGCGGTTGGCGGCGATTGGCGCTGAAACTGTGAACCGTTTTCGCGCGCATTAATCGACCTTCCCCGGAACCGCCCCTCTCCGCTTCGCTTGGCCCTCGCATGGCGCCGGTCCGTCCGGACGCCGGGGACCGGGAGAAGGAGAAGTGGATGACCGGGAAGACCGCTTATCTGAACACGCGCGAGGCGGCCGAGCGGCTGGGCCTGTCGACGCGCACGCTGGACCGCTACAGGGTCTCGGGCGACGGCCCGGTGTTCCTCAAGTTCGGCGGGCGGGTGCGCTATCTGCTGGAGGACCTCGACGCCTGGGTGAGGACGAGGCGTCGCAAGTCGACCTCGGACGACGGCAGCGCGCTGCCGGGAGACGACCGGTGAGGGCCTCTGCGAACCGGGCGGCGGCATCGGGCATGGAAGTGCTCCGGACCGCCGCGGCCGCCGGGATTGCGCTTGGCGCCGTGCTGGCCGGTCCGGACCTGGCGCTTGCCACCACCGATACCACCTTCGGCAGCCCGCTGGACACGGTGGAGGGGATCGTCGGCGGCACCGGCGGCCAGCTCGCGGCGGCGCTCG
>JAPPMY010000277.1 GCA_028818855.1 Rhodospirillales bacterium
CGCTTCTGCGCCTCGCTCCACCGCCGGCGCCGGCGGCGAACCGATCCGCCGCCCGCCGCGCCCGGCTCGTCCTCAGAAACCGACATCAGCTAAGTGTCCACTTACAAATAGGTGGACACCTACAAAGCGCCCACTACCCGAGCGCTCACCCTGCCAGAGCTCACGCAACGGGAACAGGCGGCCTACGCCGGATGGTTACCTTACCTTTGCTGTTTGGCTGACTACAGCAGGGGCGTGATCTCTGGGCCGACGCACTATCCAGATTGCCTTACTGCTGTGTTGTGATAACCTAACGGGTAGTTGGAGGAGCATTGCAGACTATCGTGAGGCGGAATACCAACTCGTTTCAGCTTCGGCCGCACGTACTGGTCATCGCCTCCCAGAGCCGTGCCGGGCACCTTTTGAACTGGGTGTATTCTGTATGACGGGCCCGACTTCGCCCCCGCCCTCTCGCTCTTCTCCGCGGCCTACTGGTGGCGGGGAACACGAGGTCGCCACGGCGAACAGCATCAGAAACATGAAATACCGGTTTGGTGTTGGATTTGTCATGATAGAGTGGCTGTGGCTTGGGGTGGTGGGGCTCGCTGCGCTGCCACTGATGCATGGGTGGTTTTGGATCCGGGGAACACGTCTGCCCGACGCGGCGTGGGCGTTGGTCGCCGTTCTAGCCCTGCCGACGGCCGCTTTATCGTTGGTTATAGGTTCGTTCGGCTCGGTGATAGTGCTGATACTTGTCAGTCTTGAGTTCCTCATGGACTGCGCTGTGCATGGATACCGGTTCGCCTTTCTCCACGACGAGGTGCGTCGCTAGGCGACGGTGCAGAAATTCCCCGGAGGAGGTGGCCGGTTATCCGGATGAGGCGGCGCTACGTTGCGCCAATGATGGCTGCCTGTCGTCAGCGGTAGGGAGCGGTCAATGTGCGGCGTTGCGCACTATGCACCGATTGGTCAGCCGTCGTCGTCACTGGGTCGATCGGAAGCCGAGCGGCACGACGGCCTGTTATCGACCACCAGACGGCGAAGAAAATATCGAGGCACGCTGTTCCGCTGGGGCATGAACCAGTTATGGCGCTTCACTCTGGATGAGACTCCATCCGCTTTGTCGCGCCGCAACCAGTTGAGCCGAGATCGCTCAGTTTCTCATCTTCCGGAACACGCGGAGCCGACGTTATGTAGTGTGGTCGCGTCCCCGCCTTGTCTGCCTCACAGAACACGAAACTCTAAAAGTTGTAGGTCAGGTTCAACTCGACAAAGCTGTCGTGCCGGGTGCTATAGGCGAGATCCATCCGATCAACATTGCTGAAGACGACCGCCTCCAGATGAAGCGACCATTCGTCCGAGAGGCGCCTGTTGAATTCCGCATTGAAGGAGCGTGTGCCGAAGTCCGCGTCATGAAGCATCCCGACGATGAGGTCGGTACTCTCGACATCGTTGAACGCGAGCCGTGCCCCGAGAAAGAGGTCGTTCTGAAAGACGTTGGTCGCGCGCTCGCGCCGGCCATCACGGTTCCATTCGCCAAGCAAGCCGAGATCAATGCCTGAGTCGAACACGGAGTAGAACGTGTACTCGCCGCCAGCGACGAAGGCCGTGTAGTCCTCTTCCATGCTGAGGGGCAGGGCGGCATTTCGCGCGCCGGTGCGCCGGATGGCCTCGAGCTTCAACAGCCAAGCGCCGGCGGTCATCTGGGCGTCCAGCCCGAATTGACGGATCTGCTCGTAATGCGGGATCAGAATCGGCGTAACGTCGCGGTCGAGGCCAAGCAGCAGCGTGGGCTCGCGGCTGGTGCCGTCGAAGACGCTCACGCCGAAGTCGAGGGGGCCTATGCTGTGGCTGTAGCGGGCGGCGAAGTCCAGGTGCCATTCCTCGGCGCCGCTTTCGTAGGTCGCTTGGTCGCTGTCCACGATGAGCATCGTGCGGAGTCGGCCGCGGCGTCCCGGGTAGGTGCGCAAGCGGTGGTAGGGTAACGCGAACACCTCTGCCGCTCCCCAGTCACCCGACAACGTTACATGTGCCATGGGCTGGCCCAGCTTGGCTTCTTCGTTCGGGTGCTCGACGAGGTCGGTCTGGTTGATTATGTCGACGAGATGGCGCGATTCCGCGACACCCCAAAAGACGCGGTCGACGCCTAAGCGCAACTCCCACTCGTCCGCGCCGATCTCGCCGAACAGCAGCAGGTAGGCTTCGCGCAGGTCGGCGTGAGTACGATGCGAATCGCCGCCATCCAGGCGATAGAAGCCCTCCAGCGTGACGCTGCGGCCCCCTTCGTCCTCCAGGTAGAGCTTGGGCGCGATAGAGAAGCCGCCCGCGTGGGAGCGCTGATCCGGGTAGGCAGCGGATTGCGGATACCATCGGCCGTCCACGCTCATGCGGCCGGAGAATTCGTGGTACTCGATCCAGTCCGCCGCAGCCGGCTCGGCGGCGAGGGCCGCGAGGCCGGCAGCGGCGAGCAGCGCGCGGCGAAGGGCGGCGCGGAGACCCATCAGCGCACGCGCTTCAGACCGGTCCGGGTGAAGTCGCGGTCGTCGAGGTCGGTTCCGAACTCAAAGTCCGACCAGCTCAGATCGGTGCTCTTGCCCGTGAGGTGGTTCACCATCGCCATCTCGCCGGCTTGCCAGTAGCGATCCAGATAGCGCTCGTAGCCGCTGAGCGTCAACGTCTTCAGGTGCGCGTCCTTGCGGTCGTAGTATTCCACCTTCCAGACGCGAAGCTCGTCCCGATCGTGCCACACTAGCTGGCGGCTATAGCCCGATCCCTTCCCCACCGGCACGCGTTCCGAAACCGTGCAGGCGAGGTCGCCGCAAGGCTCGTCGCGCAGGTATCGGTGCGTGTATTTCTCCACTTCCTGGGTGCTCAGGTCCTCGTAGGCGAACTCACTGCCCATGAAGGAGCCGGAGCGGTTCGCTGAACTGATGCGCTTCACCCGCTTCAGAGCCGGCAAGTAGAGCCATTGTTCGTCGTCGCCCTGTCGGTGGGCGTGGATGAGAAGCGCCGTTCCCTTGACGTCGCGCGGCTCGTCGAAGACGAAGATGCTCTTGTCGCCGTCGTCTTGGACTTCGAGAACCTTGAAGCGGAGCTGACGCCGGCTTTCCTGGCCCTGCTTGTTGCGCAAGATCATGGACTGGCGGGCCGTGAAGTTACCAAAGCCTTCGGCGCGCGCGCGGGCTTCCTCCGCGATCTGGAGCCCGAGCGCCTCGGGGCTCGAGTCGTCGGCACGCGCCGGAGTTCCCGCATTCGAGAAATCCAGAAACGTCGCGCAAAGCGCGACAATCGGGAGCGCCAATAGGGCGGAACGACACAGTGTCATGGCTTTCTCCGATCGATGACCATCAACAGCGGCGGAAGCAGCAGGAAGTCTGCCAGCAACGCCAGTACAATCGTGAGAGTCACCAGCAGGCCAAGCGACCAGCTCACCTCGAATCCGGACGACGCAAACACCAGAAAACCGGCCGACAGAACCGCGGTTGTCGTCCACAGCGCCTGCCCTACAACGCGGAAGGTAGAGCGCACCGCTTCCGGTGGCGACTTCCCCTCGCGGCGTGCCTTCAAGTACTTGCTCAGAAAATGGATGGTGTCGTCGACGATGATGCCGAAGGCCATCGCCGCAACTACGGAAGCCGCAAGACCGACGCGGCCGACCAAATAGCCCCACAGGCCGAAGCTCATGACCAGGGGAATGAGGTTGGGTATGAGGCTGAGAAGCCCGAGACGCACGTTCCTGAAGACAAGAAGCAGAATCAGCGAAATGAGCCCCATGGCTATGAGCGTGCCGACCAGCATGCTGTCGATGTTGCGCTGGGAAAGGTGAGCGAAGACGATGCTGACGCCCGATGCCTCGGTGAGAAGAGCGGGCGCATTCGACCCGAGCCAAGTCTGCGCGCGCGCATCGAGCTCGCGCTGCTGCCGCGCCGACAAGCTGCGGAGCACGACGGTCAGTCGGGTGGCAGACTTGGAAACGTCGATACGGTTGTTGAGGTCGCTTCCGAACGGGAGCGAGAGTTCGTAAAGCAGCAGGTACTGCGCCGCCAATTCCGGATCGTCCGGCAATCGATAGTATTCAGGATCGTCCCCGTGCATGTTCTTGTTCAGGCGCTTCATGGTGTCGGGGAACGCCTGAACGTGGGTCACCTCGGGCTGGCCCCTGAACCATTCCGCGAA
This sequence comes from Rhodospirillales bacterium, assembly GCA_028818855.1. Lineage (GTDB taxonomy): Bacteria > Pseudomonadota > Alphaproteobacteria > UBA828 > UBA828 > WTGU01. The sequence continues at coordinate 4,156 of JAPPMY010000277.1, forward strand.
CGCATCGACCGTGCTCAGGTATTCGGGATCGGTGATGCCGCCCTCCTGCCCGCTTCTCAGCGAGTACTCCAGGGTCTCCATGCCGGTGAGGTTCTCGATGACGAAATCGGTATCGCGCCGGAACTCGTAACGGTCATCAAGATACTGTGTCCAGTTGTCGGTCAGCTCGATGCGGGGGATGCCCGCAGCCAGGACGGCGACCACGAGGCACATCACCACGAGCAGATAGCGGCGGCGCGCGACGACGAAAGCGCCGAAACGCTCGAAGAACTCCGCATGCCTGCTCTTGGTGGAAGGGGCGCGCAACGGCAGGACGCACAGCACCGCCGGCAACAGGGTCATCGAATAGACGAACGCGCATACGACCCCGAAGGCCACCAGATTCCCCAGGGTATGGAAGGCGGGCGAATCCGACGAATTGAGGCTGAGGAAGCCGATCGCCGTCGTGACGGTCGTAAGAAACACCGGATAGGCGTTGCTGCGAAGGGAGGCGGCGATCGCTTCCTCCCGGCTCAGCCCTTGCCGCAACCCCGAAAGGGTGGCGGTGACGATGTGAACCGAGTGAGCGATGGCGACCGTCATGACGATGATCGCGACACCTGAGTTCGCGGGGTTGAGGACCGTGCCGACCCAGCCCGCGAACCCCATGGTGGTGTTGATGATGAATCCCAGGACTCCGATGATGGCAAGCGTGCCGAGAGCCGAGCGCAGGAGCGCGACCGTAACCACCACGATGACCAGGAGCACGATCGGCGCGAAGGTCATGAGGTCGTTCCTGGTGGCGTCGGCGAAGGCGCGGTTCATCACGACGTCGCCGCTCAGGTAGTAGGTGAGGGCCGGATGACTCGACCGCGCTTCCGCCAGGACGCCGTTCAGGTAGTCGGTGATCTCGACCACCGCCGCGTCCGGGTCGTCGGGCAAGGCGAACGTGATGGCGACGCCGCCGACCTGCCCGTCATATGCCACCAGCCGCCCGGCCAGGTCGGGAGCAGCGAGCGCGACGGCTTCGACCTGTGCCAATTGGTCGTCGCTCAGCTCCAGCGCGCCGACCACGAGCGGCCTGACGATCAGGTCGTCCTCGAACGCCTCGCTATGGGAGTAGTTGGTGAGCGAGTCGACCCGAATGGAGTGGGGCGCGCCCCAAGCGGCCTCGCTAAGCTCCTCTATGGCATTGAGCGCCTCCCGGGTGAACACCGAGCCCGTTTCCGGCGCCACGGCGATAAGCGCGACGTTGGACGCGGCATAGGTATTCTCCAGCGCGTCGAATGCCAGGAGCTGCGGATTGTCGTCCTCGAATAGGCTACGGTAATCGTTGGTGATCGTGATGTATTGTACGCCCGCCGTCATCGCCAGCATGACCGGACCGGCCAGTAGGATGACAAGCCACCGACGAGTCAAGATTAGGGAGATATAGCGCTCAAGGAAGTCGATCACTGCTCGACCCTTGCTGGCCGGATACGGGAACGGCTCGCCCGCCTCGCGCTAGCGGCAGGCGTCACCGACGCCCCCGCCGGCCCCGACGGCGGATGCCGTCCTTCCGTCCGACCATCGCCTCGATTTGGGTGTCGCGAACAGATCACTGGCTGCCACTTGTTTGACGGCCAGTCTTTCACGTTATCCGGCAACCGGCAACGCGGACCTGCGGCGTCGTATACGGAAGCCTGTTTTGAGGTCGGGTCGTGAATTCGTGAAAGGGCATGGAACGATCCTTCTGCTCGCCGGTCGTGCCGGCAATCCAGGAAGAGCAACGTGAAGCGACTCTTTGCCCTGTCGATCTCCCACAGCAAGTCCGCCAACGGCACCACTGTCGGACTCGCTTCAGTCGCCGAGTGAGTCGAGCGCCGCCAGAGTCTCGACCGCCTTTTGGTGAATAAGGTCGTCGTAGGCGTCCTTGACAGGCAATTCGATCGCCCGTTGGAGCAGCCTGCGCGCCTGTTCGCGGTAATCGTCATCATCGAGATCCAGCAAGCCGATCGCATACTCCAAAGGCACGATCTTTTCCTCGGGCGCGCCCTCGAGGGCCCGTTCGTAAAACTCGATAGCATCGTCCTCATCGGCACCAAACATCATGTCTGCCATGAAGGATCCCAAGCTGGAGACCACTTCCGAGTGCCACATGCCCATGCTCAAATGGGCCTCTGGCATCTCCGGGCTCAAGCGAAGCGCGTTCTCGACCGCGTCTCGTATCTTGTCGGCATATCCCTTGGAAGCCGATTCCAGCATGCCGATCGTCTGACCGTGCCGGCCCATGACATGCGACAATTGGATATAGGCTTGCGGACTGTCCGGGTCGGATCGGACCGCCTCCTGTGCCAAAGCCAAGGCGCGTTCGAACAGGGCCTCCTTCTCGTCGTCTCCGGATATGTAATATGCTTGTACCGCCACGGACCTCGACGCCAACGCGAAACCCTCGGAGGTGCCGAGGGATTCGGCGAGTTCGGCGGTTTCCAAGAATCTGCCCTCGATATAGGCGGTACGCGCGGCGTCGATCGACTGAGCCTCTGCGATTGCAACCAGCGGGAGCATCGATACTGCTGCCACGCAGACCACGTGCGCGGACTTCACCACGACCGCTCGCAAGGAGCCCGCTATCGCGTGCTGCACCACATTCAGTGTGCCAATCCGCCGGCTTGTTTCCATGGTCTCACGTCCCTTTGCGCAGTTTTGGGCGTCGCGACTCATAGCGCTTCTCCCAGCATAGATTTCGGAGGCAAGGCGCTGTCGTCCATAGCGTGTCAGCCATGACAGTAAGGGCAACACCGGGAAACATCGCGGATCACGTTCGTCCAAGGATACCACATGTTGCCGGATGCGAAGGACTTGTGCATGGTTACTCGCCCGCATTCCGGACACTGGCAGTGGATCGCGCCGTCGCGACAAAGTTCGTGCGGCGCGACATTGGCCTCGGCGAAGGCGTGCTGTTCGGCGGCGAACGATTCGGTCGCCCGCGAAAGGCCATGAGGGGACCAACCGCGACGCCGGCCAGCGATAAAATCGTTCCCAGCACTGTCATGGCCATGGCGGTCTGAACACAGCGAAAGAAGCCAAGGCCATCACCGCCATATGAGACTCGCATTCAAGCCGACCGGTCGGCAAAATAGCTGGACCGAGGCTTGTCAGAGAAGCTATTGATCCAATCGCGACGTCCCGATCCGTCCCAAGCAAGAGCTGCGGGAGGGAGCCATGTTGAAGATCGCCGAAGCGCTGAAGCGGCTGTCGGGCGGGGAAACAACCCCGCGGCGTCTGATTCGCGGCAGCTTCATTCCAGTTCGTCTGGCTTGCGAGGGGGCATGTCGGGACATCGACGTCGCGCCAGCTCCGGACTCGGTGCGAACCTTGATGGCGATATTATCCCGCACAATTCGCCAAGCGAATCCGTTCGAACATCGATGAGACAGCGCGGTCGCAACACTCAACGTGCGCCGCTTGGCGCAAGGCCCGAGTGACCAGAATGCAGAGTATCCCATCAGCATATGTTGACGGATACGCAAGGGGTCAAGCGGTCGATCCAGAGAGAGCAGCCAACTACGTTGCCCATACCACCATCGGAGATCCGCTAGCCGACACGATGGTTGCAGACCTCCGTTCCTTGGAGCCAGAGGAACAGGCTAGGCTTATCGGATTGGGCTTGGAAGGCAGCGACGGGGGTTCGTTGCTCGCTGCACCGGAGTCGGTCAGAAAATTCTTCGATTCATATGCCGAACCACCCGACTGGGTTGACGTGAATTCGTTTTTTCCGGGCTGCCGCATGTTCCACAGGAATACACCGCTGGTGCTTGCGGGAATGGTGGGTGGCGTTCTGGTGGAAGGGTTTTCGACGAACATCGCAAAGTCGTTTTTTATGACCGGCAGGCTGCGCGATCAGGGCATGAGGCGGCTGAAGCAGAACAACCGCCACATGCTGGAGATTTTCATGCCTGGCGGCATGGACAAACATTCTGACGGGTGGTCGCTCTCGATTCGGGTGAGACTGGTCCATGCAAGAATCCGGTTGTTGCTCAGTAACTCCGACGAATGGGATCTCGAGGAATTGGGCACGCCGATCAGTGCGGCACATGTCGGTTTCGCTATCTCCGCGTTTTCGGCAAGGCTGTTGAGCCACTTGAAGAGCCTTGGGGCCTCCTTCAGCGAAGAGGAACGAAGAAGCTTCATGGCCGTGTGGCGCTATTCCGGTTATCTGATGGGTATTCCCGAGACTATTCTGTTCCGGGACGAGCAGCATGCGCTCGAAGTCTTCGAGATCGGCCGACTGTGCGAGCCTCCTCCCTCTTTGGAGTCGATCGTCCTCGCATCGTCGCTGGTCAACACTGCGCCCTTGTTCGCGGGGATGACGGAAAGTCAAGCGCGTCGGAAGATGGCGGGATACATAGCTCAGGTTTCGCGAGCGCTGATCGGGAATACGCTTGCTGACGCACTCAGGTACCCCAAGAGCTCTACCTTGGGAATCCTGTGGAAGTTCCGGCTTCTGAATCAGATTGAGAATGTGATGCGTAGACTGGCCCCGGGACGCTTCCAAGACCGCAGCAACATGACCACCATATTAGACGTTTCGATGTTCGACAAAGATGGCATCAGCTATCGATTGCCGGACCATTTCTATGCCGAGCAATCTTCCAAGTGGTAACAATCACCCGTTGGATGAGTGGGCATTGCGGGACAGTGCAGCCGGGTCCGATGCGGGGAGGCTGACGGCGCAACAAGCGCATACACGCGGGGTCTCCCCCGCTCGCTCTTGCACGTAACCGGTGTAACAAAGTGCGCTCCAAGGTGCCGCATGAAGAGTCCGATCTCCTGAGAGCCCGAATCAGCCTTCATCCGAACCGTCATCTCGGTGGTGGCCCAGCGGCAACCCCGTCAGGCTGACAAGGAGACGACCGACTGCCCCTACCCGAACGCCGAGACCCGGCGCCGTACCAGACGGCATATTCGCGCTCGCGCAGGCGGGCGATAGTGGCGCCGGCGAGGCGCATACGTTTTCTGCCCGCCATGGCTCAACGTTCCAGAATGGCGCTGACGGTCTTGGCTGCGTCCACCACCACACACCGCCCTGCTTAACCTGCGAAGCTTGTCGGTGGTAGCAGTATCCGCTTACCGCATCCGTGTCGCCCGAATCGTCCCAGACGCGGGGAGTACTAGGTGTACCAGGTCTCGCTCAGCGCCAGGAACGCCGTGCTGTGGGGCTGGTCACCGAGCTGATCCGGCTGCGCCTGCCCGGCCGCGCTGCGGCCGCCGATGACGACCTCGGCCTCCTGCGCCGGATACAGGATCGTGTTGATCTCGTGCTTGATCGTGTCGACCACGCCGACCGGCAGGACCAAGCTGAACGGCGGCAGCAGCTTCGACCAGGTCAGGCGCAGCTCGCCGTCCGCGGTTGAGACGGTCTCGGTCCAGCTTCGCGTCGGATCGCCCATGCTGGCGAACCGCCCGGCGCGGATCGGAATGTCCGACAGATCGTGATTCTGGAACTCCGGCAACTGGCCGATGGAATTGCCCCGGATCCAGGCGGCGACCGGCTCGTTGTCGGTGTAGCAGGCGAACACGCGGTCGTCAGCGGCGCCCTTGCCGCCGAGGTCGCTGATCACGAACACGGCGTGACCGCTGCCGGCCGGCGAGTAGTCGACGCGGAAGAAACCGACCGCCGTCGTCTCCTGTGCGTCCGGGGACGGCTTCAAGAGGATGATCGGGTTCTCGCCCGACCAGAGAATATTGGAGCGGGTCTGCAGTTCCGGTGCTGCCATCTGTCTTCCTCCTTCTATGCGGGCGGCCAGTCCCCGATGCGCGGCATCTCCGCGGCCGGACCCGGACGATATGGAAGGGCCGCGTGACGACCCCGGGACTCTCGCACGCCGGGAGGCTTTGGCCAATTCCCCGGCGCGGGAACCCGGCCCCAGACGCCGGTGGCACGCGCTGACATTGCCAATGGCGGGCCGCGGCCGATACGATAGGCGTGCATGGGCTGCCAATGATAAACCGCTGGGGACGGCGTGCGACCGATACCTCGGCCCAAGGGGAGGCAGGCAGGCTCGGGATGACATCGAAGCCGGTGTATCCGACAGGACGCCCACCACTTCGTCCGGCGAACGTCTCCGGAGCCGTGTTTCCGCCCTCTCGCCACGCGCCCCAGCCGACATCGAGAACGACGCCGACAGTCGACGGGCCCCGGCCCGGAAGGCTGTGGCGAACCGCGCCCGCAAGCCGGAGGCCCCCTGGCAGGTCACGGGTCCTCGTACGGCGCGGACTACAAGAAGGGTGAGACAATGGCGGACTACGAACGAGCGACCCTCCTCAAGGCCGGACGCATGCTCGACTGCACCGGCGCACCCGCAAGGGAAGACGCCGCGGTGCTTATCCTGGACGGCCGGATTCACGAGATCGGGCATCGCGACGCGCTCGAGGCGCCCGCCGATGCGCTGGTGATCGACCGGGGCGACGAGACGATCATGCCGGGCATGGTGGATGCCCACATGCACTTCTTCGGCGTGGCGTCGGACAACATCGGCACCCTGCCGACGGAGCGCGAGGCCTACCGGGCGCTACGCGCCGCCGGCGAGGCACGGAAGATGCTGGAGGCCGGCATCACCGCCGCCAAGTGCCTGGGCTCTTCCGTCGGGCCCGACCTGCGCCGGGCCATCAACGAGGGTCATGTGCCGGGCCCGCGGCTGGTCGCAGCCGGCGAGTTCATCTGCTCCAGCGACGGGACCTGGGACCATCTCAACATCCCGCTGGATTGGGCGAAGTCGCTGGACATGCTGGCCGACGGCATCGAGGCCGTGCGCGAGATCGTCCGCCGCCGCGTGCGGAAGGGTGCCAACTGGATCAAGGTCGGCCTCTCCAAGGGGCACGTGGACGACCAGTATCACCCCTGGGGCGACGACCCCATGAAGCAGGTCGCGTCCTACAGTCTCGAGGAGGTGAAGGCGCTCGTCGACGAGGCGCACCGCAACAAGCTCAAGGTGAGCGCGCACTGCATCGGCGACGAGGCGGTGCGCATGGCGCTCGACGGGGGCATCGACATCATCGAGCACGGCTACGGCATCGAGGAGGACACGCGCAAGCGCCTGGTCGACGAGGATGCCCTGGTGGTGAGCACGATCGCCCAGCTCTACTTCCACGAGCAGGCCGCCGACCCCTTCCACTACCCCGGCTGGTTGAAGGACGTGTTCCAGACCCATATCGACCGCATGCGACGCGACTTCGAGCTGAGCCTGCGGGCGGGCGTTCGCTACGCGCTCGGCACCGACCTCATCGGTTTCCCGACGCATCCGCAGAACGCCGGCGCCAAGGAATTCGAGCTTGCGGTGGAATGGGGAATGGACACGCGGCAAGCCCTCGTCGCCGGGACGCACATCAGCGCCGAGGCGCTGAGCATGCAGCACGAGATCGGCTCGCTGCAGAAGGGGAACCTCGCGGACATCATCGGCGTTACCGCCGACCCGGAGCGCGACATCAAGACCCTTCAGAACGTGAATTTCGTCATGTTCGGCGGCGACGTCATCGTCGACAAGGCCGCCGGAGGGGAGGCGCGTTGACGCCCGCGAAACCGAGGGTCGAGACGGTTCCCCGCACGACATGACGCCCAAAATCGTTGTCGATAATCTCGCTGCCGGCTACGGCAGCGGCTTCGTCCTGGAGGGGATCTCGTTCAACGTCTCGCAAGGCGAGATCGTTTGCCTGATCGGCGCCAGCGGCTGCGGCAAGACGACGCTCCTCAACATCGTGGCGGGCCTGGTGCCCTACCAGCAGGGCACCGTGACCATGGATTCGCGCCCGGTGGACCACCCGGGGCCCGACCGCGTCATGGTGTTTCAGGACGACGCGGTGTTCCCCTGGATGCGCGTGCACGAGAACGTCGAGTACGGCCTGCGGGTGAAACGCTTGACCAGGGAGGCACGCACCAGGCGCGCCGCCGAGGTGATCGACCTCGTCGGCCTGAGCGGCAACGAGCGCATGTTCCCCAAGGAGCTTTCGGGCGGCATGCGCAAGCGGGTGGACCTTGCCCGCGCGCTTGCGGTCGAGCCCGAGGTCCTGCTGATGGACGAGCCCTACGCGGCGCTCGACGTGATGACCAAGGAACGCCTGCAGATCGAGTTCGTGCGCATCTGCGAAGAGACGAACATGACCTGCATCTTCGTCACGCACGATCTCGAGGAAGCATTGTTCGTCGGTCATCGGGTCATCTTGCTGGGGCGCCGGCCGGCGCACATCGTCGCGACCTACGAGGTGCCGTTCAGCCATCCGCGCGACGTCTCGCTGAAGCGCGCGGCGGAGTTCCAGGAACTGCGCGGGGAGCTGGCCAGCCGCATCGAGTGAACATCCAGGCCGAGGCAGGAGAAGATTTGCCGAGCGATGAGCGACGGTAAGCCAACAGTGAGCGCGGACACGGCGTCGGTACCGCAGGGCGGCGAGACGGGCGACGCGGGCGCATACGAAGGCGTCGACGCGGACGCCGAGCTTCTGAAGGGCCGGACCTGGCTCGGCTGGATCCTGCTCACCGGCAAGAAGTCGGTCGTGCCGCTCCTGATCCTCGGGACGTGGACGATCATCACCTACATCTGGCCGCTCGCGTACGGCGAGCGGCTCATCCGCCCGATCTTTCTGCCAGGGCCGCACGACTTGGTGAAGGCGCTGCTGCAGATGGGTCCCTATCTGCCGGAGTCGATCCTCTCCAGCGTGTCGATGACACTGCTCGGCTTTGCGCTCGGCACCGCGCTCGGCATCGCCATCGGCGTCTCGATGGCCTACAGCAAGAACACGCGCGAGCTGTTCGGCGGAATTTTGGACTTCCTTCGCCCGGTGCCGGCGCTCGCGCTGATCCCGCTCTTCATCCTCTGGTTCGGCATCGGCAAGGGCCCCCAGATCGCGCTGATCGTGTTCGGCACCTCGGTGATCCTGGGCCTGACGACCATCGAGGCGATCCGCAATGTGCCGCCGGTCTACATCCGCGCGGCGCTCACCATGGGTGCCAGCCGTTGGCACATATACCGGACCGTGATCCTGCCCTCGATCACGCCGCACATTCTGGGCGCGGTGCGTGTCGCGGGCGTGGCGTCCTGGGGGCTCGACGTCGCCGCCGAGTTCATCGGCGCGCAGACCGGGCTCGGCTACCTCATCATCATCCGCCAGCAATATCTCGACACGCCGGGCATCGTGCTCATCGTCATCATCTTCAGCATCCTGGCGATGGGGCTCGACCTCATCATTCGCGCGGTCGAGCGCCCGATCACCAAGTGGACCGAGCGTAGCACCCGACGCGGCATCGTCGCCGCCGTGGTCGGCGCAACGTGAGTTGACCCAATAACCTGATGAAAGGGAGGATCTGTCATGCTTAGAGCAACGAGACGAGGGCTCCTCGTCGGCGCCTCGATCGGTTTCCTGGCGCTCGCCGGGGGCATGCTGCCGATGACGGCGTCATCGGACGCCGACGCCCAGGAACTGGAGGAGGTCCGCTTCGGGCTCGGCCCCTATTTCGAGTATCAGCCCTGGGCCATCGCCAAGGATCTCGGCCTCGACAAGGAGATGGGCTTCGATTTCGTACTCGAGACCGTCAACAAGGTTTCGCACGCGGTCGCCGGCCTGCAGACGGGGCAGTACCACGCCACGTTCTCGTGCCAGACCTGCACGATCCCCTTCTACGAGAACGTCCCGACCTTGCGGAACTGGATGGTGACCAACCAGTTCAAGGGCTTCGCCATCATCGGCCGCAGGGGCCAGACCCCGACATACGCCGAACTTGCTCCGGAGCTCGGCCACGACAAGGCGAAGGAAGAGGTCCTGCTTTCGATGAAAGGCAAGTCCTTCGCGATCGTGAAGGTCAACCACGGGCCCATGGTGGATTCGGCGCTCCAGCAGGTCGGGCTCACGCTCGACGACGTGGAAGTGCTCAACTTCCCGGATCATCCGACGGCCGGCTTCGCCTTCGAAAGCGGCGAAGGTGACTTCTACACCGGCGCGCTGCCCCAGCAGATCAGGCTGCTCACCGTTGGCGACGAATACGTCAACGTCGGCGGGCACGAGATCCTGGGTCCAGCAGGGCTCTGGTATTCGACCATGCTGTCGGACCAGACCTGGCTCGAAGAGGACGAAGAAAGGGCGCTGAAGCTGCTCGCGATCTGGTATCGCACCATGCGTTACGCCAGGGAGCGCTTCGACTACGCGGTGGAGATCTGGACCCAGTCACTCAACGAGCGGATGGGCTCGGACACGTTCACCGCCGACCAGACGCGGGTCGCTATTGAGGAGTTCGAGTTCTTCCCCCTGATGGAAGAAGCGGCGGAAGGCGTCTTCAATCCGGACTCGGATCTGAGTTGGCGCAACTCGGTCGCGCATTATCTGCCGAACATCGAGAACCTGCCGGCGGACTTTGATGCGGACGACTACGAAGTTCACAGCAAGTACTATGACGCATTGCGCGCGAACGAAGAACTCGTCGCGTGGATCAATGCGCCGCTGAAGTAGAAGGCAACAGGGTAAACACGGCCGGCGCGTCTCACGGGGCGCGCCGGCCTGTGAGGTTCAGTCTGGCGCGGGCGAGCGCGTCTCGCGCGATTGAGGGGGCTATGTCATGACCAGACGAGATCGCATCACCGGGCCGGAGGGCATGCGCCTCTACTACGTGGTGGGCGCGATGCTCCATTTCGACCAGAGCGTCTTCACCCACATGCTCGGCATGGGCAATACCATTGCCGTGCCGACGCCGATTTTCCTGATCGACCATCCCGAAGGGAAGGTCCTGTTCGAAACCGGGGTCCACAGGGACGTCGTCAGCGATGCGGTGGGCCATTGGGGCGAGCACGTGCTGCACGGCCAGACCTACGTGCGCGGCCGCGACTGGGCGCCCCAGCTCACGGCCGACAACCTGGTCGAGAATCAGCTCGCCGCGCTCGGCATCCAGCCTGAGGACATTCGCTATGTCATCCAGTCTGTGCTGATTCCGGATCACGCCGGCGGCGTGCGGGCGTTTCCCAAGTCGACCATCATCGTCCAGTACCGCGAGCTGCAGGACGCCTGGAACCCGCCGACCTTCATGCCCTACCACTACGATCAGAACGAGCTGTCGGAGATTCGCGACTACAATTTCCGGCGGCTCTATGACGAGGACTACGACGTCTTCGGCGACGGCTCCGTGCAGGTTCTCTTCTCGCCCGCCCACAGCCGGGGCGAGCAGGCGCTGGTCGTGCGCCTGCCGAACACGGGAACGGTCATCATGCCGGCGGGCGTCATTCCGCAGAAGGCCAACTGGGATCACGGCGTCACCACGGGAACGCCCTGCGTCGACCCCGCCTTGTGCGAGGCCTCGATGCGCCGGCTCATGCGCATCGCGGAGCTAGAGGACGGGATGGTGATGTTCCATCACGACGCCGAGCACTGGAAGACCTACCGGATGGCGCCCGAGTACTACGACTAGCGCGCGCCGCGCCGCATGACGTTTGCGGACTAGAAAAGCGCGCCGCTCCTGCCAGACCGCGATCAGGTCGACGCCGAGCGCTCCGACCAGCGTGTGATGTAGCCCGTGAGCTTGCGGATGAGCGTGTCCGTGATCGCCGACAGCCCGGTGATGACGACCACACCCACGAGGATGACATCGGGGTTGAAGAGCCGCCGCGCCTCCATGATGCGGAACCCGAGGCCGGATTGCGCGCCCATGAACTCGCCGGCAACCACGAGCGTGTACGAGAGCGCGGCCGCCACGCGGAGCGGCCCGATCAGCTCGGGGATTACGGCGGGTATGATGATGGTTCGGAAGAGCTGGTACTTGGAAGCGCCGAGCGTCTCGCCCGCGCGCAGGAAGATCGGCGGCACGTTGCGCACGGCCTCCAGCGTGCTGACCACGACGATGGCGAAGACGCCCAGCGTGATCAGGAGCAGCTTGCCCGGCTCGGTGATGCCGAACCACATGAGGAAGAACGGGATCATGGCGATGACCGGCACCGGGCGGATGCTCTCGACCAGCGGGTTGAAGAAGTGGAACACCTTTCGGTTGTAGGCCATCTGAAGGCCCAGCCCGACGCCGAGGAGCGTGCCCAGCGTGAAGCCCACCAGGACGCGGACCATCGTCATCGCCACGTCTTCGGCCAGAAGGTGGCTGATGCGCCCGACCGCCTCGATCACCTTGGCGGGAGAGGGGAACATGATCGGCCGCATGAGGGCGAAGCCATCTTCCGTGATGGCGAACCAGATGCCGAACCAGAGCGCGATGGCGACCAGGCTGAGATAGCCGCCGGTCCGCCAGAAACCGGCACGTCTCGAGCGGGACGAGTCAGCGCGCTCTACTCCGGCGGCGAGCTTCCCGCGGTTGGCCCGCCGATCCTTTTTCTCAATCTCGCTCACGACGCGCCGGCGTCCACGTCGACGTTGAAGGACTTGAGCTTCCCCCGAAGCTCCGTGCTGAGAGCGACGAACCGCGCGCTGCCCTTGATCGACATGTCTCTCTGCTGATCCAGGTCGGGAACGTAGGTTTCCGCGATCCGCCCCGGGCGAGGCGAGAGCAGGATGACCCTGTCACCGAGGAAGAGCGCCTCCTCCAGGTCGTGGGTGATGAACACGATCGTGCGCGGTGCGACAAGCCAGAGGCTGTGAAGCTCCTCTTGCAGACGCTCCTTGGTCTCGATGTCCAGCGCCCCGAACGGCTCGTCCATGAGCAGGACCTTGGGATTCGCCGCGTAGCCCCGCGCGAGGTCGACCCGCTTCTTCATGCCGCCCGAGAGCTGGCGCGGCCAGGCGCGGCGGAACTCCTGCAGGCCCACGAGCTCCACGTGCCGGTCCACGACGGCCCTGATCTCGTCTTTCGGCCGGCCCCGCATGCGCAGGCTGTAGCCGATGTTCTGCTCGACCGTCATCCACGGGAACACGGCGTCCTCCTGAAACACCACGGCGCGGTCGGGCCCCGGGCGGTCGACCGGCTCCCCTTCCACGAGAACGGTTCCCGAGCTTGGCCGAACGATGCCGGCGATGACGTAGAGGAGCGTGGTCTTGCCGCAACCGGAGGGGCCCATCACGCAGACGAACTCGTTGCGGCGCACGGTCAGGCTTATCCGGTCGAGCGCCAGGACCGTCTGGTCTCCCTCGTCATACCGCACTGAGAGGTCCTGGATCTCGATCTCGGTACCCGGCTCGCGCAAGGCCGTTTCGGCCTCCGCCGCTCTGGACGATCCGCTCGGATCTGCCACAGGTTCAACCTCTCCCGCTCTCGGAGCACGGAACCGGGTCCACGGCCGCCACTCCCCCTGGCACGGGCCCAGTCTTGAGGAAGACGGCACGCGCATCACCGTGCATCACAGCGCATTCTCCTTGAGGCGGCAACGTCACCAGAGGGTCAGGCGGCGACGTAGCGGATCGGCTTGGGGCAGTCCTGCAGGGGTTCCGCGCCATTCTCCGTCACCAGGAACCCGTCTTCCACTCGCAGTCCGCCCCAGGGCGCGAAGAATATCGGGATGTCGATGGAGAACACCATGCCCGGACGCAACGTCTCGCGCGACCACGACGTGAGAATCGGCGGCTCGAACTCCGCCACGCCGACGCTGTGAACGCCGGAATAGGCGAAGTGCTGCTCCAGATCGGCCTCGCGGCATGTGTCCCGCGCCACGCCGTCGATCTCGGCACCCGTTGCGCCCGGCCTGAGAGCCGCGCACGTGCGCTCCTGCGCCTCGATCGCAACCGTCATCGCACGCTCGATTTCGGTGTCGATGGCGCCGACGGCAGCCACGCGCGCGATGGCCCCGTGGTAGCCTTCGTAGCGGGGAGCCAGGGTCACCAGCACGTGGTCGCCCGCCCCGATCGGCCTCGTCGTCGTGCGGGTGAGGATTGCGTGGGTGTTCTCCCGTCCGGCACCGACGATCGTGTCGATGCCCATGCCTTCGCTCCCCATCCGGCGCATGGCGTACTCGGCTTCGGCGGCCACGTCGCGCTCGGTCACGCCCGGCGCAATCGCGTCGAGCGCCGCTTCCATGCCGGCCTGTGCGATCCTGTAGGCGCGACGGATCACGGCGATCTCCGCCGCGCTCTTCACCGCCCTCAGCCCGGTCAGGATCGCATCGGCTTCGACGAATGCCGCGTCCGTCGACGCGCGCAGCGACTCCCAGACCTTGTGCGGCAGGAACTCGCTGCCTGCGATGCCGATGGTGCCGCCACCGCCCACGCCGAGTCCCCGCATGACGTCGGCGAGCGGCTCGATCCTCGAATGGGGATACTCCTCGTCCGGGTGACAGAAGGCATCGATGTTGCGCACGGACTCGCAGCGCGAACTCGCGCGCACGAACGCTTCCGATTCCGGCCCCGTGGCGATGAAGGCGTCGCCCTCGCGAGGGACGACGACGAGGCAGGCTTCGAAGTGCGGCTGATAGTCGAACAGGTACCGCGCATTCTGCTGCCCGAATGTCGCGTGCTGGTCGGCATAGGCGATGAGCGCATCCATGCCGGCAGAGGCCAGCTCCTCTCGCAGACGGGCCTGGCGCAGCGCGAATTCCTCGTCGGGTATGCGGGGGCGGTCGGACATGGGTCGTTCCGCTATGCGTCTTCGCGCGGCAGCAGAGCGACCGCGCGGATCGGCGATCCCGAGCCCTCGTGGATTTTCAGCGGTGCGGCGACGAAGAAGAAACGCTCCGGCAGATCGTCGAGGTTGGCGAGATTCTCCATGATCAGGATGTCGTTGCGCAGGAAGCGGTCATGCGCCGGAATTTCCGTGCTGCCGCAGCAGTCGATGCTGAGGCAGTCGGTGCCGACGGCCTTGATCCGGCGTTCCAGCAGGTACTGCGCGGCCGTTCGGTGCAGGCCGGGCCAGTCTTCGACATAGGCGGTGCCGGCCTCGTGCAGCCCCCACTTGCGATGCCAGCCGAAGTTGAAGATCACGATGTCGCCTTCGCGTATCGGGCCGTGGCGCTCTTCCCAGGCCAGGACGCGATCGACGGGGATCAGTGTTTCGGGGTTGTCTGACAGGTCCAGCACGCAGGCGGGGCCCATCAGGGCGGTCGGCGCCACGCTGTGCATGTAATGGCGGCTCGGGTCCGGCCCTTCCCGGATGTAGTGGGCGGGCGCGTCCACATGCGTGCCGTTGTGCTCGTGCATCAGGATCTGGAACATGACCGCCGGGTCGTCGCTCTTGTTCGCGTCGAGGTGATAGTACCGCGTGTGGGTGGGGAAGAACGGTATCCCCTCGCGCAGCACGTGGGAGAGATCCCGAACCGTGAATTGGTGGAGGATCGCGGCGAGGCCGTCGATCAACTCAAGGTCCGACTTGCCCGAGTCTGCTTTGGCCGCCGTCACGTCGCCACGTCTCCCTAACATTCGTTCAGAACCGCGCGAGGCTTGGCCGCGCCACGCCATCCACTTATCGGCATCTCCAACCGAGCCATGAAAGGGCGTCGTTACCAGCAGCGGCGCGAAGCCGTTGCCCCAGCCGTTTTCCCGCCCTGGGGCAGCGCCGCCGCGCCGCCTGCCGGGGCCGTCGGTGCGGCCCCGGCAACGAAGTGAGCCCTTATTGCAGCGCGTCAACCACGCGAAGACCCCAGTGCAGGTCCTCGAGCGGCGTATCCATCGAGTCGATCCGGCCCTCCTGGATGAAGTTGTCGCGCACGGTCCGGAAGCGATCGCGCCAGTAGAAGCGGCCATCCTCCGCGACGACCCACGCCTCGAACGTGGCCTTGTCACGCGGGAAGAATTCCATCGTGTTCCAGACACCCATGAGGGCTTCGGTGGAAACCTCGGTGCCTGCCTCCAGCAGCTTCGCCGAGATCGTGGCGAACCCCTCCTCCGGATTGTCCTCGATGAACGCGAGCGTCTTGAAGATGCCCTGCTGGATGCGCTTCGCCAGCTCGAAATTCTCCTCGACCCACGAGCGGTGAGCGGCAAAGCCGGCCTGCGCAACCGTGCTCGGCACGACCGTCTGGTCCATCAGCGTGCCGTAACCCTGACGCAGAGCGGCTAGGCGCTGGGGAATTCCGGCGATCATGATGTCGATGGAACCGGAGAAGAGAGCCGGGGGCAGATCTTCCTGCACCAGCTCGACGATGTTGTAGCTCTCGGTCGTCAGGCCGGCGATGTTGAGCATTTCCACAAAGGCCGAGAACTCCGCCGCCGCCGCCGAAACGCCGACGGTGGCGCCAACCGTTTGCTGGAGAGCCTTCGTGATCGACTCGTCGATGTTGCCGCCGGTCTCCTCCATGAAGTGGTCGAACGATTTCCAATCGTGCTTCTCGGTGTCGTACATCAGCCCGCCACCGGCAAAGTAATAGAGCGGGAAGGCGAGCGTCGTTTCGACACCGCGCGCGTTGTGAATCGTGACGTCGGAGTCGGACGATGTGGCGATATCGACCTGGTTGGCGACGAGAAGCTCATTGGCGCCTTGCCAGCTCGACCTCTGGATCTCGAACTCGATGCCTGGATAGAAGCCCTGCTCGATGCCGACATAGAGCGAATTGACGTCCTGGAACGCGCTCATGCCGACGCGGACCTTGTCCTGCGCGACCGCGCCGCCTGCGAGCAGCATACTGCCCAGGGCGAGCGCCAGCGTAGCCACCACGCCCTTCTTCCACCGCTTGATCATGGTTCCCTCCCTTATCAATTTTCGGCGTCACGCCAGTTGTTGCGTGCCGCATGGTAGAGCCGCGTCGCGCGAATGGGAAGGATCGACACCATCCTGCCACTGACGGGCCGAATGGTTGACATGCCCGGAATGCCGCCGCCAGAATGATCGAATAAACTGCCCAGGTTCGAGAGCGACCTGTACCGTTTCCGCTCCACGGGCTGCGTGGTGGACAAGATCACGGGGACGCGAAACCCCGGCAGGGAGGTACGGATCATGAAGCTCGCCTCATACGGAATCGCGAAGAAGTTGGGATCGACGCTACGCGCGCTCGCGGTGGCGGCCGCAGTCGTCGGCCTCGTCGGCGCCGCGCACACGGCGTCGGCGGAGAACAAGGAAGTCAAGATCGGCCTCGCCGCCTATCAGGATCTCCTGTCTCTCACCATCGCCAAGGAAATGGGTTGGGACCTCGAAGAAGGCCTGGATTTCGTCTTCATCGAGACCGAGTGGCGAGAGGGCCACGAGTTCCTGGCATCGGGCGCTGTCGATTTCACCAGCTCCTGCGACGGCGATGAGGTGAGTCGCGCGGAAAAGATTCCCGACATTGCGCTGAGCAACCTGCTCTACCTGTTCGCCGCCCACGGTGTCGCGGTGCGCGGCGACTCGGGCATGAAGACCTACTGGGAATTCCGCGGCGAGGGCCTCGGCAAGAAAGCCGCCATCACCGAGACGATGGCTCAGCTCAAGGGCTCCACCATCATTCTGACCAAGGGGCTGGGCATGGACGCCGCGTTGAAGAAGGCGGCGGAGGAAGCCGGTCTCACTTATCCCGACGATTTCGAGCTCATCGACATGAGCCACTTCGAGGGGCTCGCCGCGTTCCTCGGCGGCTCGGGCGATGGCTACATCGGCGGCATCCCCCAGCGCCTGCGGGCCGGCAAGGAAGGGGCGAAGATCCTCTTCGACGAATCGATCTATGCCGAATCCGTGTTGCACTGCGGGCTGGCGACGCGGCTCGGCTATATCGAGGCCAATCCCGAGGTGCCGATCAAGATTCAGCACATCATGTTCCGCATCCTGCAGTACGTCGAGCGGAACCCGCGTGAGGCGCTCACTCACATCGTGGACGAGGTCAACAAGCGCACCGCTGCCAACATGACTTACGAGGAGCTGCACGCCGCGTGGAACGAGATGGAATTCTTCCCGTCCAACGCGCGCTGGGCGTTCACCACGGCGGTGAGCCCCGAGGGCGCTCAGTATTGGCGCGCGGGCCTGGAGTTCCGCATGAACACCTATCTTGCCGATGGAACGCTCAAGAATCCCGTCGATCTGGCAAGCGTCTACCACGTGCCGGAGGTGCTGGCGGAATATATGCAGCAGTACGAGCCGGGCACCTATGACTGGACCTTCGGCATCGCCAAGCGGCGCTTCCAGGGCCGGCCGGACGAATTCAAGAAGGTGTACGGGCTCGACTACTAGGCGCTGGTCGGCTTACGCGTTGCACATTGGGGAGGCCGCTGCATGAAGTACACGGTTCACGCAATCATGACGGGCGAGCTGGAAAGCATGCCGGAGGTCAGCCTGATGGGCGGCGGCAAGCATCCGGACATCCCCTGGGACGAGATAAAGCCCTACTATTACCGCACGGATATCGTGCGGCCCGACGGGACCGTCAGCGAAGGCAGCATGGTGCCGTGCTGGGTCTGGTACCTGGAGGGCGGCGACAAGAAGATCCTCGTGGACACCGGCATGGGGAGCGCAGAAGAGGTCATCAACTGCCAAGCCAACTATGGCATTTGTCTGGCCGCCAACAAGAAGCCGGAATGGGAGCTCGAGCTGGGCCTCAAGGAGTACGGGCTGACGCCCGACGATATCGACATTATCGTTATTTCCCACTGCCATTTCGATCACATCGCCAACAATCATCTGTTCAGGAACGCGAAATTCATCGTCCAGCGGGCGGAGTTGCCGTGGGCGCTGAGTCCACCGCCCTACGGCGCCTATTTCTACAGGGAGTTCTCGCATTACGTGCGGGACGTCCTCGACCGGACGGTCGCGATCGACGGCGACTATCAGGTCGCCCCTGGTGTCCGAATGCTGCGCATCGGCGGGCACTCGCCGGGCAGTGCCGCAACACTGGTGGATACGAAAGAGGGGCGCGTCGCGCTGGCGGGCGACTGCATGTACAACTATCGGAACCTGGAATTCAATTGGCCGCAGGGTCCCTACTATCGGCTGGATGAGCTGATGGCGGGATACCAGAGGCTCAAGATGGAAGGCGATATCGTGGTGCCCCAGCACGATTACCACTTCGTCGATCTGTTCCCCAACCGGCGGATTGGTTGATCGGCCCGACCGCGGGGTGACGGCGCGGGACGCCGGCGCAGCGGAGCGTCCCCAATGGCCGTCACCCTGGCGATGCAATACCCTGCCGAGTCGGGCTCCAGCTTCGATTGGGACTACTTCCTGAATCAGCATGTGCCGCTGATCGAGACGGCGCTGGACGTGGGCGGCACCGACAGAATCGAGGTGGCTCTCGGGCTCACGGGCGCAGCACCCGGCGAACCCGCCGCCTACCAGGCGGTCCTGCTGGTCGATTTCGACAGCATCACGGCGTTCTATCACCGCTGGCGCCAGGAGCAGCACCGGATCATGAGCGACATCGCCAACTTCACCAACACGCAGCCTGAGGTCCAGCTCAGCGAAGTCATCGCGCGTCCCGGCGCCAAGGCCGACGCGCCTTCTTAGGTCCCGGCCCGAATGGGCCCGGCGCACGTCAGGGCGCCCGCTCGCTCCAGCGGGTGAGGTAGTTGATCGCCTTGCGGATGCCGAAGTCGATGATCGTCGAAACGATCCCGAAGATCAGGCAGCCGAGGAAGATCGTCTCGGTCGTGAGGGTCCGGCGCGCGCTCATGATCATGTAGCCGAGGCCGGACTGCGCCCCCATGAACTCCGACGCCACGACCAGCGTGAACGAGAGGGCCGAAGAAATGCGCAGGCCGGCGGCGAGTGAGGGCAGGATCGCCGGCACGACGACCGTTCGATAGATCGAGAACTTGTCTGCGCCCAGGGACTCCGCAGCCCTGACGTAGATCGGATTGACGTTGATGACGGACTCGTACGTGTTGACCACCATGATCATGAACGTGCCGAGCAGGATCATCACGATCTTGCCGATCTCGTCGATGCCGAACCAGAGAATGAAGAACGGCAGCAGTGCAATCACCGGAACCGGGCGAAAACTCTCGATCAATGGATCCAGGACGCTGCGCAGCACAGGACTGTAGGACATCGCGAGGCCGACGCAGATCCCCAACACCACGCCGAGCGACCACCCCAGCAGCATGCGATACGTGGTCATGTAGACGTGACGGAAGACGGTCTCGGGAGAGAGGGTGAGCAGCGAATCCACCACCATGCTGGGCGACGGAAACATCAGCGGACGAATGACGGCGAAGCCGTCGTCGGTCATCAGGTACCAAAGAAGATAAAATCCGAGTACCGACAGAACGCTTATCGAAATGAACACCCATTTTCGCGAAGGCTTATGTCTTCTGTTCGAAAGCATGATCGACCGGTATTCCAGGCCCTAGTCGATCGTTCCGTCGAAATATTCCTTGACGCTTCGCCGCGCCTGCACGAACTCCTCTTCGGTCTTGAGGCCGGTTTGCCGGGGGCGGCCGAACGGAACCTGGAACGTCTTGATGATCCTCCCCGGGCGCGGCGCCATCACGATCAGCCGGTCGCCCAGGAACAGCCCTTCCTCCAGGTCATGGGTGATGAAGACGACCGTCTTCGGTCGTCGCTCCCATATCGCCAGGAACTCGGTCTGCATCCGCTCCTTGGTCATGATGTCGAGCTCGCCGAACGGCTCGTCCATCAGCAGCACCTCGGGTTCACTGAAGTAGGCCCGCGCCACATCCACCCGTTTCCGCATGCCGCCGGAAAGCTCCTTCGGCCACGCCTTGCGAAACTCCCGCAGCCCGACGAGATCGAGATAGGCCTCCACTGCCCGCTTTCTCTCCTTCCGCGACATCTTGGCGAAGCGGCCGCTGTAGGCGATGTTCTGCTCCACCGTCATCCAGGGGAACACGGCATCCGACTGAAAGACCACGGCGCGGTCCTTGCCGGGCCCGGCGATGCGGGCGTTGTTCATCATGGCGCTGCCGGCGGTCGCCGGAACGAAGCCGGCGATCACGTTGAGAAGGGTGGTCTTGCCGCAGCCGGACGGTCCCATGACGCAGAGGAACTCGTTTTCCTCCACAGTCAGGTTGATCTCCCGCAGCGCCTCCACGGCCCGATTACCGGTCCCGAGGACGACCGTGAGGTCATTCAGTTGGATGCGGGCCGACATGATCGAGACATGAACCGTCAGGGTTTTGGCGGGCGACCGTCCCGGTCCGGGAGCGCACCGTGGACCGCCATCCTACTCAGAGTCAACGGTCACGCCATTGCCCCTATAACGCGCACCGGAACACGGACAGCAACGGCTCTTCGTGCGGAAACTAGTGTCCTGGTTCCAAAGTTCGCACCGTTATGATGTTGTAGCTGCGGCGGTTTCGAGGGTCCCGAGGCAGAAGCGCTTGATGGACGCCAGGATCTCATCGGCTGTCTTGTGCCAGCGGAACGGCTTGGGGTCCTCGTTGACGGTGTCGATGTATTCGGCGATCGCACACTCCAGCTCAGCGGTCGATCAGTAAACCCCGCGCCGGATCTGCTTTTCCGCAGAGCGCCGCGCGAAACAAGGAGCCCACATCGCTGCGCTCGAATCCCTCGCCGAATTCGTGCGTGTGCGGGCGCCGATGCACATGATCGATCAGGCCCTCTTGGCGGTGTCCGGAACAGTTGTAGATTTCGGCGATGCTGATCTCCGCCTTGTGGAGTGCATGGTCGATGCCGAATAGCTGATGGGTCGCCGTAAGACCGTTCGCGAAGAGCTTGTCGAAGAGCTGTTTCGTGCCCTCTTCGAGAAGGCGGCCGCAAGGCCCAACGGCACCGTTGCCCGGTGGCTTGCACGGGCGATGATTGCCGTCATCGTGCTGGGAATTCTGGTCGGGATCGCCTTGCTGGTTGGAATGGGGATCGTTCTGTTCAGCCCAGGAACCCCTTGAACCCCCTATCCACTCGTCCCGTTTGACAAACCTATCGCCCGGCTCACGGACGAACGGCGGATCAGTTCCGCGGACGGCTCGACGATCCTTGCGTGCTCTTCCACCGCGCCCGCCAATGGCCGGGCATCGTCAAGTCGCGAAGTCTGGCCCGGCGCATTTCGTAGCCGCCTCTCGGCAAGGTGTTTCCATGGCCGGAGCGGGCTACCGGCAGCGACACCGGTCCGCAACCCGTTATCCGCCGCCGCACAGCGCCGCGATGTCTACTCTGTTCAGGTACAGGCCAATTCGCATCGACAAGGCCGAATTCAATGACAGGATCGACGATGAGATCATCGCCGAGATCAGGCGGTCGCGTTTCCTGGTCGCGGACTTCACGCAGGACGGGGATAGTGCGCGCGGCGGCGTCTACTACGAGGCCGGGTTCGCGCATGGGCTGGACCGGCCGGTCATTTTCACCTGCCGCAAGGACGTAATCGACAAAGGGCTGATCCATTTCGACACGCGGCAGTACAACCACATCGCATGGACAACGGCGGAGGAGCTGCGGAAGCAACTCGCCGACCGGATCGCGGCCATCATCGGCGACGGACCGTCCGAAGGAGGGTGACGCGCGGCCGTCCGTTCGGTGTGATCGAAAGAGGTTTCCCAATGATGCTGGCGTGGTTGGTGGCGAAGAGTTCGGGGGATGAAGCAGTGATGAGTTCCCCAGCTCCGGAGGACGCCGCCGGGCGGCGGTGCCGATGCGCGGACGGCGCGGCACTTCCGCCCGCTTCCGGTCTCGGCCGTCTTCCGGACCGGGCATACGGTAGCCGAGGCCGCGCACGCCGATCACGTAGCGCGGCTTCCTGACGTCGTCGCCGAGCGTGCGGCGGAGCTTCGCCACGGCGCTCCTCAGCGCCTCCACGTTGCCGCCTATTGTTCGGCGCCCAACTTTGACCCTACGGTGTCACGCTAAATCAAAAAGTTAGAACGCCGATCGGCGTTCAATCTACGCGCCGATCAACACTTCAGGCCGAAGTTGCGCAGCACGCCGCGCATCGAGAGTTCTATATCCGTGAGTGCGTCCACCAGAGAGCTGCGCGAAGTCGGCAGCGCGCGCATCTCCTGCGAGGGCACCGACTTGCAATGCACCGGCCGAAACCACCCCATCTGCAGCAGCCATGCGATGCCCTCGGCATCCCGGCGATCCGTCTTGATCGGCATCGCCTTCAGCGCGGCCTTCACCTGCCGGGTTTCCATCACCCAGCCTCGAAGCCGGCGTCGATCATCCCCTTGTGCAACCAGTGGGTCAAAGGCCCGGCCTGAAGGACGATCGCGGCGATCTCGTGTTGACGCGGGTGCGCACCGTGCGCACGATCCGTCGCATACGCTGACGAGAGGTACCGCCCGCAAGTGCGGGCGGGGTTTTCGGGCTGTTTTAGGATGGCGGACGAAACGAGCGGGCCCGGCATCGACGAACGGACGGTTCCTATTATCGAAAATGTCAGGCAGGAAAGCTGGCGATCGGGCGAATCTCCTACGCTGGAATGCGAATTCTAGTTGCACCTATGTGGTGCCTGGAATTTGAGCCAACACGTCAGTAGTATAGAAGATTTATTAGTACACTATCTTGACTAATTTGGTTTTGGTAGCGTGTATCAGACAAAGCACCATGGTCCGTGGAGCTGGTCTGGATTTCGCTTGCGATTGTTGCGGTGCGGCCACGGGTCTACACTGGCGCTCGCGACCGAGGTGCATTCGGCGTTTTCGGTGCAGTCGGCCGGCAGGCGTGGTTTCGCATGCCAGGCTCGCATGGCGATGCGAGCGGGGCGAGGCGCCGTCAAGAACAAGGACAAGACGAGCCGCGTGTTCGCCACGGGCCGCCGGACGATCGGGCGAGAGGGGGCGACCATGACGCAGACGCTGTTCACCAACATTTCGATATTCGACGGTTCCGGCAAGAAGTCGTACCGGGGCGAGGTCCTGGTCCAGGGCAACCGCATCAACAAGGTGGCCAGGGGCAAGAAGCGGATCGAACGGAACGGCGCCCAGGTGGTCGACGGCGGCAGCGCGACGCTGATGCCAGGCCTCGTCAACGGCCACTCCCACATCGGCTACTCCGAAGAGGGGACGAGCCTCTACTCGCTCGGCGACACGCCGCCCGAGGAGAACACGCTCATCACCATGCGCCACGCCCAGATCCTCTATGACCACGGCTTCACCGCCCTGGTCTGCGCCGCCACCGGCAAGACGCGCATGGACATCGTGATCCGCAACGAGATCGACGCGGGCAGGATGGCGGGGCCGCGCGTGATCGCCGCCTCGCCGGAGCTGACCGTCACCGGCGGCCTCGGCGACGCGCGCCAACTCCACATGTATCACGGGGCGTTCTCGATCATCTGCGACGGCGCGGAGCAGTTCC
>JAPPMY010000169.1 GCA_028818855.1 Rhodospirillales bacterium
ACTCCTTGAGCGCGGCGAGGTGGGCGAGCGTGCCGCCGATGTTGCCCGCGCCGATTAGCGCGATCTTGCTGCGTGCCATGGGTATGTCCTGGAGTTGCGTGGCGCCGCCGGCGTCAGCGCCGGGCGACCATCATCTTCTTGATCTCGGCGATCGCCTTCGCCGGGTTCAGGTGCTTCGGGCAGGTGCGGGTGCAGTTCATGATGGTGTGGCAGCGGTAGAGCCGGAAGGGGTCCTCCAGCTCGTCGAGCCGCTCGCCCGTCGCTTCGTCGCGGCTGTCGGCGAGCCAGCGGTAGGCCTGCAGCAGGGTCGCAGGCCCGAGGTAGCGGTCGCTGTTCCACCAGTAGCTCGGGCAGCTCGTCGAGCAGCAGGCGCACAGGATGCACTCGTAGAGGCCGTCGAGCTTCTCGCGGTCCTCCGGCGCCTGCAGCCGCTCGGCGGACGACGGCGGCGCGGTGTCCGTCTTCATCCAGGGCTCGATGGAGGCGTACTGGGCATAAAAATCCGCCATGTCGGGCACCAGGTCCTTCACCACCGGCATGTGCGGCAGCGGGTAGATGCGCACCTCGCCCTTCACCTCGTCGATGGGCTTGATGCAGGCGAGCGTGTTGGTGCCGTCGACGTTCATGGCGCAGGAGCCGCAGATCCCCTCGCGGCAGCTGCGGCGGAAGGTGAGTGTGGAATCCACCTCGTTCTTGATCTTGATGAGGGCGTCCAGGACCATCGGCCCGCACTGGTCGAGATCGAGGTCGTAGGTGTCCGTGCGCGGGTTCTCGCCGCTGTCCGGGTCGTAGCGGTAGATCTTGAACCGGCGGCTCTTGCTTGGGGCACCGTCGGCAGGGAAATGCTTGCCCTTGCCGACCTTGGAGTTCTGCGGGAGCGTGAGTTGCGCCATCGATCGACCTTGCGGGTGCCCTAGTAGACCCGTGCCTTGAGGGGAATGGTCTCGACCTCGTTGCTGAGCGTGTGCATGTGCACCGGGCGGTAGTCGAGCCGGATCGCGCCGCCATCGTCGAGCCAGGCGACGGTGTGCTTGAGCCACTTGTCGTCGTCACGGTCCGGGAAGTCCTCGCGGGCGTGGCCGCCCCGGCTCTCTTCGCGCATGAGCGCCGAGTGGAGCGTCACGCTCGCCTGGCGCATCAGGTTGTCCAGCTCGATGGTCTCGGCGAGGTCGGAGTTCCAGATGAGCGAGTGGTCTCCGACGCCGATGTCGTTGCGGAACCCGTCCCAGACGCCATCCAGCTTGCGAACGCCTTCCTCCATGATCTCGCGAGTGCGAAAGACGCCGGCGTGCTCCTGCATGGTGCGCTGCATGTCGAGGCGGATGGCGGCCGTGGGCGTGGCGCCCCCGGCGTGGCGCAGCCGGTCGAACCAGCCGAGGCTCTTGTCGAGCACGCCGTTCTGCATCGGCTTGTGGGGAGCGCCGGCCTCCACCATCTCGGCGCAGCGCTTTGCCGCCGCGCGGCCGAAGACGACGAGGTCGAGCAGCGAGTTCGACCCCAGACGGTTGGCGCCGTGGACCGAGACGCAGGCGGCCTCGCCCACCGACATCAGGCCGGGGACCACGGAATCGGGGTCGCCGTCCCGCACCGTCACCGTCTCGCCGGTGTAGATGCAGGGGATGCCGCCCATGTTGTAGTGGACGGTCGGGATCACCGGAACGGGCTCTTTCAACGGCTCGACGCCGGCGAAGATGCGGGCCGTCTCGGTGATGCCGGGGAGACGCTCGTTCAGGACCTCGGCGCCGAGATGGTCCATCTTAAGGTGCATGTGGTCCTTCTCGGGCCCGACGCCGCGCCCCTCGCGGATCTCCATGGTGATCGCGCGGCTGACCACGTCGCGCGAGGCGAGGTCCTTGGCGTTGGGCGCATAACGCTCCATGAAGCGCTCGCCTTCGGAGTTGATCAGGTAGCCGCCTTCGCCGCGCGCGCCCTCGCTCATCAGGCAGCCGGAGCCGTAGATGCCCGTGGGGTGGAACTGCACGAATTCCATGTCCTGCAGCGGCAGGCCGGCGCGGAGGACCATCGCATTGCCGTCGCCCGTGCAGGTGTGGGCCGAGGTGGCGGAGAAGTAGGCCCGGCCGTAGCCACCGGTCGCCAGGATCACCATGTGGGCGCGGAAGAGGTGCAGCGTGCCGTCGTCCAGGTTCCAGGCAAGCACACCGCGGCAGGCGCCTTCCTCGTCCATCACCAGGTCGAGGGCGAAATACTCGATGAAGAACGCCGCCCTGTGGCGGAGCGATTGCTGATAGAGCGTGTGCAGGATCGCGTGGCCGGTGCGGTCCGCGGCGGCGCAGGTGCGGTGCGCCTGCTTCTCGCCGTAGTTCAGCGACATGCCGCCGAAGGCGCGCTGATAGATCTTGCCGTCGGGCGTGCGCGAGAAGGGCACGCCGTAGTGCTCGAGCTCGATGACCGCGCGCGGGCCCTCCTTGCAGAGGTATTCGATCGCGTCCTGATCGCCCAGCCAGTCCGACCCCTTGACGGTGTCGTACATGTGCCAGCGCCAGTCGTCCTCCTCCATGTTGCCGAGTGCGGCCGAGATGCCGCCCTGGGCGGCCACGGTATGGCTGCGGGTGGGGAAGAGCTTGCTGATGCAGGCGGTCTGCAACCCGGCTTCGGCGAGGCCGAGCGTGGCCCGCAGCCCGGCGCCGCCGGCACCCACCACCACCACGTCGTCGTGATGCTCGGTGATCGGGTAGGCGGCGGTCATGCGCTCACCCCCGCACCGCGATGAGGATCACGGAGTAGAGCGCGGCAAGCCCCAGCAGGAGGCACAGCAGCGTGTTGAGCACCAGCAGCACCCACTTGCACTTGCCGTGCACGTAATCCTCGATCACCACCTGAAGGCCGAGCTTCAGGTGGTAGAAGGTGGCACCCAGGAAGAGCAGCATCAGCACCGCCGCCACCGGGCCGGAGAGCCAGTCGACGAAAGCGTCGCGGTCCGCGCCGGCCGCCACGATCGACAGGAGCGAACCCACGAACCAGAGCGAGAGCGGCACCAGCAGGATCGCGGTCAGCCGCTGCCACCACCAATGGTTCACGCCCTCCTTGGCGGAGCCCAGGTGGCGGACCCTGGCGAGCGGTGTCTGCAGTGCCATGACGCGCCTCAGCCGGCGAGGTTGCAGGCGAGGCCGAGGCCCCAGGAGAGCCCGGTCAGCACAAACGAAGCCACGACCACGGCCGCGCCCGAGGCATAGGTCTGGCGGAGCGAGAGGCAGAGCCCCGCATCCCAGAACAGATGCCGGACCCCGTTGCAGAGGTGATAGAAGAGGCACCAGGACCAGGCCGCCAGCAGCGCGTAGCCGAGCCACGAGGTGAGGAACCACGCGGTCCAGTCGTAGTAGCGCTCGCCTGCGGCGGCGGTCAGCAGCCAGGCGCAGAGCATCGCCGCGCCGGAGGCCAGAAACACGCCGGTCAGCCGGTGCAGGATGGAGAGCACCGAGGTGAGCTGCGGGCGATAGACGGAGAGGTGGGGCGAGATCGGTCGCGCGCGAACGCCGCTGCCGCCTGATTGCTCTGCCACGAATTCACCCCTGAGATCGGGCCCCTGGGCGGGCCGCGCCACCGCTCGCGATTTAGCCCCGGAGGCGGAAGCGAGTCAACTCGTGCCCGGCCGGCGATCGCCTTGAACGACAGGCCGCGCTCCTTGCACGGGCGGGCCGGCGCGATACTCTGCTGGACCCATGAAGAAGGCCCACGTCGCCACGTTCTTCGAGCGGCTCGCCGCGCACATCGAAGCGCCGACCACGGAGCTCGAGTACCGGAACCCGTACACGCTTCTCGTTGCGGTGGTCCTCTCCGCCCAGGCGACCGACAAGGGCGTCAACAAGGCCACCAGGGCGCTCTTCGCCGAGGTCGAGACGCCCGCCCAGATGCTCACGCTCGGCGAGGCGCGCCTCAAGGAGCACATCAAGACCATCGGCCTCTTCAACATGAAGGCGAAGAACGTGATCGCGCTCAGCAGGGCGCTGGTGGACGAGCACGAGGGTGCGGTACCGAACGACCGGGCGGCGCTGGAAGCGCTCCCCGGCGTCGGCCGCAAGACCGCGAACGTGGTGCTGAACACGGTCTTCGGCGAGCCCACCATCGCGGTGGACACCCACATCTTCCGGCTCGCGAACCGCACCGGGCTTGCGCCCGGAAAGACGCCGCGGGCCGTCGAGGACGGGCTCGATCGCGTCGTGCCCGCGCGCTTCAAGCAGCACGCGCATCACTGGCTGATCCTGCACGGCCGCTATGTCTGCAAGGCGCGCACGCCGGACTGCCCGGCCTGCGTCGTCCGCGATCTCTGCCGCTACAAGGCCAAGACGACCGCGGAAGCGGACGCGCCGCCGCCCCGCGGGCAAAAAAGGAAGGCTAAACCGGCTTAGCGCGACGCGGCTGTGGCGGGAGGCTCAGTCTCCCTGCGACGCGGCCTGCGCTTCCTCTTCGGGAGGGGCCAACGCGACCGGCTGCAGATCGGCCTCGCGATCCGCCGGATCGTACTCGGACTTCCCTTCCATGCGCCCGCCGCGCTCGACCTCGAGCTGGCCGTAGCGGACGCTCCCCGAAACGCGACCCGAAGCCCGGATGAAGAGCCGCCTCTTCACCTTGAGCTCGCCCTCGAACATGCCGGCGATGTCGGCGCTGTCCACCGTCACGGTGCCCTTGAAGACGCCGCCCTTCACGATCTCGAGCAGGCGCCCATCCGGCATCGTGGCTTCGACGGTTCCCTCGACGGTCAGACGCTCGCAATCGAGGACCGTGCCGCCGCTGATGGTCGTTTCCCGCCCGACGGTGAGCCGCTTGGGATCGCTCTCCGCGCGGCCGGGCGCGTCGGCCGGCACGGGGTCGGGCGCGCCGCGCGGGACATCCGGGTGGAAGACGACGGTCTTGCTCGGCACGCCGCGCCGCGTCCCTTCGACGACGACGGTCGGCGCGCGGCGTTCCTCGCCGCCCTCCGGACTCCGACCTTCCTCTTCCTGGTCTCCGCCCTTGCGCCGGAACATCTCTCCCTCCGCCGTTAGACTGCGGAACTGCTGCCGGCCCGCGCTGCTCTCCCCCGACCGTAGACGGCCGCTCTGGCAGTCACGGCAGGCGATGCTGGCCGGTTCAGGGCCGGCTCCCGACAGTAGAGCGAGACCCCGGCTCGCGCAAACGAATTAGGTCCGCTCCCGGTGGATCGCCGGTGCGCCGCGTGTCACCATGATCGCCCTTCGGCGCCGATTTCGGCCGACGCAGACTCGTCGGGAGCACGATCCTTCCCCATGATGCGGAATAGTGGCATGGCAGCTGATCGCCAGCGTTCGGGCGAGCGCATCGCCAAGCGGATCGCGCGCGCCGGGCTCTGCTCCCGTCGTGACGCCGAGCGGCTGATCGCCGCCGGCCGTGTGGCGCTAGGCGGCAAGGTCGTGCGGAACCCGGCGATCAACGTCGATGAGGCGAGCGTCATCACCGTGGATGGCCAGCCGCTCCCGGCCGAGGAGGCGAGCCGGCTCTGGCGCTATCACAAGCCGCCTGGCCTCATTACCAGCCACCGGGACCCGCAAGGGCGGCCGACGGTGTTCGAGAAGGTGGCGGAGCGCCTCGGCTACGTGGTCTCGGTCGGACGGCTCGACTTCAACTCCGAAGGCTTGCTGCTGCTGACCAACGACGGGGTGCTCGCGCGCGAGCTGGAGCATCCGTCGCGCGGCTGGCGGCGGCGCTACCGGGCCCGGGTTCGAGGTGCGCCCGACGAGGCGGCGCTCGCCGCCCTCGCACGGGGCATCACGGTGGACGGAGTCCGCTACGGGCCGATCCAGGCGGAGATCGACCGGCAGAACCGACAGAATGCCTGGCTCACCCTCTCGCTCACCGAGGGCCGCTACCGCGAGATTCGCATCGTGCTCGCGCACTTGGGTCTCTCCGTGAACCGCCTGATCCGCACGGCCTACGGGCCGTTTCAGCTCGGCGGGCTTCCGCGCGGGGAGGTCGCCGAGATCGCGCCGCGCGTGCTGCGCGAGCAGCTCGGCAGCAAGCGGCGTTCGGGCGGTGCGGATCGTCGGCGGTAGCCTGCGCGGCCGGCGGCTCCGTGCGCCCCTCGGCATGCGCGTGCGGCCGACCGGAGAACGCGTGCGAGAGGCGCTATTCGACATCCTGATCCACGGCGGGATGGCGGAACCGCTGGAGGGCGCCCGGGTCGTCGACCTCTTCGCGGGCACCGGCGCGCTTGGGCTGGAGGCGCTGTCTCGCGGGGCGGCGCACCTCACCGCCGTCGAGAGCGAAGCCGACGTGCGGGGCGTGCTCCGCGCCAACGTCGAGACCCTGGGCTGCGGCGCGCGGACCACGGTCGTCGCCGCCGATGCGACCCGCCTGCCGCCTGCCGCCGGCATGTGCGACCTGGCGCTGCTGGACCCGCCCTGGAGTGCCGGCCTTGCGGCGCCCGCGCTCAGTGCGCTCGTGGACGGCGGCTGGCTGAGCGATAGGGCGAGCGTCGTCGTCGAGCACGCGACGGACGACCCGTTCGAGCCGCCGGCAACGCTTGTGGCGCAGGACTGCCGCCGCTACGGCAGGACCGCGCTGACGTTCCTCTCGCCCGCGCAGACCTAGTACTGCACGCGCTGCGTGATCCCGCCGTCCACCACCAGGTTGACGCCCGTGGTGAAGGCCGAGAGCGGGCTCGCAAGGAAGGCGACCGCATCGGCCACCTCCTCGGCGGTCCCCATGCGCCCGGTCGGGTTGCGCGAGAGTGCCCACTCGTAGGTCTCCGGGTCGTCGCGGCGCCGCTGGTCCCAGACACCGCCTTCGAAGAAGATCGTGCCCGGCGAGACGCAGTTCGCGCGGATGCCCTGGGCGGCGAGCGCGTTGGCGAGGTTGGAGGTGTAGTTGATGAGGGCGGCCTTGACCGAGTTGTAAGGGCGCACGCCGCCGAAGCTCTCGACGCCGGCGACGCTGGAGATCGTGACGATCGCTGCGGCGTCTGAGTCCTCGAGGTGTGGCATAGCGGCCTCCACCGTGCGCACGGTGCCAAGCACATCGATCTCGAGGCCCGCCCGCCAGGCGTCCTCGTCGGACGCACCGACGAGCGCGCTCGGGTTGGCGACGACGATGTCGATGCCGCCAAGCTCGGCCGCCATCGCTTCGGTCCATCGCTTCACCGCCTCTGCGTCCGCGACATCGCAGGCGGCGCCGATGACGGCAAGGCCGTCTGCCGCGAACGCCGCCAGCGCCGCATCGAGACCGGCGCTGCCGCGTGCGCAGATGCCGACCCGGCAGCCCTCCAGCGCGAGCCGGCGTGCGATGGCGAGGCCAATCCCCCGCGTGCCGCCCGTTACGATGGCCTTCTTGCCGTCAAGCTTGAGGTCCATGTCTTCGACCTTGTGTGTCTGTGTCCGCGGGATCCGTTTCCGTCTGCCGGAGTGTGGTAGGGCCTTCCAAGCTTGTCCAGCCGGCGCGGGCGCGCCTCACGACGAGCCGGGAAGCAGCTCGCGATAGACGTCGAGGGTCGCGCGGCACATCCCCTCGAGCGTGAAATTGGCGCGCACGTGGGCCTGGCCAGCGGCGGCCATCCTCTCGCGCTGGGATGCGCTTGCGCGCAAGGCCTGGCGTATGGCGTCCGCCAGCGCGGCCGCGTCCCCCGGCGGTACCAGCCACCCGGTCTCGCCGTGGATAACGGTCTCGCGCGCCCCGCCGTGGGCCGAGGCGATCACACGCCGCCCCATGGCCTGCGCCTCGGCGGGAACACGGCCGAAGGCCTCGGGGCGGAGCGAGGGCGAGACCACGATGTCGGCAAGCATGTAGGCCGCCGGCATGTCCCGGCAGAGGCCGGTGAGCCGGATGCTGTGCTTGGGCCCGAGCGCCGCGATCCGCCGCTCGATGCGCGCGCGATAGCCCGCGTGGGCGGGGTCGGCGGCGCCGACGAGCAGGCAGCAGACACGTTCTCCGACCTCGGCCA
The DNA here is from genome assembly GCA_028818855.1 of Rhodospirillales bacterium. GTDB lineage: Bacteria > Pseudomonadota > Alphaproteobacteria > UBA828 > UBA828 > WTGU01. The sequence continues at coordinate 7,910 of JAPPMY010000169.1, forward strand.
GCGCATCCAGCAGCGCGAGATGCCCCTTCAATGCGGTCATGCGGCCGGGCAGCACGACGACCGGCTGTCCGTCCGGTACGCCCCACGCGTCGCGGAGCGCAGCGATCCTCTCCGGGCCGACGCGCGCCGGGTCAAATACCGAGAGATCGACGCCGCGCGGGATGGTCCTGATCCTGCCCGGCTCGACGCCATAGGTCTCGGCGATGTGGCGGGCGATGAACGCCGAGATCGCGATGACGCGCGCACCCCGGGTCATGATCGCGTTGTAGTGGCGCTTGCCCGGCCAGCCGGTGGAATAGGCGCCGTGGAAGGTCGTGACGAAGGGCCGCCTGGCGCGCCTGGCCGCGTGATAGGCAAGCCAGGCGGGCCAGCGCGAGCGGGCATGGACGAGGTCCGCATCCTCCTCGCCGATCAAGCGCGCGATGCGCTGGATCGCAACCGGTGCCTGCACCGGGTTGCGGCGGGCGACCGGCAGCACCGCATGGCGCGCGCCGGCGGCCTCGGCCTCTTCCCGGTCGGCCTCTTCCCCGGTGACGATGAGGGAGCGCCAGCCGGCGGCGGCCAGGGCACGCGAGATGTCGAGCGTGCCGCGTTCCACGCCCCCGCCCCCGGCGAGGCTCGGCAGGACTTGAAGGACCGTTGGCATGAAAACCGTCCCGGACCGGGTCAGGCCCGGCCGGCGAGTATGGCAAACCGCCGCTGTTGCGTCGAGCCGGGCGAAGCGTGCGAGCGGGTTCAGCCCCTCCTATCGGGCGCGCGTCCGAGGCCAGCCCCGGAGGCCGGCCCCGGCGCACCTTCTAGCGACCTGCATAGATGCCGGAGGTCCGCGAGCGGACGATGGTGCCGCGCACAGCCGCGTCGATGCAGCCCCTACTGATGCCGATATCGGCGAGTTCGCGATCGGTCAGGCTCTCGAGTTCCCGCCGCGCGCGGTGGCGCTCCTGCCAGTTCCGGACCGCCTGGGTAATGCTTGCGAAATCCATGATTTCACCTCCTGTTTCCGGAGAGTCACCGGTGTCGCGGCGGCCGTTCGGCCGGTCTGCCGCGCACCGTTCCTGATTCGGATATGTGACCGGCGGCAGCGCGCGCGAACCCCCGGGTCCGGCATGGCTGCCATGCCGTGACGAGGGGGCAGGGCGTTCAACCGCTGCCCATAGCTCGAGGCTCTATGTCCCGCCTCGTGGAACGCCTATCCTTCGCGCAGGACTCACCCGGGATGAACGAGCCAGGCATGTTCGACGGCTTCACGAAGACGCAGATCGAGACATCGTCCATCGCGATCAATCTGGTGAAGGGCGGCGCGGGCCCGCCGCTCCTGCTGCTGCACGGCTACCCGCAGAGCCACGTGATGTGGCACAAGGTGGCGCCGCTGCTCGCCCCGCACTACACGGTGGTGGTGCCCGATCTGCGCGGCTACGGCGACAGCGGCAAGCCGGCCTCCGACGACTTCGCCGATCACTGCAAGCGCGCCTCGGCGCAGGACCAGGTGGAGGTGATGGCGGCGCTGGGTTTCGATCGTTTCCACGTCGTCGGCCACGATCGCGGCGCCCGAGTCGGCCATCGCATGGCGCTCGACCATCCCGCACAGGTGCGCACCTTCACCTCGCTCGACGTGGTGGCCTCCCAGGCGGTCTTCGAGAACATGGACCGCGACCTCGCGTTCTCCTTCTTCCACTGGCACCTGATGCGCCAGCCGGCGCCATTCCCCGAGACGCTGATCGGCAACAGCCCGAAACTCTTCCTCGACTTCTTGCTGGAGCAGTGGACCGCCGTGGACGGCGCGATCACGCCGGAGGCCTATGCCGAGTACCTCCGCTGCTTCAGCGATCCCGAGACACTCCGCTGCATGTGCCTGGACTACCGCTCCATCGCGCTCGACCTCGTCCATGACGAGGCGGACCGGGGCCGCAGGATCGGCTGCCCGATGCTGATGCTCTGGGCCGGCGACATGGCCAGGCGTCCCGGCTGGCAGACCGGCGGGTCGCTCGACGTGCTGGAGAGCTGGCGCGAGCGGGCGGAAGACGTGCGGGGCCGCGCGCTCGACTGCGGCCACTTCCTGCCCGAGGAGGCGCCGGAGGAGACGGCGCGAGAGATCCTGGCCTTCCTCGCCGACCGCTGACCCGCCGCTTCGTCCGGGTTAACCGCTTCTGCGCAGCTTGTAGCGCTGAACCTTGCCGGTCGCGGTCTTGGGCAGGCTGTCGACGTAGCGGAGCCAGCGCGGATACTTGTAGCGCGCAAGGGCCGCCTTGCAGTGGGCAACCAGGGTCTCGCTCAAGCGCTCGCTCGCGGCGTGCCCTTCGGCGAGCACGATCCAGGCCTCGGGCTTGAGCAGCCCGTCGTCGTCGGCGCGGCCCACGACGGCGGCTTCGAGCACCGCCTCGTGGGCGATCAGGCGGGCCTCGATCTCGACAGGGGAAACCCAGATGCCGCCGACCTTGAGCATGTCGTCGGAGCGCCCGCAGCAGACGTAGCGGCCGGCCTCGTCGACGGTGTAGGTGTCGCCGGTCCTCAGCCACGCGCCGTCGAAAGCCGCGGCGGTGCGCTCGGGCTGGCCCCAGTACTCGGCGATGAGGGATTGGCCGCGGATCAGCAGGTTGCCGGTCTCGCCCGGCGCGACGTCGCGTCCCTCGTCGTCGACGAGGCGCGCCTCGTAGCCCGGCACGGGCGTGCCGCTGGTGCCGGGCTTCACCCGGCCCGGCCGGTTGGAAATGAAGATGTGCAGGCTCTCGGTGGTGCCGATGCCGTCCACGATGCCGAGCCCGGTGGCGGCGCGCCAGCGCTCAAGCAGCGGCGCCGGCAGCGGCTCGCCCGCCGAAACGCAGAGGCGGAGGCTGGAGAGGTCGGGCGCCGCGCTCTCCAGCGCCTGGAGCTGCGCGGCATAGAGCGTCGGCACGCCGTAGTAGACGCTCGGCCGGAACCCCTCGATGGTGGCGAAGGTCGATGCTGGCGTCGGCCGCTCGGCGCTGAGCACCGCCGTCCCGCCGGTCCAGAGCGGAAACGTCATGGCGTTGCCGAGGCCATAGGCGAAGAACAGCTTGGCGGCGGAGAAGTGGCTGTCGTCCGCCGTGATGCCGAGGGTGTCGACGGCGAAGTACTGGCTGGTCACCACCATGTCGCGGTGGCGGTGAACGGCGCCCTTGGGCGTGCCCGTCGACCCGGACGTGTAGAGCCAGAAGGCGGGATCGTCGGCGGCAGCCGGCGCCGGCTCCAGCGCAGCGGACACCTCGGCAAGCCGCGCTGTGAACGTGTCGCCCTCGCCATCCGCGGGCAGGGCATGTGCCGGCCGGTGGGCCGCTTCTGCCAGTGCGCCGGCGATCTCGTCCGCGAACTCCGGCGACCAGACGATGCAGGCGGCCCGCGCGTTCTCGATGACGAGGCGGTAGTCCGGCGCGCGGAGAAGCGTGTTGAGCGGGACCGGCACGAAACCTGCCTTGATTGCACCCCAGAAGAGATAGAAGAAGAGCGGGCAGTCCTTCACCACCATCAGGACGCGCTCGCCCGGGCCGAGCCCCAGGCTTGCGAGCGCGTTTCCCGCACGGTTCACGTTGGCGGCGAGGTCGGCATAGGTCACGGCGCCCGCCGCATCGCGGATCGCCACGCGGGCGCCCCGCCCCTCCCGGATGTGGCGGTCGACGAAGGGCACGGCGACGTTGAACGCGCCTGCGAACGCCAGCCCGGTCGGCGTTCGCGCGGCATCGACGGCGACCGTGTGATCCTGCATGGCGTTCTCCTGCCGTCCCGAATGCCGTTTCGCGCCGGGCGGCCCTGCCGGGGTAACCTAAGCCCAATTGCGTGCGCCCGCAGTCGTCAATTCGAGAAGCGGCGCGGGCGTGGACCGGGAGCAGGGGAGGTCGATGTCGGCGTGGGATTACATCGTCGTGGGCGCGGGCTCCGCCGGCTGCGCGGTTGCGGGGCGTCTCTCGGAGGACGGGCGAAGCCACGTGCTCGTGCTGGAGGCCGGCGGCTCGGACCGGCGCCTCGCCATCGCGATGCCCGCGGCGAGCTTCCTGCTTGCGCTGGGCAACCCGCGCTACGACTGGACGTACAAGGCCGAGCCGGACCCGACGCGGCGCGGGCGCCGGGACCTCATGCCGCGCGGCAAGGTTCTGGGCGGCACCAGTGCGATCAACGGCATGTCCTACGTGCGCGGGCAGCCGGCGGACTACGACGAATGGGCCGCAGAGGGCTGCCGGGGCTGGGATTTCGCGAGCGTGCTGCCCTACTTCAAGCGCGCGGAGGACAACGAGAACGGGGCCGACGCCTACCACGGCACGGGCGGGCCGCTCGCAGTCTCCAACCGCCGGACCCTGCATCCGCTGTCGGAAGCCTATCTGCAATCCTGCGTGGCGATCGGCATGAGCCGCATGGCCGACGTCAACACGCCGCCGCAGGCAGGCGTGGGCTACGTGCCCGTCACCCAGCGGCGGGGGCGGCGCTGGAGCGCGGCGCGCGCCTATCTTCGGCCGGCGGCGGGGCGGCGGAACCTGCGGGTGCTGACGCGCGCCCACGTGCGGCGGGTGCTGTTCGACGGCAGGCGTGCCACCGGTGTCGAGTACGACCGCCGGGGACGCACCGAGCGGGCCGAGGCGTTGCGCGGGGTGATCCTCTCCGCCGGCACGTTCGCCTCGCCGCAGCTTCTCATGCTCTCGGGCGTGGGCCCGGCCGCGCACGTGAGCGAACACGGTGTTCCCGTGGTTCACGACCTGCCGGGCGTCGGTGAGAACCTTCAGGATCATCCGGGGCTCGCCCAGACCTGCTGGGCGAACGTGACGACCTACAACATGCTGACGGGCCCCATCCGAGCGCTGGCGCTGGGCGCGCAGTGGCTGCTCCTGGGCAGCGGACCCGGGTCCACGCCCCATTCCCAGGTGACCGCGTTCACGCGCCATGACGGGGGCACGGGACGGTCCGACATCCAGTATCTCTTCTCGCCGGCCGGTTTCGACCTGACCGAGGATGGGCCCGTGCTGTTCGACCGCCCGGCGGTCACGGGGCTGCTCAACGTGCTCAGGCCCTTCTCGCGCGGCCGGGTGCGGCTCAAGTCCGCCGATCCCTCGGCGCAGCCGGCGATCCAGCCCAACCTCTTCGCCGATGAGCGCGACCTCGATCTGCTGCTCGCCGGCGCCAGGCTGCAGCGCCGGATCTTCGAGACCGCGCCGCTCTCCCGCTTCATCGCGGGCCATTGCAGCCCCGGCCCCGACGTGCAGACCGACGACGAATGGCGCGCCTACCTGCTGGAGAGCGCCATGAGCGCGTACCACCCGGCCGGCACCTGCAAGATGGGCCGGGGCGCGGACGCGGTCGTCGACGACCGCCTGCGGGTGCGGGGGCTCGCGAACCTCTGCGTCGCCGACGCGTCGATCATGCCGGCAATCGTCAGCGGCAACCTCCACGCGACCTGCGTCATGATCGGGGAGAAGGCGGCGGATCTGGTTCGGGAATCAGGCTGAGCGGCCCGAGCGCTCCAGCCACGCGTTCACCGCGTCCTCCATGGTGAGGAAGGTCGCGCCCATCCCTTTCAGCGCTTCGATCAGCCGCTCCATCATCAGCATGCGGTGGCCCCTGCCGATCACGAAGGGGTGGCAGGTGTAGGTGAGCACGCCCCAGTCCATGGTGCGGGTCATGTACGCGAAATCGTCCGCCCAGTTCTCCAGCACCCCGCTCGCCGGCATCAGGCCAGGCATGCTGTATTGCTTGTTCCGCACGTACTCGAAGTGGGGGTAGTCATCGAGCGTCCAGCTGATCGGCATTTCGACCAGGCTGGTCTCGGGCCCGAACCGCATCGGCTCATCCAGCGCGATCACGTCGCCCGTACGCGCGAAGTAGGGCGTGTAATCGTTGCCCATCATGCTGCTCTCGTAGAGGAAGCCGCGGGCGACCAGAAGCTCCACCGTGTTCTCGCTCAGGTCCCACGCGGGCGAGCGATAGCCGCGGGGTTTCCGCCCGCACAGCTTGACGATGCTATCGGTGCCGCGCTGGAGGCCCGCCTCCTCCTCGTCGCGCGACATGGTGACGGGCGTCATGTGGGTCCAGCCGTGGTGGCCGATCTCGTGCCCGGCCTCGGCGATGCGGGCCGACATCGCGGGATAGGTCTCGATCGTGTGGCCCGGGATGAACCAGGTCGCGGGTATGGCGTGCTGCTTGAGCAGCGCCAGGACGCGCTCGGCGCCGACGAGGCCGAACTCACCGCGGCTGATCGGCGTCGGCGAGTGCTGGCCCTGGGCGATGTAGCCCGAGACCGCATCGAAGTCGAAGGTCAGGCAGGCGATGTGCATGGCCGTCTCCCATTGACGGTTTCCGTTTCCATGATGTCTCTTTCTGCGTCGTTTCGCACTATTGCACCCTGCCCCGGCAGGCGCATTGCGGTATCGTGAGCATCCCGCCACGGTGTGAATCCGCCATGTCGATCATGCGCCGTCCGATCCCCGGCGCGGTCTGCTCCGGCCGCGCGCCTCGTCCAGTCTCGCCGTGATCGCCGGCTCGGCGCTTTTCGGCGTGGGCGCCGCGGCGAGCTGGGGCGTCGGCGACTTCACGTCGCGCTTCCTCGGCCGCTCGATCGGGGTGCCGGCGGCGCTGCTCGGCATCATGGTGGTCGGCAGCCTCATCGCCGGGCTCTACATCGTGGTGAGCGGCGAGCCCATCGTCTGGGAGGTTTCGGGGCTCTGGCTGCTGGCGCTGAACGGCCTCGCCACCATGGCGGCAACGTTCATGCTGTTCGACGCGCTCACCCGCGGCCCGGTCTCCCTCGGCTCGCCGATGGTCTCCAGCTATCCGGCCTTCGCCGTGCCGATGACGGTGGCCTTCGGCGCCCGGCCGGAGGCCATCCACTGGATCGCGATGGTGGCGACGCTCGGCGGAGTCTGGCTGGTGGCGCTCGCGGTCTACCGCATCGAAGGCGGCGACAAGCCGGAATATGCGCCGAAGGTGCTGCGGCGGGCGGTGCTGATGGCGATCGGCTCGGCGTTCCTCTTCGCCGTCGCCCTGCTTGCTGCGGACGAAGCCATCGAGCGCTACGGGCTTCCGCTCACGCTGCTGTCGGGGCGCCTGGTCAGCGTTCTGGTGCTGGCCGCGATCTTCCTCGCCATGCGGCGCGCGCCGCGCTACCCGGTCAGGTCCTGGCCGCTGGTCGGCCTGCTCGCCGTGGCGGACACGCTCGGCTACATCTTCGTCTATGCCGGCCTCGCAATGGAGAACGGCGAGTTCGCCATCGTCACGAGCTCGGCCTATTCGGTGGTGACGATCCTGCTGGCGCGCATCATCCTGAAGGAGCAGGTGGTGCCGCTGCAGTGGCTGGGCGTCGCCATCGTCATCGCGGGGATCGGAACGCTGTCCGCCACTGGATAACGCGGACAGGCTCAGATCACCCGCTCGCTCTCGGGGTCGACGAGGACGGCCCGGCTCATGTCAACGTCGAGCGCGAGCGGGTCTCCCGGCTGCTCGCCCGCGGAGCCTTCCAGACGCACCAGCATCGAGGTCTCGCCCAGGTGGAAGTTGACGAGCGTGTTGGCGCCCATGGGCTCGACGATCTCGACGGTGGTATCGAGCCGCGCGCAGCCGGAGCGCGGCGCCTCGCCCTCGGCCCGGTACATGTGCTCGGGCCTGATGCCGAGCAGCACGTCGCGGCCGGCGTCTCCGGCGTGGCGCTCCGCCCGCTCCGCCGGCAGGGCGAAGACACTGTCGCCGGCTGTCACCGACGCGCCGCCATCCCCTGCCTCGACCCGGGCTCTCGTGAAGTTCATCGCGGGCGAGCCGATGAAGCCCGCGACGAAGCGGGTCGCCGGCCGCTCGTAGAGCTCGAGCGGCGGCCCCTCCTGCTCGATCTGGCCGTCGCGGAGCAGCACGATCCGGTCGGCGAGCGTCATCGCCTCCACCTGGTCGTGGGTGACGTAGATCATGGTCCGCTGCATGTCCTGGTGCAGGCGCTTGATCTCGGTCCGCATCTCGTCGCGCAACTGGGCATCGAGGTTGCTGAGCGGCTCGTCGAAGAGATAGAGCTTGGCATCCCGCACCAGCGCACGGCCCATGGCGACGCGCTGACGCTGCCCGCCCGAGAGCTGGCGCGGCTGGCGCTCGAGCAGGTCCGCGATCCCCAGCATGTCGGCCGCGCGCTCCACCCGGGGGCGGATCTCGGAGTTGGGCGCGTTCCGCATCCTGAGCCCGAAGGCCACGTTCTCGAACACGGACATGTGGGGATAGAGCGCGTAGTTCTGGAACACCATGGCGACGTCGCGGTCCTTGGGCCGGACGTCGTTCACCACCGCGCCCTCGATCTCCACCGTGCCTTCGGTCACCTCCTCCAGGCCTGCGATCATGCGCAAGAGCGTGCTCTTGCCGCAGCCGGACGGCCCCACCAGCACGGTGAACGCGCGGTCCGGAATCTCGATGTCCACGCCCCGCACGGCATGAACCTTGCCGAAACGCTTGTGCACGCCGCGCAGCCTGACTCCGGCCATTGCGCCCCTCCTAACCCTTGACCGCGCCCATGGTGATCCCGCGCACGAGGAAGCGCTGGAGCGTCGCCACCGCGAAGAACACAGGCAGCGTACCGAGCACCGAGAGCGCCGCGATCTTCGACCAGAAGGTCGACTGAGCGCCGTAGTAGTGGGTGACCAGCACGGGGAAGGTCAGCACCTCGGTGCGGGTCAGGATCAGCGCGAAGACGAACTCGTTCCACGCGAAGATGAAGGTGAACACGGCCGTCGCGAAGATGCCGGTGCGCGCCATCGGGAAGACGATCTTGCGCAGCGCCTGCCAGCGCGAGCAGCCGTCGGTCAGCGCGCTCTCCTCCACCTCCACCGGGATGTCCTCGATGTAGCCCCGCATCAACCAGATCACGTAGGGCAGGTTGAACGCGATGTAGAGAAGGATCAGCCCGACGTAGCTGTCGATCCAGCCCAACCAGACGAAAAGCAGGAAGACCGGGAAGACGATGACGATGGGCGGGATCATCCGCTGGGAGATGATCCAGATTGCGAGATTCTGGCCGCCGGTCTTGAAGCGCGCGATGCTGTAGGCCGCCGCGGTGCCGAGCACCATGGCGACGACGGTTGAGACGCTCGCGATGATCAGGCTGTTGTAGATGGCCCAGACGTCGCCGTCCTTGAAGAGCACCCCGAAGATGCGAAAGTTCGGTTGCTCGGGGAACCAGACCGGCGGGCGGGCGAAGATGTCGCCTGCCGACTTGATCGAGGTGATGAACAGCCAGTAGACCGGGAAGAGGAAGAACGCCAACACCACCAGCGCGATCAGGAAGCGCCAGGCCATGCGCCGGCGCTCGCGGGTGAGCCAGCGCGGCCACCTGCTGGTGGGCTGGGGGGCAGACGTGTCGGATACCGTCATCGCGCGATCTCCACGCGTTTCAGAGCGAAGATGACAATGATCGAGAGCAGGATGATCACCAGGAAGGCGATCGCCCCGGCATAGCTCGTCTCGAACTCCTTGAAGGCCCGGATGTAGGTGTAGATCGAGATCGTCTCGGTCATCGTGCCGGGGCCGCCCTTGGTCATCGCCCAGATGATGTCGAAGATGCGGAAGAGGTCGAGCGCGCGGATCAGGATGGCGATGATGAGCACCGGCTTGATGACGGGCAGCGTGATCCTGAAGAAGATCTTCCAGAACGAGGCGCCGTCGATCTCAGCCGCCTCGATCAGGCTGCGGTCGACGTTGGAGAGCGCGGCCAGCAGGATCAGGAACATGAACGGCGTCCACTGCCACACCTCGCAGACCAGGATCGCCGGATAGACCCATTCCGGCCGCGAGAGCCAGAGGATCGCCACCGGCTCCGTCGTGAACCAGTTGATGATCTGGTTGATCGGCCCGTACTGGTTGTCGAACATCAGCCGCCAGGTGGAGCCCGCGACGATGGGCGAGATCACGGTCGGAATGATCAGCAGGGCCACGAAGACCTGCTTGAGCGGCATCTTCTCCAGGAAAAGCTGCGCCATGAGCAGGCCCAGCACCAGCTCGATGGGGAGCGCGATCGCCAGGATCAGGAAGGTGTGGCCCATCGATTCCCAGAGGCGCGTATCCGAGAAGAGGGCCGCATAGTGCTTGCCGCCGGACCACGAGGTGTCCTCGGCCAGCATGGTGATGTCCTGGAAGCTGACGATGCCGGTGTGGACGATCGGGTAGATGCCGATCAGCAGGAGCACGATGATCGACGGCGCAATCACCAGCCACTTGAAATGCCGGTCGGCGAAGAGGCTCGCACGGTGGGTGAAGTGCGGGTTCCGGCCCGCGGCGACCGTCATGCGCAGGCTCTCACCGCCGGACCGCCGGCGGGGTCAGAAACCGCACCCGCCATGCCGCTCCCGTCCATGCCGGCCCGCCGCGTTCCTTCCGCACAGCCTTGAGAGGTAACGGAAACCACGCCAGGGCGCAATGTTCGTCAATGCGTCGAAGCGCGGTCGAATCCGCCATCGGCATGGCGCCGGCTAGCGCGTATGATGCGCCGGCGATTGGAACGGCGGGGTCCCGCAGGGGCGGGGGCCGTGCGGGCAAACGGGAGAGCAACCAATGAGTCAGATCGGCTACGCCATGCAATTCAAAGGGTCCGCCGGGCCGAAGGAGGGCAAGGAAAACGAGCTCTGGGCCAAGTCGGGGTCCACCACGAACGGGCTCTCGACCGCGCTGGGCGCGGGCGGACCCACGCTTTCCATCGACGAGGCGGCGGGGCAGAGGGCGTCCTTCACGTCCAACGTGCAGATGCTCGAGGACGGTTCGTTCACCGAGGACGGCACCATCGACTTTGGCGAGGCCGGCACCATCGACTTCAGCACCATCGGCACCGGATGGATGGGGCCGAGCGCGGTGGACGGGCTTACGCACGGCGGGATCAGCTGGCGGATCGACGGCGGCACGGGCCCGCTCGCAGGCGCCACCGGCATCATCACCTCCAACTTTACCGTCTCCGGCGCCGGCGAAGTCACCGACAACCAGTGGGGCGTCATCTTCGTCGGTGACTGAAGCCCGGAGAGAGCGGCGCATCGGACGGAGAGCGGATGGCGTGAGCCGCCGCAGCCCCCGGCCGAAGGACGCCGCGACGCTGGTCCTGGTGCGGGACAGCGCTCGCGGGCCCGAGGTGCTGATGGGCCGTCGCCCCAGCCGCCAGGTCTTCATGCCGGACCAGTACGTGTTTCCCGGCGGGGGTGTCGAGGCCTGCGATCGCTGGGTGCGCCCGGCGACGGAGCTTCGACCCGGCGTAGCCGCGCGGCTTGCGCGCGCGTGCACGCCGGCGCGTGCCCGCTCGCTGGCCGCTGCGGCCGTGCGCGAGACCTTCGAGGAGACGGGGCTCGCGCTCGGCCTGGAGGCGCCGGCGGTGAACGGGCGGCTGCGGCCCGAGTGGCAGGCCTTCCACGCGACCGGGCTCGCGCCCGCGCTCGACAGGCTCGACTACATCTACCGCGCGGTCACGCCGCCGGGGTTGCCGCGGCGCTTCAACGCGCGCTTCTTCCTGGCCCGCGCGGACGATGCGTCGGGGACGCTCGCGGGCAACGGCGAGCTGCTCGACCTCGGCTGGTTTCCGGTAAGCGTGGCGATGGACCTGCCGATCCCCTACATCACCGCCGTCGTGCTGGAGGAGCTGGAGCACATGCACGCCTCGGCCCCCGACGCCGACGGCGACCGCCCCGTGCCGGTCTGCATCCGCGTCGGCCGCGACCACATCCATAGCCACGAGTAGCGGTCGGGACGGGCGGGCTACTCGGCCGAGACCCTGACCAGCAGCTTGCCGAAGTTGCGCCCGTCGAAGAGGCGCTGAAAGGCCGCAGGCGCGCTCTCGAGGCCGTCGACGACATCCTCCCTGAAGGCCAGCCGGCCCTCGCTGAGCCAGCGGGCGAGGCGCTTTCGCGCGTGCTCGTAGTGCGCGCCGTAGGAGAAGATGTTGAAGCCCTTCACCTCGGTCTCGGTGAAGAGGATGGGCGCGAGGTGGCTCGCGACCCTGGGCGGCTCGGTCGCGTTGTAGTGGGAGATGCCGCCGCAGATCACCACGCGGGCACCGTGGGCGAGCAGCGGATAGACCGCATCGCCGATGGGCCCGCCGACGTTCTCGAAGTAGACGTCGATGCCGTCCGGACACGCCGCGGCGAGGGCGCCGGACAGGTCGTCCCCGTGGCGGTCGATGGCCTCGTCGAAGCCGAGCGCGCCTGTGAGATAGCGCAGCTTCTCCGCCCCGCCGGCGATACCGACGACGCGGCAGCCGGCGATCTTCGCCACCTGGCCCGCGACCGCGCCGACCGCGCCCGACGCCGCCGAGATCACGACCGTATCGCCGGGCGCGGGCCGGCCCACCTTGACGAGGCCGAGGTAGGCGGTGAGCCCCGGCATGCCGAGCACGCCGATGGCGGTCGAGAGCGGCCCCAGTGCCGGGTCTACCTTGCGGGCGCTCGCGCCTTGCGCGATGGCGTAGTCCTGCCAGCCGGTGTAGTCGTCGACGATGTCGCCGGGCGCGAAGCCCGGATGCCGGCTCTCCACCACGCGGCTCACCGCACCGCCCACGATCACCTCGCCAAGCGCAAGCGGCGGGTAGTAGCGGAGGTCCGTGCCCATGCGAAGCCGCTGGTAGGGGTCGAGGGAGAGCCAGATCGTGCGCACCAGCAGCTCGCCGTCCTCCGGCGCAGGCACCGGCCCCTCGACGAGCCGGAGGTCCGTCTCCTTCGGCGGCCCCACCGGGCGCGCGGCGAGCACGATCTTGCGGTTGGTGTTGGCAATCATGGGCGACTCTCCCTCCCTGCGCGGACTCGAGTCTATGCAAGGGGCGGGCCGCGGCAAATTCGGCTGTTTTCGGCGCGTGCCGCCGACTACTCTGGTGACGTGACGCAAGAGGGAGGCAACGCGCGATGAACCTCACCCCGACGGAGCAGGAGCGGCTCACCATCTTCAACGCCGCCCAGCTTGCCCGCGAGCACAGGCGCCGCGGCATCAAGCTCAGCCACCCGGAGGCTATGGCCTACATCTGCGACGAGCTGCTGATGTGCGCGCGCGAAGGCCGCCCTCTCAAGGACCTCATGGGCTACGGCGCGGAGATCCTCACCTCGGACGACGTGATGCCGGGCGTGCCGGAGCTCATTCCGGTGATCCACGTGGAGGCGGTGTTCCCGGACGGTGCCAAGCTCATCACGGTGCATCAGCCGATCCGCCCCGGCAAGGTGGAGACCCCGCCCGGCCCCCGCGCCGGCGAGATCATCACGCCGGACGAGGAGATCGAGCTGAACGCGGGCCGGAGGACGGGATCCGTCAGGGTGACGAACACCGGCGACCGCCCGGTGCAGATCGGCAGCCACTTCCACTTCTTCGAGGTCAACCGGGCGCTGGAGTTCGACCGGGCATCGACCTTCGGCATGCGCCTCGACATCCCGTCGGGCACGGCCGTCCGCTTCGAGCCGGGACAGGAGAAGGAGGTGGCGCTCGTGGCGTTCGGCGGCCGGGGCCGCATCAGCGGCTTCAGCAGCCTCACCGAGGGCATGATCGACTCGCCCGAGGTCAAGGAACAGGCGATCGCCCGCGCGAGGGCGGGCGGCTTCCGGGGAGCCTAGGCAGATGGTGAAGATCGCGCGCGAGACCTATGCCCGCTACTACGGGCCGACCAAGGGCGACAAGATCAGGCTGGGCGACACCGCGCTGATCGGCGAGATCGAGCACGACCACACCTCTTACGGCGACGAGTGCTGGACCGGCGCGGGCCGGGTGATGCGGGACGGCATGTCCTACGACGCCCACACCTCTGCCGCCGACGGCGCCATCGACATGCTGGTGGAAAACGCGACCGTCATCGACCCGGTGCTGGGCCTGGTGAAGGCCGACATCGGCATCAAGGACGGCAAGATCGCGGGCGTCGGCAAGGCCGGCAACCCCAACACCCAGGATGGCGTGGATCCCAATCTCGTCTGCGGCCCCAACACCACCTACTACCCGGCCGGCGGCCTCATCGTGACACCGGGCGGCATCGACGTGCACGTCCACTGGATGTCGGCGGAGCAGTGCAACCATGCGCTGGCGAGCGGGCTCACCACCATGATCGGCGGCACCATGGGGCCGCTCTTCGCCATCGACTGCGGCGGCCCCTGGAACACCTACCGCATGCTGGAGGCATCGGAAGCCTGGCCGGTCAACTTCGGATTCTTCGGCCGCGGCTCGTCCCACGACCCGGCGACCGTCGCCGAGCACCTCGACGGCGCCATCATCGGCGTGAAGATCCACGAGGACTACGGCGCCATGCCGGCCACCATCGACGCCTGCCTGCGGGCGTCCGCCGAGCACGACTTCCCGGTCCAGATCCACACGGACACGCTGAACGAGTCCGGCTTCTACGAGGACACGATGGCGGCGATCGCGGGCCGCACCATCCACATGTATCACACGGAAGGCTCCGGCGGCGGCCATGCGCCGGACATCATCCGCTGCAACGGCGAGCCGCACTGCCTGCCGTCCTCCACCAACCCGACCAACCCTTACACGGTCAACGTCTTCGACGAGCAGCTCGACATGACCATGGCCTGCCACCTGCTGCGCTTCGACCTGCCGGAGGACGTGGCCTTCGCCGAGAGCCGGGTGCGCCACGGCACCATCGCGGCCGAGGACGTGCTGCACGACATCGGCGCGGTCTCGATGTTCGGCTCCGACAGCCAGGGCATGGGGCGGATCAACGAGGTGATCACGCGCTGCTGGCAGCTGGCTTCCAAGATGCGGGACCAGCGCGGGCGCCTGCCGGAGGAGACCACCGCCGACGCCGACAACGAGCGCATCAAGCGCTACATCGCGAAATACACCATCAACCCGGCGATCGCGTTCGGCGTCGACCAGTACGTGGGCTCGCTGGAGCCCGGCAAGATGGCCGATCTGGTCACCTGGAAGCCCGCCTTCTTCGGCATCAAGCCCTTCGGCGTGATCAAGGGCGGCTTCGTCGCCTGGGCCCTGAGCGGCGATCCCTCGGGCAGCTACTTCCAGACCGAGCCGGTCGTCATGCGGCCCCAGTTCGGCCACCACGGGCGCGCGCCGGCGACGCTGAGCGCCGTCTTCGCCCACCGGCGCGCGCTCGACATCGACGTGCCGGGCCGCATCGGGCTGCGCAAGCCGATCCTGCCGATCGGGAGCTTCACCAGGCTCACCAAGAAGGACATGCTGCACAACGACGCCTGCCCCGACATCCGCGTCGATAGCCAGACTTTCGAGGTCTTCGTCGACGGGACGCTGGCTGCGTGCGAGCCGATCGACAAGGTCACCCTCGGCCAGAACTACCTGCTGCGCTGAGCGCTCCTTGGCTGCCACCGCCCTGCCGGACGCCCGGCCCAACGAGGGGCCGCAAGCGGCGCTCCGCTTCGCCCGCGCGCCCGATGGCCGGAGCTACATCGCTCGCCAGCGGGTGGGCTACCCGTTCCACATCACCCGGCCGTTCCATTTCGACGAGGTGCCGGCAGGCGCGCTGACGCTCTACCTGCAGTCGGTCTCCGGCGGCATCTACCAGGGCGAGGACCTGCGCATGACCTGCAGCGCGGCCGCCGGCAGCGCCGCCCACGTGACCACCCAGGCGGCCACCATCGTGCACCGCATGCCCGCCGCGCCGGCGCGGCAGACGGTGGCGCTGGAGGCGGCCGACGGCGCGCTGCTCGAATACCTGCCGGACCCGCTGATCATGTTTCCGGGCGCCCGGCTCACCTCGGTGCTGGAGATCGAGGCGTCCGCCGATGCCACCGTCATTGCTTCGGAGAGCTTTGCCCACCACGACCCCGGCGGCGAGGATCGCCGCTTCGAGAGCTTCGAGGCCGCGCTGCGGATCAGCGACGAGAGAGGACGCCTGCTCGTGCTGGAGCGCTATGCGCTCGCCGGCGACCGGCTGGCAGAGGGAGCGGGCGAGATCGCGCGCTGGCCCGCGCAGGGCAGCTTCGTGGTCGCCCACCGCGGCCCCGCCTGCGAGCCGATCCTGGCCGAACTCCGCGCGGCGCTTGCGCCGACGGACTCGTTCTATGGCGGCGCCTCGGCCCTCCCCAACGCGGCCGGCGTCGGCGTGCGCCTGCTGGCGCGCGATGGCGCCCGGCTGCGCAGCGGGCTGGAGGCCGCATGGCGCGCGGTGCGGCTCGCCCTCTACGGCGCGGCACCGGCCCGCCGCCGCAAGTGAGCCAGGGGCGTTACGCGACGCCTTGACCCGCGTCCCGGCCTGGGTCCGCCATGACGACGGCCCGGCGTTCTTCGCCGGGGCCTCGCGCCGGTTGATCGACGCGGTGGGGACAGGACCGCTTTCGCCGCACCGGGCCCGCGCTGGGAGGGCGGCTACGGCGAGAGCTTGAGCGCGGGGCGGGTCATCGGCTCGCTCGGCCCAAGGGGCCCCGCTCCACCCCGATGTGCTGCGAATGTCACCTCAGCTTGGTCACGAGTCGATCCGGGCAGACGCGCACCATTTTAGTCTCGTTCCGACACTCTTGCCTTGTCTCGTAGTAGGTTTCCTGGACCCTGCCCATTACGCCCCTGCACACCATCGTTCCCTCTATCCGCGTGATTCTTCTGTGGTCCCTGTAATCGCATTCTTCCAGCGTCATCATGAACGTACCCCGATTTACTCCTCTTCCTCCAATTCGTACGCAACTTTTTCAAACTAGAAACATCAAATCTACGTGTCGCGGACAGCAATTTGGCAGTGGAAAGCTAGAGGGCGTCTTCCCCAATTTGCGCTTATTCGGTGGTTCTTTCCCCGGACAATTTGGTTTTGAGCCAGACAGTTATAGTACTCGAGAATGACTCAAGCGCCATCTGAAGCCAAAGGGTGTGGCGAAAGTACCGGATTTAATTGCAGTTCTTCGGATTGCGAGAAATAGTGTTCTGGTCACACCGCCTTCACGTTAGAGGCACCATTGCTGAAATCGGGAAGTCCAAGCCCTCAATTGTTGCAATACACCTTTCGCAACGAATGAACCGCATTTCTATGCCAAGAAACCGCCATAATCGAAGAACATGGGTGACGCATTCTCCTTAACGACGCGACAGACAACGGCAGCCTTGAGCGCCTAAGCTTCGCCGTCGCGCGCATCTGAAAGGCTGACCACGCGGCGCCGGCCGGCGCACACAATGTGTTGAGGGCGCGGCGAGGCCCTTGATCGCTGCGCGTGGCCTGCCAAGGTTGCAGCCATGCACGTGCTGGTCGTCGAAGACGACGTCGAAACCGCCCGCTACCTCGAGAAAGGCCTGAGCGAGAGCGGCCACGTGGTCGAGCTTGCCCACGACGGGGCGGACGGGCTCGCGCTCGCGCTGGACAACCGCTTCGATGCCCTGGTGGTCGACCGCATGCTGCCGGGCCTCGACGGCCTTGCGCTGATCGAGACGCTGCGGCGCAAGGGCCGGCGCACGCCGGTGCTCATCCTGAGCGCGCTCGCCCAGGTGGACGACCGCGTGGAGGGGCTCAGGGCCGGCGGCGACGACTATCTGACCAAGCCCTTCGCCTTCTCCGAGCTGCTGGCGCGGCTCGAGGCGCTGACGCGGCGGGCGGGCGGCGGCGCCGGCGAGACGCGCCTCGGCCTCGCGGATCTCGAGATGGACCTGCTCGCCCGGGTGGTGCGCCGCGCGGGCCGCGAGATCGCCCTGCAGCCGCGGGAGTTCACCCTGCTCGCCTACTTCATGCGCCACGCCGGCCAGGTGGTCACGCGCACGATGCTTCTGGAGCACGTCTGGGGCTATCACTTCGACCCCCAGACCAACGTGATCGACGTTCACGTGAGCCGGCTTCGCGGCAAGATCGACAAGGGCTTCGACACGCCCCTCATCCACACCGTGCGGGGCGTGGGATACTGCTTTCGCGCGCCCTCGCACGAGGAAGCAGGACGTGCCGACGGCTAGGCTGCTCCGGACCTCCACGTTCCGGCTCTCCCTTCTCTACGTCGCCCTCTTCGGCGCCTCGGTCCTGGTGCTGCTCGCCTTCATCTACTGGACCACGGTGCGGGTCATCGACAGCCAGACCTCGGACACCATCGAGGCCGAGGTTCGCGGTCTCGCCGAGCAGTACCGGGCGCGGGGCATGGGCCAGCTGATCGCCGTCATCGAGGAGCGAAGCGGCGCTTTCGGCGATCCGGACAGCGTCTACCTCCTCGCCGATCCGGGGCTGCGGCGGCTCGCCGGCAACCTGAGCGCATGGCCGCGCGAGGCCGCCGGCGCCGAGGACGGCTGGGTGGAGATTTCGGCCCGGCGCGCGGGAGGCGACGCGGTGCACGGGACGATCCGCGCCCGCACCTTCGTGCTGCCGGGCGGCTTCCGCCTGCTCGTCGGCCGTGACCCCCGCGGGCGCGCGGATTTCGAGGGGCTCATCCTGGAATCGGTCGGCGGCGCGCTCGGGATCACGCTCGTCCTCGGCCTCCTCGGCGGGCTTGTCATGAGCCGGCGGATGCTGCGCCGCGTCGATGCCGTGCGCGAGACCGGCCAGCGGATCGTGCGGGGCGACCTCTCGCGGCGCATGCCGGTCACGGGCGTGGGCGATGAGTTCGACCGTCTCTCCATCACGGTCAACGAGATGCTGGACGAGATCGAGACGCTGATGACGGGCCTGCGAACGGTGACCGACAGCGTCGCGCACGACCTGCGCAGCCCGCTCACCAGGCTGAAAGCGCGGCTGGAGCTGGCGCTCCGCGAGGGCCCGGCGGACGAGCACGGCCACCGCGCCGCCCTCGAGCATGCGATCGCCGAGACCGACGCCATCCTGCGCACCTTCGCCACGCTGATGGAGATCACCCGCGCAGAATCGGGCAAGGCGGGCATCGCCATGGTGCCTGTCGACCTCGGCACGATTGCCGCCGACATGGTCGAGCTTTACGCCCCGCTCGCCGAACGGAAGGGCCTCGTGATCGAGACTTCGCTGGAGGAGACGGAGCCCGTGGCCGGCCACGCCGAGTTCCTCTCCCAGCTCGTCGCCAACCTGCTCGACAACGCGCTCGCCTACACGCCCGATGGCCGGATCGGGGTGAGCCTCGCCCGTGGAGACGGGGATACGGTGCGGCTCACGGTGGAGGATTCGGGCCCCGGCATCCCGGCGGAAGAGCGGGATCGCGTGCTGCAACGCTTCGTCCGCCTCGACGCGAGCCGCACCGGCGGCGGCAGCGGCCTCGGGCTCAGCCTCGTCGCGGGCGTCGCTGCCCTGCACCGCGCCTCGCTCGTGCTCGGCGACAGTCCGCTGGGTGGCCTGCGCGTGACCGTGACGTTTCCCACATTGCCATCATGACCCGATCGCCGGGAACCGGCCTTGCGGCCGGCGCTCACGTGGCCTGAAGCCGCCGGCGAATGGCCTCGACGCGCTCTCGATTCACCCCTATGTCGCCGATGCCGAAGCGCGACGCGGAGCGGACGTGGATCACGCCTTCCTCCGGGTGGAGACGAAACTCGACATCGTCGGCGAAGTTGCGGGGTGTGCGGCACACCGCGTGAAGATGAGGAATGTGCGCTGTGGCGTATTTCGACATCGTGACGCTGATCTTTGGCGGC
>JAPPMY010000080.1 GCA_028818855.1 Rhodospirillales bacterium
GGTGGGTCCTGCCCACGGTCGCGCCGTTGTTGCACGGTCTTGGCATCCGGCTCCGGCGGTGGGCGCACCGCTGCTTCTGCGGCCTTTGCTTCCCTCACCGAAGTTTCCGCCAGCGACGGCGCGATGGCTTCGAGCGCGGCGAAGCGCTCGCCCGTCGCCGCCTCCAGGCGCTCCTGCAGGGCGCACCGGTCGTCGGTCACGAGCTCGGCGTGAAGGCGCGCACGGCTGATCTCCACGTAGAACGTCTTCCGGGTGGTGAGATGAGCGTGCTCCGCCTCCATCGCTGCGATCACCCGGTCCACGGTGCGGCCCTGGAAGGCGTGCACCGTCGCCGCCCAGGCCCGGTCGATATGGCGAAGCTGCGGATCGTCCCGGCGCAGCGTCAGCGCCCTGCCGTCCTCCAGCCGGAAGGAGACGGCTTTCTCGCCGACCGCCGTCACCTCTGCCGTGCCGCTGTTCATCAGACCGTGCCTCATGTCGTTGCGGGTCCAGCACACGCGGTCGCCGCGGCGAAGCTCCATGGCGTCTGCGGCATGGACCTCCACCCCGCCCCGTCGCGCCGCCAGCCTCGCAGGCTCCCAGGCGACGGTGGCGCCGTCCTTGCCCTGGAGCGTGACCACGCCTGCTGCGCGGTCCACGGCGGCGACACGCAGCTCGTCGCCCTTGTCGACCCCGAGACGCTTGTAGCGGCGGTGGAAGGCCACCACGTCGCCGGGGGCGTAGTTGGCGGCGAGCGCTTTCTCCGCATTGGTATAGCCACGCGAGACCAGCCTCTCGCCGGTCACGGCCGGCCCGCCAATGGTGCCGTCCCGGATGAGACGCTCGCGGACGATGGCGTTGATCTTCTCCCTGAGCGCATGGCTGGGGGCCATCAGCCCCGTGGCCTGCCGTTCCTCGGCCGAGAGCGCGAGCCAGCGCGCGGCCGCAGCCCCGGCGAGGTTGTCCGCCTTCACCTCCGCGACCTTGTCGCCCAGCTTCTCGAAGGCCCTTTGGATGTCGCCCGCAAGGCTTGCCTCGACGGCCTCCTTCAGCGCCGGCTCGCGCTGGCGCACGATCTCGTCCATCACCGCGCACTTCATGCCGGCGCCCTGCAGCTGCGCGAAGGGCTTGCCGGCGTCGACGGCATCCAGCTGCTTCTCGTCGCCCACCAGCACCACGCGGGGGATGCGGAGCGCGTTGGCGATCCTCAGCAGGTCGCGTGCCTGCACGGTGGAGGCGAGCGAGCCCTCGTCCACCACCAGGACGGCTTTCTTGAACTGCTCCTTCATGGCCCGCTCGCCCCTGCGGGAGAGCCGGCCCTCGGCAACGCCCGCGTTGCGGGCCAGAAAACCCTGCAGGGTCTCGCTCGCGATCCCGGCCTCGGCATCGAGGGTGCGCGCGGCGGACGCCGACGGCGCAAGCCCCCTGACCTCGAAGCCGCGCTTCTCCAGCAGCGCGCGCGCCCTGTTGAGCATCGTGGTCTTGCCGGTGCCGGCGAAGCCCTGCACGCCCACGACGCGATCCTTCTCCGACAGGATCAGCTTCACCGCCTCCTTCTGTCCCTGGGTCAGGGGTCCGTTTCGAAGCGCCTTGTCGACGGCGCGGCCGCGCATCGGGGCCGCGCCCCGTCCCTGCCCGCGCTCCATGAGAGCGATGGTCTCGCGCTCGTCGGCGACGGTCCTGTCGGTGGTGAGCGAGTCCCCCGGCACCGGGTAGTCCGCAGCCAGCAGGGTGCCGGCCTTCTCCAGGCGCCCGACAGCAGCCTCCGCCTCACCGATGCTCACCGCGCCGGGCTTCCAGGTGAGGGCGGAGGTGAGCAGGTCGGTTCGCGAGAATACCGCCTCCCTCTCGGAGAGGTGCGCCACCGCCCAGGCGGCGGCCCGGTCCGCTTCAGTCGTCATGCCGGGATCGGCCTCCCGGTCCAGATCTGCCGGAGCGAGAGGCCGCTCAACGTGGGCCGCCTGCCAGTGCCTGGCTTCGCCGACCAGCTCCCGTGCATCGAAGCCCAGGGCCGCCGCCTGTCGCTGCCAGCTCTCGCGCAGCGCGTCCCTGTCCACCTCGCGCTTGTGGGCGCGGGTCATCAGCGCCGCGCGCTGCGCGAGACGCTGGTCCTGCGCCGTATCCCCAAGACCCTGCGCCGCCATCGCCGCCTCGATCTCCGCGCGGCGCGTGGAAAAGGCTTCGATCACGGGACGCCCTACGCCCGCAATCTCGAAGCGCCCGTCCGCATGCGTCTTCTCGACCCGATACCCCAGCTCTTGCAGGCCCCGCGCCAGCTCCGCGCGGTACATCGCGCCGATCAGCATCTTGCAGGCGTAGAGCTTCTCGTTCGCCATGGTGCGCCACTTGCCGGACCGGGGCGTTCCCCCGTCCTCGCCCAGCACCATGTTCGCGATGACCGCATGCGTGTGAAGCTGAGGATCCAGGTTGCGCGAGACCTCGTGAGTGAAGGTGGCGATCACCGCCTTCTGGTTCCCGGTGC
>JAPPMY010000095.1 GCA_028818855.1 Rhodospirillales bacterium
CGAAACCCGGCCGGAAATCCGTCCCGCCCCGTCCCCTGACGACGATCTCGTCGGGAAGATCGCCGGCAACGTATTCGGCGGCGTCGCGCACCGCGGTGTCGACCTGGAGCAGGACAACGCGCTCCGGCTCGATCTCCGCCGCGACCTCGCGCACCTCCGACCAGAAGGCGGCGAGCGTCTCGGCCGGCAGCGAACCCGACGTGTCGATCAACACCGCGATCGCGTCGATCCCCTCCGAACGGATCGACGGCAGGTAGAGCCCGGAATCGATGAAGCGCCGGTTGGGCACGCTCCAGGAATAGTCGCGCATCGCGGCGTCGGTCATGAAGCGGCGCAGCAGCGCTCGCCAGTCGACCGTCGAGGCATGGGCGCCGCGCACGGTCTCCTCGACGGCGCCCGGCATCCGGCCCTCCGCCTTGGCGAGGCTGGCCGCCTGGTGCATGGCCTCGTCCCAGGCCTGCTCCTCGGCGGCGACGTCGCGCGCGGACGGCCCGGCATCGCCGTCTTCACCGTCGCCCCCGCCGGCCGGGGCGTCCATGACCTCGCCGGTGCCGGCGGGATCGCAGCTCGATGATGCGTCGCTACCGCTCTCCTGGCCGGGTTGGTCAGAATCCGGGCCGGCGCCGGGATCGGTAGAATCGCCATCGCCGCTATCGAGCGAATCATCGTCCTCACCGGCACCGTCGCCACCGGCATCGCCACCACCGGGGGAAGGTTCGCCGTCATCGCCAGACTGGTCCGGCTCGGGTTCGGGCAGGCGGTCGTAGGCCTGCTCGACGCTGATGCCGTCCCACGCCTCGGCGTCGGACGGCAGGGTGAAACCCGCGTCGCGCAGCAGGCCGTGGGTGACCAGCTGGGAGGCGCGCTGCCAGCGTTCCGGGTCGCGCACGCCGCGCCGCGTGTGGTGCTTGAGCGCGCAGGCCAGCACTACGCGGGCGATCGCCGTCTCGACGGCATGGGCATCCGTCTCCGCGACCCACTCGGGCGCATAGCGGATCTCCCGCCCGTCGCTGGCCAGCGTCTCGCGGCCGGCATCGGCCCGGATCGGCAGCCGGAGCGCGAGCGAGCCGAAGAAGGGCTGCTCGCGCAGCAGCGCCGTCACGCAGCGGCTGACCCGCTCGGCGGACTCCCGGTGAGCGCGAGAGGCCATCACGCCGCCTCCCGGACGGGCTCGGCAGGGGTGCCGGCCGCCGGCGCGAAATACCCCGCGAACCGCTCCTTCAGCGCGTCGGCCTCGCGCTTGACGCTGGCGCGGGCGACCGGGTCGAAGTTCTTCGACGGGCGCAGCGCATCCGGCTCGACGCTCGCGATCCTGTCCTTCACCTGGCCGCAGAGCTGCGCCAGCGTCTCGTCGCCGAAGATGTTGAGACGCGGTACGATGTCGACCAGCTCGCGGATGTTGCCGATCATCGAATCCCGGAACACGAGCGGCTTGCCCTCGTCGTCTTCCCGGAGACGCTCGGAGACCCGCTCGACCGCCTCGCCGAGACGGCGGTAGAGGTCGCCCACCGCGTCGTGCAGGCGCTCCTCGATCTGGCTCTCGATGTCGCGCTTCACCCGGTCGGTGTCGTCGGACGCCAGCTTCGCCATGAAGTGGTCGGCGTCCGGCACCGGGATAATCCGGTAGCGCATGCCGAACTTGCCGTGCAGGTCCTCCTTCGACGGATACTCGGCGATGCGGAACAACTTGCCGAGGTCGAGCCGCGCCTTGTCGATATTGTCCTCGTAGTCCTCGATGAAGCGGGCGCGCTCGCGGATCATGCGCTCCCGGAGCCCGTCCATCAGTTCCGTGTAGCGCTCGTAGTTGGCGACGGGGAGCAATCGGCTGCCCTGGTCGTCCCAGGGCAGGGACTGGGCGTAATGGGCCGTGCGCGCCGCGCTCATGGTCGAGTTGATCGCGGCAAACGCGGTCCGGGGCAGCAGGCACTTGTTGTAGCGCCCGGCGGCGGTGCTGGCCTCGTGATGGACCGCGACATGGGTCGAGGCCTGGCGGTCGTAGAGCCGGCCCGACCAGGCGGCGATCCTGAGGCTGACCAGCATGGCGTCGTGGGTGAGGTTCATGGGGCGTGATCTCCCGATGGGGTTACTACTGGGTCCGGGCGGCGGCCCAGCGGATGAAGGCGGGCGAGCGCTGGAGGTCCGGATCGCGCCTTATGCAGGAGCCGACCAGGAACTCGCCGACCTCGCGCCTGAGCCGCTTCGCGTAGGTGACGATGGCATCCAGCGTGATGTCGTCGGCCATGCGGTAGAGCGAGCCGCAGAGCGCGATCAGCGCGCTGGCGTTGTCCGGCACGAGGGCGTTGTCGGGATCGTCGATGACGGCCCTGGGATGGGGCAGCTCGCGCCAGACCTTGAGGAAGGCGGAGAACTCGACCGCCGCCGCTTCGCCGACCGTACCCCGGAACAGCGCCCGCTCGACGCTCGCGTCGAGGCTTGCGCGCCGGTTGACGA
>JAPPMY010000267.1 GCA_028818855.1 Rhodospirillales bacterium
CCGAGACCTGGGTGCCGCTGCTGCGCATCGTCTTCGAGTGCCTCTATGTCGGGGCGTTCCCGATGGCGGTGCTTCTGATGCTGACGCCCGCGGGGACGGCGATCTTCCGGAGTTATGTGACGGGGCTGGTGTGGCTCCAGAGCTGGGGGCCGCTCTACGCCGTGCTGCACCGGATCTCGATGGGCGAGGCGGCCGAGCGGATGCAGGCGGCGGCGCTGATGCCGGGCGGCGATATCGGCATCTCGCTGGTGGCCCAGGCGGGCATCCGGGCAGTGGCGTCTGACGTCGCGGTCATGTCGGGCTACCTCTCGATGTCGGTGCCGTTCCTCGCCGCCGCGCTGGCGTATGGATTGTCGAAGGCGACGGTGCTGGCCACGTCCGTGCTGGCGGTCGGCCAGGACGCCGCATCGGCGGCGGCGCATGAGGGCACCACGGGCAACCTCAGCCTCGCCAACACCGGCTACGACACGCACCGGTTCGCGACGCTGGAGGGGCGCCAGATCCGCACCTCGGCCCATGTCGACACCGACCGGTTCACGAGCTACGCGCCCGCGGGCGCGGCGTTCACCGTGGCGGGCGACGGCACGCCGATTGCCGACGCCGGGGCCGCCACCAGCCGCATCCCGGCGGCGGGCGTGCGGCTCTCGGAATCCCTCGCCACCAGCCACGAAACCCGCGCGGCGGAGGCCCGCAGCCTCTCGCGGCACTGGTCGGCGGAGGCCGGCCAGGCGCGCAACGCCGCCGTCACCGACGCGACCGGGCTGATCGAGCGCTACAGCCACGACGTCTCCACGGGCGAGGCGTATGCGCGCGGCGTGACCGAGAGCGAGAGCGCCCAGGTCCAGGCGCTGGAGTCGCATGTCGAAAAGATGTCGGAGACCGCGGGAATCTCGAAGGAGCAGATGGCGGTGCTGACCGGCCAGGCGAAGGTCGGCGGCGGCTGGGACTTCGTGGTCAAGCTCGGCGCGGACGGCTCGGCGATGTGGCGCGGCCAGACCATCGAGCGCGACGCCTGGAACGCCGTCAAGGAATACGACCGCCAGCACGGCGTGACCGAAACCTGGTCGCAGGTTGCGGATGCGTCACGAAAATACTCGACCCAGACGGGGGATTCGGAACTGGCGAGCCTCGACGAGAGCCTCAGCGCCAACCTCACCCGCATGCGCAGCTTCCAGGAGCGTGCGTCTCTGGCCCGCCAGGAATCCGAGAGCTGGTCGGAGCAGGCCGCGCAGGTGCGCTCCGACGCGCAGGGAATCGGGCGCGAGCTGGGCCAGCCCTTCTTCGCCTGGCTGTCGGAGCGGGAGGGATCGGACGGCCGCCCGATCGGCGCCGCCGGGGCCATGCGCATCGCCTCGCCCCAGACCCCGGAGGACGCCGAGGCCCTGCGCGAGCACGCCGCGGCCTTCATCGCCGAGAAGTTCCCCGCTCCGGCCGGTCCCGATCCGGCGTCGGTCGGCGGCGCGGCGGAATACGAGGGTGCGGCCGGCGAGCTGCGCGGCGCCTACGGGCGCGAAACCGCGGCGGCGTATGGCGGCTGGTCTGAGGCGGTACGAGACCGCGCGCGCGACGCCGGAGTGCCCCGGCCTGGCGAGACGGACGTGCGGGCGATGGAGGAGCGGGTCGAGACGAAGACCGAGATGACCATGAAGGAAGCGGCGCGCGAGGCGCGGCAGACGGTGACCGGGCAGGAGGTGGCGGAGGGCCGCGCCGGGGTCGCGGTCGAGAGGAACAAGCCCTTCGAGCAACAGGCGACGGAGAAC
Organism: Rhodospirillales bacterium; assembly: GCA_028818855.1. Classification (GTDB taxonomy): domain Bacteria; phylum Pseudomonadota; class Alphaproteobacteria; order UBA828; family UBA828; genus WTGU01. Next base: position 1,761 of record JAPPMY010000267.1, read on the forward strand.
CTGCCGGTGATCGGCGACTGGCTCGCCGGCAAGCTCTACGGCACCGCGAAGAACGCCGTGCCCGACGCCGCGCCGGGCGGGGGAGGCAATGGCGGGCGGAAGTCCGACGAGAGGGGCTGGGAGGACTCCTCGCCGTGACGCCGGGCCGGGCAGCGTCAGCCGTCGTGGAGCAGCCGGTCCTCCTCGTCGCGCAGATAGGCGTACATGCCCGTCCTGGTGTCCATGTCGAGGCCGTCGTCCGGGCCGTGCGGGAGCCGATCGCCGCCGAAGGCGGACCGGTCGCCGTGCCGGAGCGCGCGGCCGAGCGCGCCCGTGAGGCTGGCGAGCACCGTCCAGGCGAGGGCCGCCAGCCACAGCGGTCCGAGCAGCGCGGCATCGGCCCCGGCGCCGGTCGCCAGCGCGGCCAGCGCCAGCGGGCCCAGCACGATGGCGGGCGCGCGCCAGGCGGCGCGGGAGTCCGGGAATGTTCGTCTCATGTTCATGTCCTCCGAGCATAGCGGCGGTTCGGGAAAAGGGAATCCCAGGGACCCCTCTCCGCGCCGTTCAGCTTCGACCCGGCCTCCAGCCCACCTCCGCCTCCGGGCGGCAACCAAGCATTGACAGGGAGATCGCCATGCGCGGCATCGGCGGCAGCACGCTCCGGGGCGGCCAGACCGTCTTCCACGGCATCCGCATGTGGGGCCAGCTGT
>JAPPMY010000166.1 GCA_028818855.1 Rhodospirillales bacterium
ACCACGGTCGACAGGACCATCGTCACCTGCCGCGACGCGGCGGGGCGGCTCAACGGGCAGTGGAACGCGGAGATCCAGCGCGCCGGCACGGTGTTCGGGCGGCGGATATTCCCGGATGCAAGGACCGAGGCGCTGGCGCGGGCCGAGCTGCTGGCCGCGCTGCCGGCGGCGCACGACTTCCTGATAGGGGCGTCCCGCTCCGCCGGCGAGATCATGCGCCAGCAGATGGTGCTGAACGCGGTCCACGACGCCGGCGAGCAATGGGCGGCCGAGGCCGGCAACGCCGCCGCTCTCCGGGCCTATACCGAGGCGCGGGCGGAGGCGCAGACCGTCTCGGCCTACCGCGCCATCGGGCGCCAGGCCGAGACCTGGGTGCCGCTGCTCCGTATCGTCTTCGAGTGCCTCTATGTCGGCGCCTTCCCGATGGCGGTGCTGCTGATGCTGACCCCGGCGGGCGCGGCGATCTTCCGGTCCTACGTCACCGGCCTCATATGGCTCCAGTCCTGGGGTCCGCTCTACGCCGTGCTGCACCGGATCAGCATGGGCGAGGCGGCCGAGCGCATGCAGGCGGCGGCGCTGATGCCGTCGGGCGACATCGGCATCTCGCTGGTGGCGCAGGCGGGGATCCGGGCCGTCGCCGCCGACGTCGCGGTGATGTCGGGCTACCTCTCCATGTCGGTGCCGTTCCTCGCCGCCGCGCTCGCCTACGGCCTCTCCAAGGCGACGGTGCTGGCGACCTCCGTCCTCGCGGTCGGCCAGGACGCGGCCTCCTCCGCCGCGCATGAGGGCACGACGGGCAACCTCTCGCTCGCCAACACGGGCTACGACACCCACCGCTTCGCGACCCTGGAGGGGCGGCAGATCCGGACCTCCGCCCATGTCGATACCGATCGGTACACGGGCTACGCGCCTGCCGGCGCCGGGTTCACCGTCACCGGCGACGGGACCGCGGTAACGGACGCCGGCGCCGCGACGAGCCGCATCCCGGCCGCCGGCGTCAGACTGTCGGAGTCGCTGGCGACCAGCCACCAGCAGCGGGCGGCCCATGCGCGCGGCATCTCCCAGCACTGGTCGGCCGAGGCCGGCCAGGCGCGCAACGCCGCCGTCACCGATGCGACGGCGCTGATGGAACGCTACAGCCACGACGTCTCGACCGGGGAGGCGTTTGCGCGCGGGGTGACGGAGACGGAAAGCCGGCAGGCGCAGACGCTCGACTCCCATGTCGAGAAGCTCGCCGAGATTGCCGGGATTTCAAAGAACCAGGCGGCGATTCTCACCGGCCAGGCCAAGATGGGCGGCGGCTTGAACAAGATCGTGAAGATCGGCGCCGACGGCTCGGTGATGTGGCGCGGCCAGACCATCGAGCAGGATGCCTGGAACCGGGTGCAGGAATACGACCGCCAGCACGGCGTCACCGAGACCTGGGGCCGTGTGGCGGAGGCCTCGCGGCGGTATTCCACGCAGACCGGGGACTCGGAGCTCGCCAGCCTCGACGAGAGCCTGTCGGCCAACCTCGCGCGCATGCGGAGCTTCCAGGAGCGGGCCTCGCTGGCGCGGCAGGAGTCGGAGAGCTGGTCGGAGCAGGCGGCGCAGGTGCGTTCGGACGCGCAGGCCATCGAGCGCGAGCTGGGCCAGCCCTTCTTCGCGTGGCTTTCGGAGCGGGCGGGCACGGACGGGCGGCCCATCGGTGCTGCCGGGGCCATGCGCATCGCCTCGCCACAGACGGCGGAGGACGCCGAACAGCTGCGGGAACACGCCGCCGCCTTCATCGCCGAGAAGTTCCCCGCCCCGGCCGGCCCCGATCCGTCCACGGTCGCCGGCGCGGCGGAATACACCGCCGCCACCGGCGAGTTGAGGGAGGCCTACGGCCGCGAGACCGCCGCCGCCTATGCCGGCTGGTCGGCGGGGGTCGGGGATCGCGCCCGGGAGGCGGGTGCGCCCGGTGCGGGCGAGGTGCCGGCAGGGGCCCTGACCGAACGGGCGGAGACGAAGACCGACATGATCGTCCGGGGCGCCGGGCGCGAGGCGCGGGCGAGCGTGACGAAGGACGAGGCAGGCGAGGGCCGGGCCGGCGTCGCGGCGGAGAGGAACAAGCCCTTCGAGGAGCATGCCACGGAGAACCTGCCCTTCATCGGCGGCTGGCTCGCCGGACAGCTCTTCGGCAGCGCGCGGAATGCCGCGCCGGACGGCGCGGACAGGGCGGGGCGGGCATCCGACGAGAGCCCGGATCGGCGCTCGGGCCAGGAAGGCTGGGGAGAGTCCTCTCCGTGATGCCGGCGCCTTCAGTTCCCGAGCAGCTGCCGCTCGTTCTCTTCGGCGAGGGCCATGTCGTACCAGGCGCCGCTCTTCGTGCTCCAATCGATCGTGTCGGTGTCGTCCGGCAGCTCGTAATCGCGGAAGGCGGACCAGTCGCCGTCGCGGATGCCGCTTCGCAGCGCCAGCGCGA
>JAPPMY010000181.1 GCA_028818855.1 Rhodospirillales bacterium
ATCTCGGCGCTCGAAGGCATCGGCGAGGACGTGCGCGAACGAGCCGAACGCGGCAGGGACGCCGGACCGGAGGCGAAGGAACGCGAGCGCGACCGGGCCGAAGACCCCGCCGCCAGGCGGATCGAAACCTCGCGCGAGCGCGACGAAAAGGCGGCCCGGGAGAAGGCGGCGCCGGCCAGGGACGGGGCCGCGCCGTCGTCGCCGGATCGGAACGTCGGCCGCGAGGCGCCGCAACGCAAGGCGCCCGAGCTCAAGCCCGAACGGGCCAAGGGGCGCGATCTCGATCTGGGGCTGTAACCGGCTTTCCGAAATTGCCGACACACCCGGCGGCAGCGCAAGACCGGGCGTGCGAAGCAGGGCCTTATCGGGGCCTCATCACCGGGGCTCATCTTGACTTCGGGCCGTCCGACGGACATTTTGCGTCCCGGAGGCTCGGCCCCGTATGATGCCCGCCGTCTCCGCGTGCGGGAGGGTCAGGCGGGGCGTTGCCTCCTTCGACGGGATCGGATCGCAATGGCAACAGTCGAACATGCCGAGGAGCATCGGTGGGTCGTCCACATGGGCTGCCCGGACGAGTCGCGCGTGACGGTCGAGGTGAAGATGAGCCCGGAAACCGCGAAGCGGATTGCGGAACTCGAGACCAGGCGGCTTGCGGAACTCAATCCCGACGGCGACGACCTCGATCCGCAGTCGGTGGGCTCGGCGGTGATGTCGGTGCTGGGCCTGTTCGCGAGCGGCGGGAAGCCGTAACGGCCTTCATTCCTCCGACCGCAACCCGGCCACGCGTTCGGCCTGCTCGCGCGAGGGGAAGCCCGCCAACGGCAGGGTCTGCCGCCAGCCGCCGGCCGGATCGGCGATTTCGACCCGAAATGCGCCTTCGGGAGTGATCCGCACGACACGGTGATCGGTCCGCTCGCCAAGTTGCGACTCCAGAACGGACACCAGATCCCGCGGCCGGCAGGCAAGCGGGTGCCCCCGGAGAAAGTCGCGGTCGCCGGTCAGGATCGCGTCGATGCCGGCAAGATCCCCCGCGGCCGCGACCTGGGCGTCCTCGAAGGACAGTCGCTCGTAGCCGAGCGCGGCGGCAAGAACCTCCCTTGTCAGGGGCAGGACTTCGAGAAACCGCATCAGTTCCGCCGCCAGTTGCCGCTCGCGCCGCTCCCTTCCGGTCCCGCGTTCGGCGCCGCGATGGCAGATTACGCCGAAGGCGGAGGCGCAGACATGCCCGCTGACGGCATCCGTCTCGGCGAAGGTCAGCGCCCGTCCCGCCGGGACTGCACCCGCCCGCTGGAGGAAGACGTCAAGCAGCACGTTGGCATCGAACAGCACGCGGACCGGCTCGCCGCGCCGAAGACGCGCCTCCGGGTCAGGCGGCACCGGGCCGCCGGCCGCGACGTGTCTCGGGCTCCGGAGACGAGTCCGCCCCGGCCGTGTCCCCTTCGTCGAGGAGAGCGCCGAACATCCGTTCCACGGTCGGCGACAGGCCGGTGCCGATCGGTCGCTTCGCGACCGGCTTCGGCGCGTCGGATCGGTCGTCTTCGCGTTGTTCGGGAAGAGGCATCACGGTCTCCAGACGGGGCGCAACCGTGCCACGGAACCGCGCTGACGGCAACCGGTTGGCTCATGCCGGCCCCTCGTCCATGGTCTCCAGCATGGTCTTGCGGGCCTCCCGGACGAGATCGTCGAGGTCGTAGTCGCGCCCGTCGTCGATCATCCGCTCCCGCCCGAGGGTGGCAAGGACATAGACGGCGCGGTAGGTCGCCTCGATCAGGGCCAGGTGTCCCGGCGCGAGCGCGGCCTCGGCGGGTTTTTCGAGCCGCTCCCCGGCGGCGGTAAGCGCGGCGGCGCGGACCAGCTCGCCGGCTGGAATCCCCTGCCGCAGCGCGGCCGCCTCGACCAGCCGCCATTCGGAATCGGCGAAGCGGATGGAGTGCGGGCGGCGTGGATCGTCCGAACCGTTGCCGGTCGTGCGCCCTTCGCGCGCCCGCGCACCTCGATCCTGCGCCATCTTTTTCCCTCCATCGCGGCGTCTCCACCGATCCTCGCCGACCGAAACGGCGCCCGGACGCGGCGGTTTCGACCGGTCCCGGTGCGCCTCCGACGCGCCAGAATCCAGACACGGATCCGGCGGCGATGGATGATGCCTCGGTCCACAAGGCCGGTTCTCCGGAGAATTTCAGCGTAATACGGCGTAATACGCGGGTCAATCTGCCGGTACACGTTCGTGTATCGGTCGTGGACAGGAGGGGCCATGAGAGGCCCTGAGAATGACAGGGATGCGGGGATCGGTGTGTGCTCTGGAGAACCTCGCTCGCTCCGCAATCCTCCTGTCGTCTCCTGGGCGCTCCTGGCCTCTCAAGGGCACTGGAGGGCACGTCTGTCCGCGTATGGCGGGCCTTGCAGCGGGCTGCGTCCGGTGTGAGAAAACCGCGCCCTCCGGGGC
>JAPPMY010000216.1 GCA_028818855.1 Rhodospirillales bacterium
GGCGAGACCTCTCCAACAGCGGAATTATCCCCATGAACAACCTGGGCAGTTACAACCTAAATCACGCCGTCCTGCCTGCCGGCGATTGACTCCACGGCCATGGGCGAACCTTGGGAAAACCGGGCGCTCGACACCACCCGCACCGTTCCTGCGACAGTGATGATCCGACACTATGCGCTGGAAATTGATAATCGTTCTGGTGAGGTTTGGCTACAGGCGGATGAAGGGCTGGCGCGCACTGGGCGCGCCAGCCCAGACTCGGATCAGGAGAAACTGACCCCGCTCGTTGCCATCGGCAGATGTGTCACGCGCGGACCGGCAACGGCGATTGCGTTGGCCAGCGCAGCTCCCGACGGCGGCGTACTAGGCTCACCGACACCGGTCGGCGGCTCCGTCGAGGGCACGATATGGGTCTCGATGGCCCGGATATCGCCGATCCGAAGCGGCTCATAGTCGGGGAAGTTGAACTGGTCCACTTCGCCATCGGTGAACGTGATCTCGTTGCGCATCACATGGCCGATCCCGTAGCCGATTCCACTCTCCATCTGGGCCGCGATGACATCCGGGTTGACCGCCACGCCGCAATCGACGGCACAGGTTACTTTCTCGATGACGATACCGTTCTCGGCGTCGCCGGAGATCTCCACCACCTCGGCGACGAAGGTGCCGAAGGATTTGTGGACCGCCACGCCCCGGCTGTGTCCATCGGGAAGCGGGCCGTTCCAGTCGGACCGGTCGGCAGCAAGGCGCAACACTCCGGACAAGCGGACCTGGTCGGGCGAGCTCCCGCTCAAGTAGGACATCCGATACTCGACCGGGTCCTGGCCGGCCGCAGCCGCGGCCAGGTCCATCATGGTCTCCATGACATAGGCCGTGTGGCTGTGTCCGACCGAGCGCCACCAGTTCACGCTGATCGGAGACCTGTCATCGGTCAGGCCGACGTATTGCGCAGGAATGTCGTAAAGCGTGTCGCGCGCCCCTTCGACAGAGCTGCTGTCGACCCCGTTCTGAACGAGGAACGCGTCCCAGGCGCCGCCCTTGAAGATCGGTTTGCCGGCGACGCGATGATCCCAGCCGACGATACGGCCGTTCTCGTCGAGGCCTACGCGCACCCTATGGGCCACAGCCGGGCGGTAGTAGCCGCCCCTGATGTCGTCTTCGCGCGACCAGACGAGCTTTACGGGCTGCTGCCCACCGTTCAGGGCGAATGCCAGGGCCGCTTCGACATGATAATCGGCGGTCTGGGTCGAGCGCCGCCCGAACGTGCCTCCGGCATAGAGCGTCGTGACTTCGATGTTTTCCTGCGGGATCTGAAGCACCGCCGCCAAGGCCATCTGAGCGCCCGTCGGCATCTGGCAGCCGTCATAGAGCATCACACCGGTCTCGGTCGGCGCGATGGTGCAGGTGAGGGGCTCCATGGTGGCGTGCGCGAGATAGGGGAAGAAGAAGTCCCTCTCGATCACCTGCGCCGCCGAGTCCAGTGCCTGCGCCGTCTCGGCCGCCGAGCCCTTCGCATCGAACTCCGCGTCGCTGCTCACCGCGGCCAGAAGGTCTGCCTTGATCCGATCGGAGCTGCGACTGTCGGCCTGCGAGAAGTCCCACTCGGCGCTCAGCGCATCGCGGGACTGAAAGGCCGCCCAGGTGTTCTGCGCATAGACCACCGCGCCGGTTCCTGTCGGCAACGCGGCAGCACGGATGAACCCGGGCACGTCACGCGCTGCACTGTCGTCAAAGGATACCAGCGTGCCGCCAAAGCGCGGCGAGCGCAGGATCACAGCCACGATCTGACCGTCCAGATGCAGGTCCATCGCATATTGCGCGGTCCCGTCGGTCTTCGGACCGTTGTCGCGCCGAGCCGTGTCGGGGTTTCCGATGACCCTGAACGCCGACGGATCCTTCAGGCGGGGTGAGGCCGGAACGGCACGGGCGGAGGCCGCTGCGACGAATTCCCCCATCGGCGCGCTGTTCGCGCCGGCGCTGAGCTGCCCGTCGACCAGGGTCACGCCGGTCGGGTCGACACCCCACACCTCCGCGGCCGCGCCGATCAGCATCTCCCGGGCCGCAGCGCCGGCGGTGCGGTACTGCATGTAGGAGTTGGCCATGGCGGTCGATCCGCCGGTGCCCTGAAGCCCGCCGAAGAACAGGTTTCCATAGCTCCGGGCGTCCGCGGGAGCGAACTCGACCTCGACTTGGTCGAGCATCAGGTTCAGCTCCTCGGCGATCAGCGTCGCCAGACCGGTGGCGGTCCCCTGTCCGCACTCGAAGTGCTTGATGAGCGCGGTGACGGTGCCATCGCCAGCGATGCGCACGAACGGTGTGAACTCGCCGGTCCCGCCCGGGGCGGCGAGAGTCCCGCCCGTGCCGAAGCCGACGACCAGCCCTGCGCCCGCAAGAGCCGATGCCGATTTCAGAAAGCTGCGTCGTGTGAGCTGCA
>JAPPMY010000159.1 GCA_028818855.1 Rhodospirillales bacterium
CATGGCGGCCTGGAACAGCTGGCCCCACATGCGGATGCCGTGGAAGACGGTCTGACCGCCCCTGAGCGTCGAGCCGCCGATGCCGCGCATCATGATGGCGCCGTGGGTCGCATCGCGGGCCGCGCCGCAGGGAGGCGGAGGCCGGCGGTGGGAGGGACGAAGACGGCGGGGCCGGAGGATTCCCTTCTCCCGCACGGCCGGTATGATCCCCGGATCGGTGTCCGGGGCAGGCGGAGGCCATGACCATGACACGAACGCAGGACAGCAACACCGGCGCGCTGGCGAGACCGCGGACGACCCGGCGCGAGCGCGCCTTCGTGCTCGGCGGCTTCGCCGTCGCCGCACTCTGCACCGCCTGGTCCACCGCCGCCGGAGCCGGCCTCGAACCGGTGGCCGCAGCGTGGCTCGCCGCGGGCGCCTGGGCCTTCCTGTCGTCGCTGGCGCTCGCGTTGCGGCGCGCGATCCGCGACGGCGACTGGAGCGCGTTTCGCGGCGTCGAGGCGTTCGACAACAGCGATACGGTCGACTGGTCCACGAAGACGGGGGCATACGCGTACATGCGCATCGCCGAGGAGCACGAGCGGCTGATCCGCAGGAGCTGAGCCCGGCGCTTCCGCATTCAGTGTCACGGAGAAGAGTCTCCCCAGCCCTTGTCATCCTGTATCCGGCCGGCCCTGCCGTTTCCTCCGGGCGCCGCGTCGGGCGCGGCGTTCCGCGCGCTGCCGAAGAGCTGGCCCGCGAGCCAGTCGCCGGCCACCGGCAGGTTCTCGGTCACATGCCGCTCGAAGGGCTTGTTCCTTTCCACGGCCACCCCGGCCCGGCCTTCGGCCGCCTCGTCCTTCGTCACGCTCGCCTGCGCCTCGCGGCCCGCACCCTTGACGATCATGCCGGTCTTCGTCTCGACCCGTTCGGTCAGCGCCTGCGCCGGCACCTCGCCCGGACGCGGCGCACCCGCTTCCCGAGCGCGATCTGCGACTCCTGCCGACCAGCCTGCGTAGGCCGCCGCGGTCTCGCGGCCATAGGCGCCGCGCAACTCGCCCGTGGCGGCGGTGTATTCCGCCTCCCCGCCGACTGTCGCCGGATCCGGCCCGGCGGGAACGGGGAACTTCTCGGCGATGAAGGCGGCGGCGTATTCCCTGAGCTGCTCGGAATCCTCCGCCGTCTGCGGCGAGGCGATGCGCATGGCGCCGGCGGCGCCGATGGGCCGCCCGTCCGTTCCCGTCCGCTCCGCGAGCCACGCGAAGAAGGGCTGGCCCAGTTCGCGCTCGATCGTCTGCGCGTCGGAACGGACCTGGGCGGCCTGTTCCGACCAGCTCTCCGACTCCTGCCGCGCCAGCGAGGCCCGCTCCTGGAACGAGCGCATGCGGGTCAGGTTGGCCGACAGGCTCTCGTCGAGACTGGCAAGCTCGCTGTCGCCTGTGCTCGTGCTGTAGCGCCGTGAGGCCTCGGCCACACGGCCCCAGGTCTCGGTGACGCCGTGCTGGCGGTCGTAGTCCTTCACCCGGCTCCAGGCTTCGGACTCGATGGTCTGGCCGCGCCACATGACCGAGCCGTCCGCCCGCGCCTTGACGATGAAGTCCCAGCCGCCGCCGACGCTGGCCTGGCCGATCAGCACGGCCGCCTGGTCCCTGCTTATCCCCGCAACCTCCGACAGCTTCTCGACATGGGAGTCGAGCGTCTGCGCCTGCCGGCTTTCCGTTTCCGTCACCCCGCGCGCAAACGCCTCCCCGGTCGAGACGTCGTGGCTGTAGCGCTCCATCAGCGCCGTCGCATCGGTGACGGCGGCGTTGCGCGCCTGGCCGGCCTCCGCCGACCAGTGCCGGGAGATGCCTCGCGCATGGGCCGCCCGCTGCTCGTGGCTGGTGGCGAGCGACTCCGACAGCCTGACGCCGGCGGCCGGGATGCGGCTCGTCGCCGCGCCGGCGTCCGTTACCACGGTCCCGTCGCCGGTGACCGTGAACCCGGCGCCGGCAGGCGCGTAGCCGGTATAGCGGTCGGTATCGACATGGGCGGAGGTCCGGATCTGTCGTCCCTCCAGGGTCGCGAAGCGGTGCGTGTCGTAGCCCGTGTTGGCGAGCGACAGATTGCCCGTCGTGCCCTCGTGCGCCGCCGAGGAGGCCGCGTCCTGTCCCACCGCCAGCACCGAGGTCGCGAGCACCGTGGCTTTCGACAGCCCGTAGGCCGTCAGCATGAGCAGCACCGCCATCGGGAAGGCTCCGACATAGAGGCACTCGAACACGATCCTGAGCAAGGGCACCCAGGTCTCGGCCTGCCTGCCGATGGCCCGGTAGGCCGAGACGGTCTGGGCCTCCGCCCTTGCCTCGGTATAGGCCCGCAAGGCCGCCGCGTTGCCGGCTTCCGCCGCCCATTGCTCGCCCGCGTCGTGGACCGCGTTCAGCACCATCTGCTGGCGCATGATCTCGCCCGCGCTTC
>JAPPMY010000074.1 GCA_028818855.1 Rhodospirillales bacterium
CGCCAGTGGCCCCGTGCGGTCTCGATATCCTGCCGCTGACGTCTCTTGGTCCCGCCGCCCAGGAGGATGACCAGCGCATCGCCATCCTTGCCGAAATAGATCCGGTAGCCGGGGCCAAACTCTATCCTGTGCTCGAAGACGCCGGCGCCGACACCCTTGACACCGGAGAGGTTTCCCTGCTCCAGCCTGACAAGAGCCGTCGCCACCTTGGCCGCGGCCTGCGCACTGAGCCGATTGAACCATCTCGCGTAGTGGCTGCGGCCTTCGAGGTCGACATATTCCCGAATCGCGATCATCGTCATTTGGGTAACTCAAGTGTTACCACAAGGCAGTCTGGGGCTTCAAGGCTCGTCTGGATAGTGATGTGCCCTGTTGTCCCAACACCCCGGCAAATCCCCTTCTGCCACCCACTCTCAGCCCATCAGGCCTGGCCGGGCGTTCTGCGCATCGCGGCACCGCGTCTTCGGGTCATTCCCTCTACCCGGTCTCACCCCGCTACTTCGGCGATTCGGTTGGCGATACGGTTCGCCGCCGACTTGACGGGATCATTGGCGAGATGGGCGTACCGGGCGGTGGTCTGGACTTGGGTGTGCCCGAGGAGCTTGCCGATCATAGGCAGGCCTTCGCCGACCAGCAGGCCGCCACTGGCGAAGCTGTGCCGGAGATCGTGGATGCGCACGTCGTCGAGTCCGGAGCGCTTGCGGATGCGCCTCCAGGGATGCTGAAGGTCCGTCAGGTGGCTTCCCGGCTTGCGCCCGGCGATCACCCACGGGTTGTCCTCCCGTCGGGCGATGCCTCGTAGAACCGCGATCGCCGGGTCCCCGAGAAGCACCACCTTGGCACCCGTCTTGGTGTCGGGGAGCCTGAGCTCGCCAGCCTCCAGATCGACATGTTCCCAGCGCAGCTTCTGGATTTCCGACAGCCGGCAGCCCGTCAGCATCAGCAGACGGATCGCCGCAATGGCAGAGACCGTCTCAGAGCGCTCCTGTTCGATCTCTCGCAACGCCGCGCCCAAGCGCCGGTACTCCTCGTCCGACAGGAAACGCTCGCGCTTCTCCTCCTTGAACCGTTTCACATGACGGCACGGGTTCGAGCCGTCAGGCCGTAGCTCCCACAGCTCGGCGAGATTCATCATCTTGGACAGAACCGCCAGCGTCCGGTTGGCCTGATAGGGGGTGTCCCGCATATCGTGATGTAGGGTCGCGATGTCGCTGCGCTGAACATCCGACACCCGGCGATTGCCGATCCGGGGATTGATGAGCATCTCAATCGAGTGACGGTAGTCCTTTGCCGTGCTTGGCTTGCAGTGATCGGAAACATACTCCTTGAGGAACCGCTTCCCCAGATCGCGCATGGTGGGCGCCTTTGACCTGCGTCCTGCAGGGTTCTTGCCGGCCCTCGCGTCGGTGATGATCTCGGCGGCCCGCACGCGGGCATTGGCGGCGGAAACAGCCGTGCAGGGCCCGATGGTCATCTTGATGATTCTACCGCCGAAGCGCGTCTTGACGATGAAGACCTTGCGCCCGGAGGGATGGACCCTCACCCCGAAGCCCTTGAGGTCGTCGTCCCAGACCACGCGCTCGCGTTCGTGAGGCTTCAGGGCATCGACGGTGCGCTTCGTGATCCTGGGCATGGCCATATTCCTTGCGTTCCAATCTCAGGTACCCTATAGGTACCTGATGAGAGTAATCTCAAGACATTCTAGGCCTCTTCACACTTCGAGGGAAGCCCAGAAACACAAGGAAAATCAACATACAGACACCTCAGGACACTTCCAGGCCACGAACTCGAACCAAACTCTTAATCAGCGGGTCCTAGGTTCGAGTCCTAGTGCGCCCACCAATCTTTTCAGTGGGTTAGAGATGCTTGTCCGGCGAGCCTTCGGCTGAGTTCGGCACGACGCCGGCATCATCCAGGCTGCAATTCTCGCAACGGTCCCGGCCGTCGCGCAGCCGTTGGACCGCCGGCGGTGCATCGGTTATGAGAGGCGCAGCGAAGGAACCGCAGAGCCGCTCCGGACGCGGGCGTTGCAGCGTCCCGACGGTCCGGTACGGCAAGGGAGAACACGATGGAAGTTATCGCTGACCCGATCACTGTGAACTGTCGCAAGGTCCTCGCCGGCCTCAAGCTGATCGGCGCAGACTACACGCTGACCAGGGTCGACTATTTCGCGGGCGAGCAGAAGAGCGAGGCAGTCGTGGCGCTCAATCCGAACGCCGCGATCCCGGTGCTGCGCGACGGCGACCTGGTCCTCTGGGAATCGAACGCGATGCTGCAGTACGCTGCCGACAAGACGGGCAACGCGAGCGCTTACCCGACCGACCTGAAGGCCAGGGCCGACGTGAACCGCTGGCTGCTCTGGGAATGCGGCGCCTGGTTCCCGACCTGCTACGTCCATCTGGTCGAGAACTGCGTGAAGCCGCTTCTGGGCGCCGAGACGGACCAGGCGGTGCTCGACGGCGAGACGCCGAACTTCCACAAGCTGGCCGGCATCATGGATGCGCGCCTGGGCGAGAGCGCCTACCTCTGCGGCGATCAGCCGACCATCGCCGACGTGGCACTGGCGGCTCCCATGCACCTCCACGCCTGGGCGAAGCTGCCGTTGGATGACCACCCCAACGTCCGGCGCTGGATGACGGAGGGGATCGAGACACAGGCCTGGTGGAAGGCCACGCATGTGGGCGAGGGCTTCAAGGCGGCCGAGGCGGCCTGAACCCGGCGACGCGTGGCGCGCGCCGCGCGCGGCACGACCGAGACGGAGGCCCGGGTGGCCGATAGGGACCTTGCGGGGCGTGTCGCTCTGGTGACCGGCGGCTCGCGCGGCATCGGCCGCGCCATTTGCCGGCGGCTCGCCCAGGCCGGCGCATGGGTGGCGGTCAACTACGCGACCAACGAGGAGGCCGCGGCCGAAACGCTGGCGCTGATCCGGGCGGACGGCGGCGAGGGCGGCGTCTACGGGGCCGACGTCTCGTCGTTCGAGGCGACCGACGCGATGTTCCGACGCATCGAGGCGGACCGGGGCCCCGTCGACCTTCTGGTCACCAACGCCGGCATCGCGTCGTTCGAGGACGACGTCGACATGCCCCTCGACCTCTGGCGCCGGATCCTGTCGGTCAACCTGGACGGCACCTTCCACTGCGTGTGGCGCGCCAAGGAGGGCATGCTGGCGCGGGGGGACGGGCGCATCGTCTGCATCTCCTCGATCAACGGCCTGGCACCGACCGTGATTCAACGGGACAGGCTGATCGCCTACGGCACGTCGAAGTCCGCCATCATCGGCTTCTCGCGCAACTGCGCGGTGGCCTTCGGGCCTGCGATCCGCATCAACTGCGTGGCGCCCGGCCTGACCGACACGGACCTGACAAGCGAGATGAGCGACGACGTGCGCCAGCGCATCGTCGGCAGCACACCCGCAGGCCGGACGGGCAAGCCGGAGGACATCGCCGAACTCACCTACTTCCTGCTGAGCGATGCGGCGAGCTTCATCACGGGCCAGACCTATGTCGCCTCCGGCGGCCTCGTCACTCTGCCGTGACCGGGCGGGAGGTGCCTTGACGCCAACATCCCGTTTCCCGCACCCTCGCGAGCGACCCTCACGGGAGCAGCCATGATGGACGCGGTGCGGAGCTTCCTCAATTCGACCGGTCTTATCGGCGACGGCCCGGCGCTCGCCGAGCGACTCCACCGTGACGGCTACCTCTTCCTGCGCGGGCTGCTGCCGCGCGCGGCCGTGCTCGAGGTCCGCCTCCGTCTGCTGGAGAACGCGGCGGCAGGGGGCTGGCTCGATCCGGAGCGCCCGCTCGAGGACGGCATCGCCAACCCCGCTGCGGCCTGCAAGGACCCGGAAGAGCGCTACATGCAGGTGTTTCGCGGGCTCTGGGCCGACGAGGCGCTGCACCGGCTGAGGACCCATCCGCACGTGCTCGCGCTCTTCGACGGGATCTTCGGCGAGCCGGCGCTCGCGCATCCGATGTTCGTGCAGCGCAACATCTTCCCGCAGAGCGAGAGCTTCGACTTCACGACCGGCGAGCATCAGGACAAGGTCCATATCGGGGGCGCCACCAGCCACGCGATGTGGGTCCCGCTGGGCGACTGCCCGAGGGAGAAGGGCGCGTTGGCGGTGGCGGCCGGCTCGCACCGGGCAGGCGTGCTCGACACCAAGGTGGGCGGCGGCGCAGGCGGCATGGACATCTGCGTGCCGATCCCGGGCGAGTGGGTCAGCGGCTCCTTCGAGGCGGGCGACGTGCTGATCTTCTCCGACACCACCGTGCATCGCGCGCTGCCCAACCGCTCGACAGAGCTGCGGCAGTCGTTCGATGCCCGCTACCAGCCGGCGAGCCAGCCCGTCGCCGAACCCAATATGCTCCCCTATTCCGGTTGCGGCACGTGGGAGGAGGTCTACGCGGGATGGTCCTCCGACGACCAGAAATACTACTGGAAGGCGCTCTCCCCCAATGTCGTGCCCTTCGACCGCAGCTATTACGAACGGCGCGACCGGATGGCGTTCGCCATGGCGGAGAGCGGCGACGCGACAGCGCGCGACACACTGCTGCGCATCGCGCAGCGTGATCCGGACGCGGAGAAGCGTGAGCGCGCGGAAGAACTCCTGCGCCACCTCGCGGGACAACGGGAAGGCGCCGAAAGCCTCAGCGCATCGGCCTGAACCGCCCGCGTCCTCGCCAGGGTGGGGCATCGGGACCTGGGTCAGACGACCCGCTTCCTCGGGTCAACCGCCAGCCGCAGCCCGTCGCCGATCCTGCCCCGGCAAGAGCGAGATATGGGGCGAGCCGCCGAGCGCGGGATCGGGCCTTGTATCGTCCTGGATGGCCTACCACGATACGACGACGGGACGGGGGAGAGCGATGAACATGATCGCGTGCGCCGGGGAGCACGCCGGTTGAGTCGCGCGGACGAGGGCGCTCTTGCCCGCGACGCAATGGCCGAAGCGCGGCAAGAGCGCTGGCGCGCCCAGCGGGCCTACGTCATGGCGCGCTCGCCCTTCTTCGCTCGGCTCTGGGGGAGCCGGCCGGTGCCGGAGCGGCTGGAGGATCTTCCCGCCCTCCCCCTCTGCGACAAGGGGATGCTGCGCGAGAGCCAGGCCGCTCATCCGCCCTTCGGCGACTACCTCGCGGCCGTGCGCGAGTTCGTCATACGCCTGCATCGCACCTCCGGCACCACCGGTCAGGCCATGAACATCGCCCAGACGCATGCCGACGCGGCCCAGACGGCAGAGGTCGGCGCGCGCAGCTTTCAGACCGCCGGGCTGACCACCGGCAAGCTGACGGTCCACTGCCTCAACTACCAGATGTGGATGGGCGGCGTGAGCGACCATCTCGCCCTCGAAGCCGCAGGCGCCACCGTGATCCCCTTCGGCGTGGGCGACAGCGCGCTGCTGGTCCGCACGATCCTCGACCTCAAGGTCAGCGTGATCCACTGCACGCCCTCCTATCCCGCCGCCCTCGAGCGAACCATCGCGGAACATTTTCCGGGCCTCGCGCCGCGCGACCTCGGGCTCCAGCTCGCCCTCTTCGGCGGCGAGGCGGGGCTCGACAATCCGAGCTTTCGCGAACGCCTGGAAACGACCTGGGGCTTCACTGCGCGCAACGCCAACTACGGCGTCTCCGACGTGTTCAGCAACTTCGCGAGCCAGTGCTGGGCCGACAACGACCTGCACTTCCTGGGCGAAGACGTGCTCCACCCGGAGCTGATCGAGCCGGAGAGTGGCAATCCGGTGCCCTGGCGGGAGGGTGAGAGCGGCGAGCTTGTGCTGACCCACCTCGCACGAGAGGCGCAGCCACTGGTGCGCTTCCGCACCAACGACGTGATCGCGATTACCGGCGAGGGCGCGTGCGCCTGCGGGCGCGACGCGACCCGCTTCCGGGTGCTCGGCCGGAGCGACGACATGGTGGTGGTGCGGGGCATCAACGTGTTCCCCACCGCCGTCGGCGGCGTGATCGGCGGGTTCGACGCGCTGTCGGGCGAGTTCTGCGTCCGCCTCAAGGGCGCCGGCCCCTATGACCGGCTTCCGGTGGAGGCCGAGCTGGCGGAGGACGCCGAGGCCCCGGCCGATCTCGCCCGGCGCGTGGAGGAGACGATCAAGTCGACGCTGCGGGTTTCGGCCACCGTGACGCTGCTGCCCCCTGCGTCCATGCCGCGCACAGGCGGCAAGACCAAGCGCCTGATCCGGGAGGACTGATCATGGCAGGCACCGTTCTCTCAGGCTTCACGGATGGCGTCGCCACGCTGACTCTCAATCGGCCGGAACGCCTCAACGCGCTGAACGCCACGCTGCTCGCCGACCTCTGCGCGGCGCTCGACAAGGCGCTCGCAGACGATGCGGTCGGCGCCCTGGTCCTGCGCGGGGCGGGGCGCGCCTTCTGCTCCGGCGACGACCTCAAGGACATCGAGAACCAGACCGCCGGCGAGGCCGAAACGCGGGCGTTCATCGAGGCGATCCAGGACGTCTCGCGCCGCCTCGTGCTGGGCGACAAGGTGGTGGTCGGCGCGATTCACGGCTGGGCCGTGGGCGGCGGGCTGGAATGGGCGATCAACTGCGACCTCGCCGTCTTCGCGGAGAGCACCAGGTGCTTCTTCCCCGAGATCAGGTGGGGCATGTTCCCGACCGGCGGCGTCACCGCGATCCTGCCCCGCATCGTAGGGCTGGCGAAGACCCGCGAGCTGATGCTGCTGGGCGAGACCTTCAGCGCCGCCGAAGCCCACAAGATGGGACTCGCCTGGCGTGTGGTGCCGGACGATGCCGTGTTCGAGACGGCGCACGAGACGGCGACGCGCATCGCCGCCCTGCCCCAGGGCGCCGTCCGCGAGCTGAAGCGGGTGCTCAACCGGGCGGGCTCCCTCGACGTGGAGGGCGCGCTCGCGCTCGAGACCGAGGCAACCGTGCGGCGCTTCCTCGACCCCGAGACGGCCGAGCGGGTCAGGGGCTTCGGCAGCGGAGGCGAATAGCGGGGCTTCCGGAGGCGGGACCATGCTGAACGAGGAAATCCTCGCCGAGCGGCCCAGGGTGCTTACCGCGGACCAGCGGGCGTTCTACTTCCGGCACGGCTATCTGCTGCTCGAACGCTTCATCGGGACGGCATGGCTCGATCGTCTCCACGCCGTGACGGAGTCCTTCGTCGAAGCAAGCCGCACCGCGACCGCAGACGACGGCGCCTTTGACCTGGCACCCGGCCATACGCCCGCCCGGCCACGGCTCCGCCGGGTGAACACGCCCGACCAGCGGCACGACGCCTATTGGGAGTTCGCAACCGGACCCGTCGCCGATGTCGCCGCCGACCTGGTCGGGAGCAACGTCTCCTTTCACCATTCGAAGCTCAACTTCAAGTGGAACGACGGCGCCGACGGGGTCACCTGGCACCAGGACATCCCGTTCTATCCCCACAGCAACTACAGCCCGCTCACGATCGGCCTCTACCTGGCCGACACGGCGATGGCGCATGGTCCGGTCGCCGTGATCGACGGGAGCCACGAGGGCCCGCTCTATGATCATTACGACGCCGCCGGCCACTGGGCGGGGTGCCTGTCGGAGGCGGACGTCGCATCCCTCGACATGGCGAAGGCCCGGTACCTGACCGCGCCGGCGGGCTCGCTCACGGTTCACAACTGCCGCACGGTCCACGGCTCGCCGCCGAGCGAGAGCGACGACGGCCGCCCGTTGCTGCTCAATGCCTACGCGTCCGCCGACGCGACGCCCTACGCCGGGCTCGATCCGCCGGCGCAGTCGGTTCACGGCGGCGAGATCGTGCGCGGCGCGCCCGTGGCGGTGCCCCACGTCGACCCCCGGCCCTGCCCCATGCCGCCCCGCTGGGACGGTCGGAACACCTCGATCTACGCCAACCAGCGCGGCGAACACAGGATGGCGCGGCCCGATGAGTGAGGACCTCTGCAGCGGCGGCAGACTCAGCCCTGCGTAAAGGCCTCGCCGTCGAAGCGCTCGCGCGTGGCGATCTCCTCCACCGGGCGGCGCTTCAGCCTGGTGAGCTGCTTGACCGGGCGCCCGAAGGGCATGACAGCGCAGACGGCGTGGTCCTCCGGGATGTTGAGCAGAGCCTTGATCTCTGGCTCGTGGGCAACGGGCAGGGTCGTGATCGTGCCGCCGAAGCCGTTCTGCCGGGCCGCCAGCAGCAGGCTCCAGGCGAAGGGATAGATCGAGGCCCCCCCGATGACGCCGACGCGGTCGAGAAACTGGTCGGTGGCGGCGACGACCTTGAGGTCGACGCAGACGACCAGCACCACGGAGGACTTGATCAGCGGCTCGGTCAGCATGGCCGGCGCCGACGTCGCCTCGATCTGCTCCTGCGTGAGCTTGGTCGGAATCCAGGCGCTCCAGGGGCTCTCGCCGGCGTCGATCTGGGCGCGGTAGCGCTTCGCCACCGGCACCGTCAGGTCGGAGAGCCGCTGCCTGGTTGCCATGTCGCGCACGATGATGACCCGGTTGCCCTGGCGATTTCCCCCGCTCGGCGAGAAGCGGGCGTTCTCGATCATTTCGTAGATCACCTCGTCGGGCAGGTGATCGTCGGTAAAGTCGCGGCACGCGAACGTCGTGCGCATGGCCTCGTAAAGTTCCATCGATTCGTCCTCTCGGCGTTCAGCAGCGTGGCGGGAGCCCAAGGAAACCGCCCGGCCGGGCGGGGCGGTGCGTTATTCCGCACCTTACCACGCGGACCGCGATGACACCCCGGAGCGAGCGGAGCGCGCGCTCAGGCGCTTCCTGTTTCAGGCGCCTTGGCCAGCGGCGCCGCCGCCGTTCAGGTCGTTCTTTTCGCGCGCCCGGAAGCACGCGACCTGGCGCCCGGGCAGCAGCTCCTCCGCGTCCGGATAGGCGTCGTTGCAGGCGTCGACGGCCCAGGGGCAGCGGCCGTGCAGGTGGCAGCCCGGCGGCAGGTCGATCGGGCTCGGAATCTCACCGCTCAGCAGGAAGCGCGAGAGCTGCTCGCTGGGATCGGGGTAGAGCACGGAGGAGAGCAGTGCCCGGCTGTAGGGATGCAGGGGCTGCTCGAACAGCTCATCCGAATCGCCGCGCTCCACGATCTTGCCGAGATACATGATCGCCACCCGGTGGCAGACGCGGCGGACCGCGGTCAGGTCGTGCGAAATCAGGAGGTAGGAGAGCGCCAGGTCTTCCTGGAGGTCCGTCAGCAGGTCGAGGATCTCGGCGCGCACGGAGACGTCGAGCGCCGATGTCGGCTCGTCCAGCACCACAAGCTCGGGCTGGGTGGCGATGGCGCGGGCGATGCCGATGCGCTGCTGCTCGCCGGCGCTGAACTGGTGGGGGTACTTGTCCATGGCGTCGGCGCCGAGGCGGACCATCTCGAGCACCTCGGCGACGCGGTCGTGGCGCTGCGCTGGCGTCATCTCCCCGGCCAGGAAGATCGGTTCCTCGACGATCTTCCGAATCCTCATGCGCGGGTTGAGCGAATCGTAGGGCTCCTGGAAGACCATCTGCACCCGCGGCCGGAGCGCACGAAGCTGGTCCGCCGACATGGTATCCACCTGGGCGCCCGCGAACGTGATCCGGCCCTGGGTCGGCTCGATCAGGCGCAGGATGCAGCGCCCCACCGTGGTCTTGCCGGAGCCGCTTTCGCCCACCAGAGCCAGCGTCTCGCCCCGGTCGATGTGGAACGAGACGTCGTTGATCGCCTTGACGGTGCGCCTGTGGCCCACCGGAAAGTGCTTCACGAGGTTGGTGACCTCGAGCAGACGCTCCGCCATCAGGCCTGCACCTCGCCCCGCGCCACCTCGCCGCGCCGGAAGCAACGCGCGGCATGGCCGTCCTCCACCGGCTCCAGCGCCGGCGTGGACTGCTCGCAGGCCGTGATCGCCACGGGGCATCGCGGCGTATAGGCGCAGCCGTGCGCGGCGGCCGCCCGCGCCTCCACCGTTGCGGCGGCGGCGCGCCGGTCATCCCGCGCCGCGCGCGCGGCCCTGAGCAAGTGGCGGCTGTAGGGATGGGCGGCGGCGCCGTAGAACACTTCGGTTTCGCCGACCTCGACGATCTGGCCGGCATACATCACCGCCACGCGCTGGCAGTAGTGCGCCACCACGCCCATGTCGCGCGAGACGAGCATCAGCGACGAGCCGAATTCGTGAACCAGCTCCGCCATCAGATCCAGGATCTGGCGCGCGATGGTCACGTCGAGCCCCGCCGTCGGCTCGTCCGCCAGCAGCAGCTTGGGCGAGTGGCTCAGCGCCATGGCGATGACGACACGCTGGCACATGCCGCCGGAAAGCTCGTGCGGGTAGGCACGGACGCGCAGGTGCGGGTCCGGGATCCCCACCGATTCGAGCGCTTCCACGGCAAGCTCCAGCGCCTCCCTGCGGCTGATCTTGCGGTGCGCGCGAATGCCGTGCGCGAGCTGCTCGCCGACGCGGACGAGCGGGTTGAGCTGCTTGCGCGGCTCAGGCGAGGTGAGCGCGATCTTGACGCCGCGGATCTGCCGCAGCTCCTCCTCTTCCTTGGTGAGCAAGTCCTCGCCGTCGAAGCGGATGCGCCCCTCGTGCACCTTCCAGGGCTCCTGCAGGAGATTGAGGATAGTGCGCACGAGGACCGTCTTGCCGGCGCCGGATTCGCCCACGATGCCGATGGATTCGCCGGGCTGCACGTTCAGGTCGACGCCGTTGAGCACGGCGACGGAACCCGATTCCTTCTCGAAGGAAACCCTGACGTCGTCGACGGCGAGCAACGGCTCCACCGGTCACCTCCTGTTGACGGGGTCCATGTAGTCGCGGATGCCGTCGCCCACCAGCGCGTAGCCGAGCACCGTGATGCCGAGCGCGAGGCCGGGGAACAGCGCCGTCCACCACTGGCCCGTCATCATGTTCGGGGCGCCGATTGAGATCATCGACCCCCATTCCGGTGTGGGCTTCGGCACGCCGGCGCCGACGAAGCTCAGCGCCGCCGTCAGCAGGATGGCGAAGCCGATGCCGGGCGAGACGTTGGCGAGCGCGGGCCCGAGCGCGTTGGGCATCACGTGCACGAAGGCGATCCGCACCTCCTTGTTGCCGGCGCACCGCGCGGCTTCGATGAAGGGCCGCTCGCGCACCTGAAAGACGGCGCCCCGCGTGACGCGCAGGAAGTAGGGGATGTTGAGGAAGGCGAGAGCCACGATCACGTTCTCCGTCCCCGGCCCCCGGAACCCCACCAGGGCGAGCGCGAAGATGAACACCGGGAACGCCTGGAGGATGTCCGCGCCCCGCATGATCGCCTCGCTGGCGACGCGCGGAATGCCGCGCGCGCCGGCATAGAAGCCCGAGACCACGCCGAGCAGCACGCCGCCCACGAAGGCGATCACCGTGGCCGAGAGCGCAATCGCGAGATCGATGCGGGGCGCCGAGATGACGCGCGAGAAGACATCCATCCCGGAGACGTCGGTGCCCATCCAGTGATCGCCCGAGGGCGGCTGGAGGCCCGCGCCGGGAAGGGCGCGCTCGGGGTGGTAGGGCGCGATGTACGGGCCGCAGATGGCGAGGAACACGGTGGCCACGACGACGCAGAGGCCGAAGATGAAGCCCGGCCGGCGCCGCGCGAAGGCCATGAAGTTGCGAAACTCCGCCGCTGCCGCCTCCTTGCGGGACTGGGGGCCGCCGCTGTCTGCGAGCGACGCCATCTAGGTCTTGATCCGCGGGTCGATCACGAAATAGGCGAGATCGACCAGGAGGAAGACCAGCAGGGTGAAGACCGCGGCCAGCAGCACGAACGCCTGCAGCGGCGCATAGTCCGAGCTGATGACCGATTCCACGGCATACTGGCCGAGGCCGCCCCAGGCGAACACCGTCTCCACCAGCACCGCGCCGCCGAGCAGGAACCAGAAGACGATGCCGACCACCGTGACCACCGGCGGCAGCGCGTTCCGCACCGCGTAGCGGAGCTGGATCGAGCGCTTGAAGCCCATGGCGCGCGCGTGCTGCACGAAGTCGGAGTTCATCATCTCCTCGACCATGGTGCGCGTGTTCTTGATGATGAGCGTCATGTAGACGAGCGTCAGCGTCGCCACCGGCAGGATGAGGTGCAGCACCGCGGACTTGAACGCCTCCCAGTGGCCGCCGAGCAGCGCGTCGAGCGCAATGGCGCCGGTTATTCGGGGCGGCGTCGAGACGATGGGATCGAGCTGGCCGATCGGCCCCGGCAGGATGCCGGTCAGCGAGAAGAACACGAAGATCAGGATCAGGCCGAGCCAGAAGTCGGGGATCGACCCCGCCAGCATGCCGTATCCGAACAGCACCCGGTCGGCGATGCCTCGCTTCTTGACCGCCGTGTAGATGCCGATGGGGATGCCGAGCGCGACGGAGATGAAGCCCGTGAGCAGGACCAGCTCGAGCGTGGCGGGCAGGCGCTGCTTGATGTCCTCGATCACCGGCTGGGACGTGCGCCAGGAATGGCCGAAATCGCCCTGGAGCACGTTCGTCACGTAGCGCGCGTACTGGTCGTAAAGGGGCTGATCCAGCCCCATGGTGGAGCGCAGTTCCTCGATGCGCTCCTCGGTCGCGAACTGCCCGGCCATGAGGAAGGCAGGATCACCCGGCAACAGCCGGACCAGGAAGAAGACGATGATCGAGACGACGAAGAGCTGCGGGACGAGGAAGATCAGGCGCCGGCCGGCGTATTTCGCAAACCGCATGTCGCCTCACACAACGCGCGACGTGGTGCTGCCTACTCGGCCGCCTCGACCAAAGGCTCGATCCGTCGCGATGGGCCGAGATGCTTGAGGTGGCCGAAGTGCTGCGCCGCAAGGTGGGTCAGCTCGCCGGTCAGCGTCGTGTAGGTGCCCGCCGGCAGCGCGTCGAGCGGGAAGCCCAGGAACGCGCCCCAGGAGCGCTCCTGCAGCATCTGGTCGCCGGAAGCGGGCGTCTCGCCGCAGGGCCAGCCGTAGGCGTACCAGAAGACGCCGTCCACCGGGTCGATGATCTCCGCGCTCACCGTGCCCCAGCAGGGCTCGGCCGTATCGAAGGCCGGCTTGTGCAGGGTGCCGTGGTTGCAGACGGAGAACCCGTGGCCGGCGAGCATCGTGTTCTCGCCGGGGAACTTCTCCTTGTGCTCGTGGTTGCACAGCATGTCCCGCATGGTGCCGAGGTCGATCCGACCGTCGACCGTCGACATGCGCGCATTGGCGCTCTCGTAGCGCGAGATGTTGGAGGTGGTCGGCACGTCCAGCCCGTAAGCCGCGACGCCGTCGGCCGCCTGCATGGAGACCCAGCAGTTGACGTTGACCATGGCGCCGCCCGCGCCGCGCGTGCGGCGGTCCGTCACCTCTATGTTGCGGCGCCCGATCTCGACCTGGGCAAGGTCGCCAGTGCGGTCGGCGATGAGCGCGAGGCCGCCCATGTCGCGCGGCGACTCTTCCAGGATCGCGAGCGCGTCGCCCACGCTCTCCCCCTCCCGCATCACGCGGCGCCAGAGATCGTGCGGCTTGAGCGCGCCGTCGGGCGGCGTGTTCTCCGGCCGCTCGAAGGCGAGCGCCCAGGTGAAGCCGAGCCCCTTCTCGTTGAGCCCGCGGGTCGGCGCCCCGCTCACCGAATCCCTGTAGTCCGCCGCCGAGCCGTCCGATCCGAGAGGCACGAGATCGGTGCCGACGAAGGCATGGCCGCCCTCCTCCCGCTCGACGATCACCCGCGTGCGGATGTCGTAGGGATCATCGCTCACACTGCCGAAATAGACCTTGCTGCCGCCCAGCACGCTGGCTCCGGTCGCGCCGATGTTCGTGCACATGTCAAGCCTCCCCGGTTGCGGGCGGGCGAGGCGCTTCGCTCGCGCCTCGCCCCGGTACCGCTAGTGGGATCGCACCCTCAACGATTGATGTACATGAAGCGGATCTGGTTATCCGGCGTCCACAGGAAGCCCTGCAGATCTTTCTTGGCCGCGATGGTCCAGTCGAACCACGCCACCTGGATCCAGGGCACCTCCTCGGCCGCGATCTGCTGCAGCTCGCTCGTGATGGCCTCGCGCTCGGGCGAATCCATCATCCGCATCACCTGCTCGAGCAGATCGTTGTAGTGCGGGTTGTTGTAGTTGGTGGCGTTGATGAAGTTGTCCGGCCCGTTGCCGAGATAGACCCAGCTCGAATAGCCCGGATCGCCGCTCCACGGCCACTGCTCGTTCACGGCGAAGGCCTGCAGAGCCTTCTTGCCGTACTGCTGCTCGGTGAAGACCGCCACCGGCATGGCCTGCAGCGCGACGCTGACGCCGATCTGCTCCCAGCTGCTCTTGACCAGGATCGCCATCTCCTCGGCTTCCTTCTGGGACGCGTTGTAGCTGAGCTTGACGTCGAAGCCGTCCGGGAAGCCCGCCTCGGCCAGTAGCGCCTTGGCCTTTTCGAGGTCGTACTCGTAGTTGTAGGTGACCTCGAAGCCGGCGTAGATGTCCGGTACCGTGCTGCGCATGCGGCGCGCATTGCCGTAATAGACCTTCTCGATGATGTCCTCGTAAGGCGTGGCCCAGGCCATGGCCTGGCGCACCTTGACGTTGTCGAACGGGGGCTTGTCGACGCCGAGCCCGACATAGAGCTGCTTGTTGGCTGCGGCGCGCACCACCTGCAGGTTCTCGTCCGCTTCAACCTGCTGCAGCTCGCGCTCGTTCAAGCCCCAGGCGATGTCGATCTGACCCGCCTTGAGGAGCGCGAGACGCGCACTCGATTCCGGTACGGCCTTGAGGATCACCCGATCGAAGTGGGGCTTGTGGCCGGTCCAGTTCGGATTGGTCACCAGCACCGTCTCGACGCCGGGCGTCACCTTTTCGACGTGATAGGGGCCGAAGCCGGCCGAGTGCGTCCTGGACCACTCCAGCGCCCAGGGGTCTTCCTCGCTGGCGTGCGCCTTCATCTCGGTCGAATCGAAGGGGCCGCCGTAGTAGTTCTGCGCGAGGATCTTGAAGAAGATCGGCGTCGTGCCGCGCAGGTTGACCCGCACCTTGTGCGTATCGAGGATCTCGATGCTTTCCGCACCGTTGATGCCGATGACGTCGCCGATGAACTTGCCGACGCCCTTGACCGCGAAGCGCCGCGCCCAGGCCCACTTGTAGTCTTCGGCCGTGAACTCGTTGCCGGCGTAGCTCTTCATTCCCTTCTTGAGATTGATCGTGACGCTGGTGCCGTCCTCGCTCGTCTCCCAGGATTCGGCGACGAGGCCGACCACGCCGCGATCGTCGGTGGACCTCAGATCGACCGTGTCCGCCGACTTGTCGGGCTGCTCGATGATCTTGTAGAGGAACAGATCGCCGCCGTGGATGTTGGCCATCATCATCTCGCCTTCGGCGCTGAGCGCCTGGTCGCCGTCGAGCGAGGCGGGCGTGTTGGCGATCGCCATGACGAGTGTTTCGGCCTTCGCCACGCCTGCTGCGAGCGTGGTGGCGAAGGCGGCGGCGAGGCCCAGTCTCGCCAAGCGCGTGATGTTGAACATGATGCCTCCCTGCATTCCTAGTTCTGGGTGCTCTCGCCAGGTCGAATTCGGATCCTTGGCCCTCCGTGCGCGCTGTTGCCAAACGCTGGCCAAACGGCAAGGTCCTGAAGCGGTCGCTACCGCTTGCCCTTCTCAGGCCTCGGCGCGGGAGGATCGACACCCTCGAACCCATCGTGATAGAGCGCGCGGCGGCTGGCAACGGTAAATTGGTCGAACCGAAACGACAGCGTGGAGGGCGCCATGCCCGAGCTTCTGCCGCCGCAACTGGTCGTCAACTGCCGCATGATGTTTCTGAGCTACCTGCCGGCGGAGCCCGCGGCGATCGACGCGGCGCTGCCCGCCGGTCTCGGGCTCACGCCCGTGGAGAGCCGCGCCGCCGTCCTCGTGCACTACGTGGTCGACCGGGACGAGCAGACCTCCGGCTTCGGCGCGTACTCGCTCACCTACATCTGTTTCGACGTCGTCGGCCACGATGCGGACGCGGAGACGCCGGGGCGCTGGTTCAGCCACTACTTCATCTCGTCGCCCCGCGTGCGCGACTACGCCATCGAGCGCGGCATCCCGGCCACCGACGGCGTGACGACGCTGGAGTTCGAGGGCGACACCCTGGTCGCGACGGCCACGGTGGACGGCCGGCCGTTGATCCGCTCCCGCGCGCGTACGTGCGCCGAGGTCGGCGAGATCACCGGCGGCCAGCTTATGGTCCTGTCATCCCTCGATGGCCGGGTGATGCGCAACCGCCACGCGGTCATCATGGAGCGTGCCAAGGCCTTCGAGATGCAATCGATCGCGTTCCTGGACCCTGATCACCCGATCCACCCCTTCCGCCCGAAGGAGCCGCTGGACCTCGTCTTCGGCTTCCACGCGCCGCGCGCGTCGTTCTGCTACCCCGGCGGGATCGAGGCCGGCTAGCGCGTCGGGCGGGTGCCGAAGATTGCGGTGCCGATGCGAACGTGGGTCGCGCCGAGCGCGATCGCGACCCGGTAATCGGCCGACATTCCCATGCTGAGGCATTCGAACCCGTGGCGCGCGACGAGGTCGCGCAACAGCGCGAAATGGGGCGCAGGCTCCTCGGCCGCAGGCGGGATGCACATGAGCCCGACCACGGGCAGCGCCAGGTCGTCCCTGCAGCGCGCGACGAGCGCATCCAGGTTCTCGGGCAGCACGCCGGCCTTTTGCGGCTCGGCCCCGGTATTGACCTGGATGAAGCACGCCGGGCGGCGCCCCTGACGCTCCATCTCGCGGGCGAGCGCGTCAGCCAGCCTGGGCCGGTCAATCGCGTGGATGGCGTCGGAGATCGCCACGGCATCGCGCGCCTTGTTGGTCTGCAGCGCGCCGATGTAGTGGAGAGCCACGCCGGGCCAGTCGCTCCGCAGCGCAGGCCATTTCTCGCCCGCCTCCTGCACCCGGTTTTCGCCGAAGGCGCCGTGGCCGGCGGAGAGTGCGGGGAGGATCCGGTGTGCCGGGTGTCCCTTGCTGACCGCGATCAGCGTAATCTCGTCCGCGTCGCGACCTGAATCGCGCGCCGCCTGCTGGACCTGGGCCTGAACGGTAGCCAGATTGGCGGCGACATCGACGGCGGGCAGGCCGTCCGTGCAAGGGGCAGAGGCTGCGTTTGCCATGAGAACCTGAGCAGAGCGAACGATGGGGACGCTAGCAGAGGCGGCAGCGCGCCTCAAACGAGCGGCCGGCAGCACCCTGCCCGCGCTCGTCCTCATGACGGACGACGCGCGCCTCGCCGATCCGCTCCCGGCGGCCCGGGCGCTGCCGGCGGGGAGCGCCGTCATCCTCCGTCACTATGGCGCGCCGGAGCGCGCGCTGCTCGCACGCCGCCTCGCCGCCGTCGCGCGCCGGCGGGGCCTCGTCCTGCTGGTGGGCGAAGACCCCGCGCTCGCGCGGCAAGTCGGCGCGCACGGGGTCCATCTGCCGGAACGCGCCATCGGACGCGCCGGAGCGGTGCGCTGGCAGCGCGACTGGCTGGTCACCGCCGCCGCCCATTCCCATGCGGCGCTGTGCCTGGCCGCTGCCGCCGGCGCCGATGCGGCCCTGCTCTCGCCGGTGTTCGCCACGGCGAGCCACCCGCACGCCCGGGCGCTCGGCCCGCACCGTTTTGCCGCTCTCGCGCGACACGCCCCGATACCGGTCTACGCCCTCGGCGGCATCGGCCACGAACGCGCGCGGCTCCTGCTGGGCAGCGGCGCCGTCGGGATCGCGGGCATCGGCGGTCTCATTCCTCAGGCGCCGCTCTCTCGGTCAGCGCAAAGTGCCGCTCGATATAGTCGATCAGCGTCCCCAGCGACCGCTCGACCGACCGGTCGCCGGTGTCGACCGTGAGTTCCGGCCGCTCCGGCGGCTCGTAAGGCGCGGAGACGCCGGTGAAGTCGGCGATCTTGCCGGCGCGCGCGCGCTCGTAGAGGCCTCGGGGATCGCGCGCCTCGCAGACCTCGAGCGGCGCTCGAACGTGGACCTCGTGAAAGCCCTCCGGGTTGATGCGCTCCGCCGCGGCGCGCGCCCGGTCCCGATCCGCCCGGTAAGGCGAGATGAACGCGGTGAGCACGATAAAGCCCGCGTCCGCGAAGAGCGCCGCGACCTCGCCCACCCGCCGGATGTTCTCCGCCCGGTCCTCGGGCGAGAAGCTGAGCGTGGCGTTGAGGCCGTGCCGGACGTTGTCGCCGTCGAGCGCGTAGACTTGGTAACCGCTGCGAAACAGGTGGTCTTCTGCTGCGACCGCGAGAGTCGACTTTCCGGCGCCCGAAAGCCCGGTAAGCCAGACGACCCCGCCCGCATGCCGGTTGCGCCGGGTCCGCGCGGCACGGCTCACCCCGTGGTCGACGACGGTCACGTTGCTCGACCGGCCGGTGATGAGCGCGCGCTGATCGGGGTAGCCCTCCATGCTGACGAGCCCGACGCCCGTCACCTCGTTCCCGTCGGCGAGGACGAAGCGACCGGTCCGGGGATTGGCCGCGAATTCGTCGAGCGCCAGCATCGCCTGGCTGCGCAGGACGACCTCGGCGATGCCGCCGTGCCCGACCTCCGCGCGCGCCTCGCCGTCCTCGCTGCCCTCCGGCCCGTCGGGATCGATCACGCGGTCGATGG
Organism: Rhodospirillales bacterium; assembly: GCA_028818855.1. Taxonomy (GTDB): domain Bacteria; phylum Pseudomonadota; class Alphaproteobacteria; order UBA828; family UBA828; genus WTGU01. Next base: position 18,505 of record JAPPMY010000074.1, read on the forward strand.
ACTGCACCTCGACCTCCTGGGCGGCGGTGCCGAGCCGGAACGTGCAGCGACGGCCGGGCTCGAGGGGCGTGGGCCCGAGCCAGAACAGCCGGGCGCGGAAGACGTCGGTCTCGATCGGCGGCTGGTCCACGTGGCTCAGTATCTCGCCGCGCTCGAGAGCGAGCTGCTCGTCGAGCGTGAGCCCGACCGTGCTTCCGGCCGTGGCCTCGGCGAGAGGCGCCGATGCGTCCTCCGCCTCGATGCGGGCGACGCGGGCGGTTCTGTTGGAAGGCGAGAACAGCACCCGGTCGCCTGCGCCGAGCCGGCCGCTCTCGATCCGCCCGGCGACGACCTGCCTGTCCTCTACGCGATGGACGCCCTGGACCGGCATCCGGAGCGGCAGGGCATCGCGCACGCCCGGCGTATCGCCGGCATCGACGATGCCGAGGGCGTCGAACAGGCGCTTGAACGAGTCGTTCGCTTCGTGATCCATGGCTCAACCGGGGCGCTCGCCATCCCTGGCGACATTGTGGGAAGGGAGATGCACGGGCGACTCAAAGAGCCGGCGCGCTGCCTTCGAGCGGGATGATCTCCACCTCCGCGCCACGCGCGGCCGCGGGCGCATGGGGCGGGCGGACGACGAGGCACTGCGCCTTCACCAGCAGCGAAAGCATGGAGCTGTCCTGCTTCGCGAACGGCGTGGCGATCAGCGTGCCCTTCTCGTCCCGCGCGAGCGTCGCGCGCAGGTAGTCCTGGCGCTCGTCGTTTTCGCCCACGTCGGCGCCGAGGCTCGCCCGCTGCGCAGGCGGCCGGGCGTCCCCGGCGGCACCGAGCATCCTCGCCATCGCGGGCCTGAGGAAGACGAGCGCGCAAATGAGCGACGAGACCGGGTTGCCGGGGAGGCCCAGCAGGCGGGTGCCGCCGACGCTGCCGAACATGAGCGGCTTGCCGGGGCGCATGGCGATCCTCCAGAAATCGAGGGCGAGCCCCTCGTCCTTGAGCGCGTCGCGGATCAGGTCGTGCTCGCCCACCGAGGCGCCGCCGGTGGTGACGAGCAGGTCCGCGCCGCGCGCGCCGGCTGCGAGGCCCACGAGGGACTCCTCGTCGTCGCGGGCGATGCCGAGGTCGATCGCCTCGCCGCCGCACCCTTCCACCACCGCGCGGAGCGCATGCGTGTTCGAGCTCACGATCTGGTTCGCCCCCAGCGGCTCGCCCGGCATGACGATCTCGTCGCCCGTGGCGAGCAGCGCAATGCGGGGCCTCCGCCTCACCGTGAGCCACGGCTGGTTCATCGCCGCGGCGAGCCCAATGGCGCGCGCATCCAGGCGCCGTCCCGCCGCAACGCCCACCTCGCCCGCGCAGAAGTCGAGGCCGGCGGGCCGGATGTAGCGGCCTGCCGGCGCGCCCGCGCGCACGGTGATCGCGTCGCCGTCAGCGCGCGTGTTCTCCTGAATGACGATCGTGTCGGCGCCGTCGGGCACCGGCGCGCCGGTGAAGATGCGAACCGCCTCGCCCCGGCCGACCGTGCCCTCGAAGCGCGCGCCGGCCGGCACGCTGCCGATCTGGCGGAGCGTGACGGGCACCTCCGCGACATCGGCGGCGCGGGCCGCGTAGCCATCCATGGCCGAGACGTCGAAGGGCGGCTGCGTCAGGCGGGCGACGACGTCCGCGGCGAGCACGCGGCCCCGGGCCGCGGCCAGCGGCACGGTCTCGGCCGGCAGCGGCGAGAACGCGGCGGTGATGCGGGCCACCGCCTCCGCGACCGGAATCATCGCTCACGGCGCCCGGAATTCACCCGACTTGCCGCCCTCCTTGTGGGTGAGCCGCACGTCGGTGATGCACATGCCGCGATCCGCAGCCTTGCACATGTCGTAGACGGTGAGCGCGGCCACGCTCGCTGCCGTCAGCGCCTCCATCTCGACCCCGGTGCGCCCCGTGAGGCGGCAGCTCGCCTCGACATCGACGGCGCCCGCCGTCTCGTCGCAGGCGAGCGTCACGTCGATGGCGGTGAGCGCCAGGGGATGGCAGAGCGGGATCAGCTCGGCGGTCCGCTTGGCCGCCATGATGCCGGCGAGGCGGGCGACGCCGAGCACATCGCCCTTGGCGACGCCCCCCTCCTGGATCAGCCGCGCGGTCTCCGGCCTCATCACCACGCGGGCCCGCGCGGTCGCCCGGCGCTCGGTGACCTCTTTCGCGGTCACGTCCACCATGCGCGCCTTGCCCTCGGCATCGATGTGGGTGAGCCGCGCCATCGCTCAAGCCCCCGCCGCCCGCGCGCCCGCCGCGCCGCCGGGTACGGGTGCGAGCAGCGCCGCCGTGGCCGCTGCGACATCCGGCTGGCGCATCAGGGATTCGCCGACCAGGAAGCGGTCCACGCCCAGCGCCCTCATGCGGGCGATGTCTTCGGGCCCGTGCAGGCCGCTCTCGCAGACGATGGGCGGACCCTCCGCCGCCAGCGGCGCGAGCCGCTCCGTGGTCGCGAGATCGACCTCGAGGGTCTTCAGGTTGCGGTTGTTGATGCCCAGCAGCGAGGCCTTGAGCGCCAGCGCCCGCCAAAGCTCGTGCTCGTCGTGGACCTCAACCAGGGTGTCCATGCCCAGCTCGTGCGCCGCCGCTGCAAGCTCGGCGGCCTGGCCGTCATCGAGGGCAGCCATGATGAGCAGGATGCAGTCCGCCCCCAACGCGCGCGCCTCGACCACCTGGTAGGGGTCGAGCATGAAGTCCTTGCGCAGCACGGGGAGCGGCACGGCTGCGTGCGCCTCCGTGAGGTAGCGGTCCTCGCCCTGGAAGTAGGGCTTGTCCGTGAGCACCGAGAGACAGGCCGCGCCGCCGCCGGCGTAGGCCCTTGCCAGCGCCGGTGGGTCGAAATCCGCGCGGATCAGGCCCTTGCTGGGCGAGGCCTTCTTCAACTCGGCGATGAGCGCCGGCCGGCCGCTCTCGGCAACCTCCCCGAGCGCAGCGGCGAAACCGCGCGGCGCCTCTGCCGCCCGCGCCCTCTCCGCGAGCGCAGCCTGCGAGACGGCCCTCTTGCGCTCCGCGACGTGATGCCGCTTGTCGTCGCAGATCCGTGCGAGGACGTCGCTCATCCGCGCGCCGCGCTCCCCGTCCCGGCCGGCGCGTCCCGGCCGCTGATCTCGACGAGCCGGTCGAGCGTGGCTTGAGCCTTGCCGCTGTCGACCGCCTCGGCGGCGACGTTGACGCCTTCCGCGAGGTCTCCGGCACGCCCGGCGACCATGAGCGCCGCAGCGCTGTTGAGCAGCACGATGTCGCGCTGAGGGCCGGGCTTGCCGGCGAGGATGGCGCGAACGATGGCGGCATTCTCCCGGGCATCGCCGCCCTTGAGATCCTCTGCCTGAGCCCGCGGCAGGCCGGCGTCCTCGGGCGTGACCTCGAAGCGGCGGATGGTGCTGCCGTCGAACTCGACAACGGCGGACGGCCCCGTGGTGGTCAGTTCGTCGGTGCCGTCGCCGCCGTGGACGACCCAGACGTGCTCGGAGCCGAGATTGCGCAGGACCTCGGCCATGGGCGCCGCCCACTTGGGGTCGAACACGCCGATCACCTGGCGCTTCGCGCCGGCCGGGTTCGAGAGCGGGCCCAGCAGGTTGAAGACCGTGCGCGTGCCGAGCTCGACGCGGGTGGGCCCGACGTGGCGCATGGCGCCGTGGTGCCGGGGCGCCATGAGGAAGCCGATCCCGGCTTCCCACAGCGCCTCGCGGACCAGCGCCATGTCCGCGTCGATGGTGACGCCGAGGGCGGCCAGCAGGTCGGCCGAGCCCGAGCGCGAGGAGAGCGCCCGGTTGCCGTGCTTGGCGACGGGCACGCCGCAGCCTGCGACCACGAGCGCCGCGGCGGTCGAGATGTTGAACGTGCCCTTGGCGTCTCCGCCGGTGCCGCAGGTGTCGACGGCTCCCTCGGGCGCGTCGATCCTGACCGCGCGGGCGCGCATCGCCTGCGCACCGCCGGTGATCTCCTCCACCGTCTCGCCCCGCACGCGGAGCGCCATGAGGAAGCCGCCCATCTGCGACGGCGTCGCCTCGCCCGCCATCATCGCATCGAAGGCGGCCCGCGATTCGTCGACGGTGAGCGCTGCGCCGCTCGCGACACGCCCTATGAGCGCCTTGAAATCGGTCGAATCCGTCATGGAGGTCAGACGTCCGCTGGCTCCCGCGCCGGCTCAGGCCGTGCCGCCCGGCCGATGCGCGCCCCGTGTTATAGCCGGTTCTCGGCGAAACGCCATGCGGGCGACATGCCATCGAATGATCGCTCCTGGCATTCCACGCGGGATTGGGATTACCTCTCCGCCATCATGGATGTGAGCAAACACCCCCACCTCACCCCGGCCCTCTCCGCCCCCAGGGGCGGAGAGGGAGAACAGGCTGGTGTGGCCGGCGTTCCCCCTCCGCCCTCCGGGGGGAGGGGGACAGGGGGAGGTGGGGGCGACGCGCCGTGAGCGCGGGCGACGCGCGCGCGGTCTACCGGCGGATTGCGCGCTACTACGACTTTCTCGATGGCTCCTTCGAGCGCAAGCGCTACGCGCCGATCCGGGGCACGCTGTTCGCCGGGCTCGGCGGGAGGATCCTGGACGCAGGCGTCGGGACCGGCCGCAACATTCCCTACTACCCCGCAGGTGCCGACGTGATCGGCATCGATCTTTCGCAGGCGATGCTCGCGCAGGCCCGCGCGCGGCGCGACGGGCTGCGCAGCACCGTCCCGTTCGCGGCGATGGACGTGCGCCGCACCGCCTTTCCCGACGCGAGCTTCGATGCGGTGGTATCGAGCTTCGTCTTCTGCGTGCTGAGGCCCGATCAGCAGCAGGCGGCGCTCACCGAGCTCGGGCGGATCCTGAAGCCGGGTGGCGAGATCCGCCTGCTCGACTACACGTGGTCGAAGCAGCCCTGGCGCCGCTTCGTCATGGGCCTGTGGGCGCCCTGGGTGCGCTGGGCCTACGGCGCGGGCTTCGACCGCGTGCCCCAACGCCATGTCGAGCCCGCCGGCCTCACGCTCGCAGACAGCCGCTTTCTGATCGACGATGTCGTCCGGCTCGTGGTCGCGCGCCGGCCCTCGGGCTAGTTCTGCTGGCTGAACAGGGCGGAGAGCGTGCCTTCGTTGACCGAGATCTGGTGCCGGCCGTAGAGCGCAGCCCGGTAGACCTCCGTGAGGTCGCCACGCCACGCGCGCGCGAGCCGCTCGCGCAGCCGGTCGCGCTCCTCGCCCGTGGCGCCGCGCCCGGCATCGTTGACCCCGGTGAGCACCGCGACGCCCCATCCGCCGGCGGTCTCCGCCACGATGGGCTCGCGCTCGCTCTCGCTTGCCTCGAACAGCCCCCGGATCAGCGCGAGGGATGCGTCCGGCCCGGCGCCCTGCCCGTCCCGCCGCACGTTCTCGAGCGTGGTCACGGCGAAGCCCGCGTCACGGGCCGCGGCGGCGAGGTCCTCCCCTTCCCTCACTCGGTCGGCCAGCGTGTTCGCCACGCGCTCGGCCGCCTCCCTCTCCGCCTCGCGCATGAGCGCGGACCGCACATCGCCCCGCACCCCCTCCAGGGGCCGCGGCGCGGACTCCGCCACCTCGTCCACCCGCAGGATGACGAAGCTCCCGTCGTTCAGCTCGGTGAGGTGCGATTCCCGGCCTTCCGCCGTCTGGAACAGGAGCGAGATGATGTCGTCCCGCTCGCTCAGGTCGCTCAGGGCCAGGGCGCCGCTCCGGTCGAGTCCGTTCCGCGTGACGCCCAGGAGCATGACCGGCTCGACACCCACGACCGCGGCCCCCTGCTCCAGCGAGGCGCCGCCGCCGAGCTCGTCCTCGAGCACTGTGGAGAGGCGGAACAGGCCCGCTCCGGCCAGGTCGAGCGCCATCTCGTCGTGCAGCGCCTGCTTCACCTCCTCGAAGCTCTGGCGCCGCGCCGGCACCACCTCCTCCACCTTGAAGAGATGCCAGCCGAACGCCGTCTGGAGCGGATCGCTGACTGAGCCCTCGGCAAGGCGGAACACCGCCTCGCTCACGCTGCTCAGCGGGCCGTCCGCCCGGAAGTCGGGGATCGGGAGCACGCTCGCGCCGCGCCGCTGGAGATCGTCGGCCACGACGTCGAACAGCTCGCCTTCCGCCAGCCTCTGCGCGCCTTCCCGGATCAGCGCCTCGTCCTGCGCGTTGATCTGGACGACCGAGCGCCGCTCCGGCAGATCGAACTCGTCGATGCGCGCCTCGTACTCGGCGTAGACGTCCTCGTCGCTCAGCTCGATCTCCGAGACCATGGCCTCGGGCGTGAGCTGCACGACCACCGCGCTGCGCCGCTCGGGCGCCATGAAGGATGCCGTGTTCGCCTCGTAGTACGCGGTGAGCGCGGCCTCGTCCGGCTCCGCCAGGCCGGTCATGCCGCGGGCTGAGACGAGCGCAAGCCGCGCGCTGCGCTCCTCCGCGCGGTAGCGGTGGACGGCCTCGATCAGCGACTCCGGGACCTTGCGGTCGCTGCCGACGGCGTTCAGGAGCTGGCCGCGCAGCAGGTCGACGCGGATCAGGTCCTCGTACTCGGCCCGGGTCATGTTGTTGCGCTCGAGCACCAGATCGTAAAGCTCGGGGTCGAACCGCCCCTGCTCGTTGCTGAACGCCGGCGAGCCTTCGAGCTCCTGCATCACGCTGGCGTCAGCCGCCCGCAGGCCGAGCCGGCTGGCCTCGGCGTCCAGCAGGTACTCGCGCACGAGCATGTTGAGCACCTGGCCCGTGAGGCCGGCCCGGTGGGCCTCGTCGCGGGTCAGGTCGGGGCGGCCGGAGCGCTCCCGCTCGCGCTGCAGGGCACGCTGGAACTGGCGGTCGAAGAGCACCGTCGGCACGTCGACGTCGCCCACGGTCGCGACCGCCGAGCGACTCCCGCCCGTGAACACGTCATTGATGCCGAAGGCTCCGAAGCTCAGCGCCAGGATGATGATGACGCCGCGGGCCGCCCACGACTTGGTGGCCTGGCGCATGGATTGCAGCATTGCGGATCCTGCCGAGTGGTGGAGAGGCGCCCAGGCCGCACCCGGGCACGCGTTGCGGCGGATAATAGGAGCGGCCGTGCACGCCGGGCAACACGCAACCTGTCGCCGGCTCGCAGCCCGTGGCCCGATTACCCTCGGCCGGGCGACCAGCGCTTCTGGCCCGGAGCCCCGGGCCGTGATAGAGCTTGGCCGTCCCGCCCTCTCCGCCAGCGCGCGCGGTGCGGGGCGCCCCCGTCCACGATTCACGCACGGCCCAATGCCGCCCGAGTCCCAACCCCGCCGGCCGCTTCTCGTTGCGAACTGGAAGATGAACGGCTTGCACGCCGACGGGCTCGCGCGCGCCAGCGTGCTCGCGGGCCACGCGGCTGCCGGCGAATGCGGCGGCGATATCGTCGTCTGCCCGCCGGCCACGCTGCTCTTCGCGCTCCGGGCCGTGTTCGCAGGCACGCGGATCGCGCTCGGCGGGCAGGATTGCCACGTCTCGGCCGAGGGCGCCCACACCGGCGACGTGAGCGCGGCGATGCTCGCCGACGCCGGCTGCGCCTACGTCATCGTCGGTCATTCCGAGCGCCGCGCGAGCCACGGCGAGAGCAACGCGTGGGTCGCGGGCAAGTCCGCCGCCGCCCATGCGGCGGGGCTCACGGCCATCGTCTGCGTCGGCGAGAGCGCGGCCGAGAGAGATGCGGGCCGCGCGCTCGCCGTGATCGGCCGCCAGGTCGAGGACTCGCTGCCCGCCGGCGCCACGCCCGGCAACACCGCGATCGCCTACGAGCCGGTCTGGGCCATCGGCAGCGGCCGCACGCCGGGCCCGGCCGATATCGAGGCGGCGCACGCGGAGGTGCGGTCGGGCTGGGAGCGGCAATTTTCAGGGAGCGGAGCGGCGCTCCGCGTGCTATATGGCGGCTCCGTCACGGCGCGGAACGCAGGCGACATCCTGGACGCGCCGGGTGTCGACGGCGTGCTGGTCGGCGGAGCCAGCCTTTCTGCGGACGCGTTCTGGCAGATTTGCCAGGCGTGCCGCTGAACCCGTCCGGAAAGAGCGGCAAGGAGCGGCGGTGGAAACGATCCTGCTCGTGGTCCTGATCATCATCGCCATCGCGATGATCGGTCTCGTGCTGCTCCAGCGCAGCGAGGGCGGCGCGCTCGGCATCGGCGG
>JAPPMY010000056.1 GCA_028818855.1 Rhodospirillales bacterium
TCAAGGCGGTGCTGATCCTCCTGCTGGCCTATCTCGCGAGCCCCGTCGACCTGATCCCCGACGTGATCCCCGTGCTCGGGATGCTTGATGATCTCGCGGTGGCTGCGGTTGCGCTCTGGCTCGCCTATCGCCTCACGCCCCGCCACGTCATGGAGGAATGCCGGGCCAAGGCGAGCGAGGCGGCCTCAGGGAAGGAAGGCTGGGTCTCGAAGCTTTGGCGCATGATCGCGGGGGATGGCCGCCATCATCCAAGACAGTGATGGTGAAGGCAGAAGCGGGGGATTATCGAGGCTGCCCTGCCCTGTGAAATGGCGCCGAAGCTGAACGTCCCCCTTTACCCCGCTGATCCAAAATCAGCAGGATCAGCTTGCGGGCAATTTTGAACTTCAAAGTGTTTGCTACTCAAGCCGCTGTCTCGGACGACGTCTTTATTGAGAAATACGCCCTTCGGGTGGAGTCTCACCGCGAAGAACATCTTCTCTCCGGAAACAAATATTTCCCCATTTTCCCCCTCAACCAAGTTGAATTTCGTTGAAACTTTAGATATGACTTGACTTATGATTTCTGCAGATATGTCTTCCTTATATTCAACTTTGTATTCCAGGTCGCCTTCTATTGCCGCTCTTGTCTGGCAAACAAACTCTCCGTCCATGATACGTTCAGTCACTTCATCTCCACAGGACTTGTCCTGGAGAGCGGCCATCTTTATTTCTCGTAGTTTGGCGTCTGATATTAGTAAAACTCGAGGATTTTTGATTTCAGAAGAGAACTCCTTTAGGACACTTTTGTTTCCTTCTGTTGTAAAGAAACTCTTGATGATGCCCTCTATACTCAGTTTTGCATCTTGATACTCGCTGATCTCAGTATGGGGAACCGGTGATTCCTCGGCTGCAGCCATTATTACTTCTCGGTCGACATCGCAGGTCGGGTGAAGCATCACCCGCCCATCGTCCGTAAATTTGACGGAGTTGATTGTGCCCGGAAGGTGAAGCGCAGTGGGTGGGACAATCGAATAATAGCCAATGCTAGCGGTCTTTTGAGTGACCGGATCCGGCTCATCCTCACTGTGGAGGAAGTATCCGACCCCCGCGGCTATCACCACCATAGCTATCAGCAGACCGCGGTAATGCTCCTTCCTGAACATATCCGCCTCTGGCGGCTACGCCGAGACGCGGGCAGCGTAGCCTCAGTAGTTTTGTCCCGACTTCAGACCTGAGCTTAACAACAGAACTGACCGTTATCGCCGCACGCTACGTAGCCTTGGGGACAAGCGAGGACAGCGCTCGGTGCCCACGTGGCCCCCGCAATTGCCGCTGTCAGAAGCGCTATTGCGAGCCAAGCTCTCATGTCAGCCTCCTACACAATCTCATGCCGCATGGATGAAATGTCTTATTTGATATATCAATTCAGGATAACTGGTCGGCGTCAACGACTAAATTTTGGTCATTGGATCGATTGAGGTGTGATCCCGGCGTTGGCGCCGGGATCCGGTGCGGCGCCGGACGCCGCTTTCCTGTGTGCCGGCCCCGCGTGCCGTGATGCTGTCCTGGGATTTCCTTGCCTGATGCCGGACCATCGGGCAGATTGCCGCCGGTTCCGTCGGCCGTTCTGCCTCTTGCGGCTGAGGGAAAGGCGGGACGCGCGTTAGGGAGGAAAGGATGCGACCGAATATCCCCGAAGAGACCGGCATTCAGCTCGATCAGGGCCGGGCCTCGACCGATGACTTCATCACGCGCACCTATGTGCTGCCGCTGCTCTCCGACCCGGAGACGCGGGCGCGGCTGATCGAAGAGCACCGCAACAACCCGGTCGGCAAGCCCGGCAAGGCGGGCAAGGCCGGCGTCGGCCACAGCCCCGATCTCATCACGGTGATCGACAAGCTGCGGCGCGCGCCGATGACCGGCAAGTACGTGCGGATCTGCACCAGGCCCCACGAGGAATACCGCATCGGCATCACCTCCGGCGTGCGCGGGGAGCCGGTCAAGATCCTGGAGGACGAGGCGTATCCGAGCGAGGACGCGTGCGAGCACGCGATCTTCGTAAAGCGCGTGCATGATCTGCTCGCGCTCTACGGCTATGGCTCGTAGACGCCCCCTCTGAATTCGACGAACACACGGTTGGGAGACACGACATGCTGCGGATCACCGGATACAGCGACTGCTACTCGATCCGTCCGGGCGATGACATCACGTTCTATGTGAACTCCGAGAAGGGCGAAGACTACGAGGCCAAGCTCGTCCGCCTGATACACGGCGACACCAACCCCGACGGGCCGGGCTACAAGGAAGAAGAGATCGACGCGCCGTTCGACGGCAACCACACGGGGCGCAACCAGAAGATCCACGGCGGCTCCTACGTGGTCGTGCCGCACGACGAGCGCATGTCCGTCTCGAGCTTCACCATCCAGGCATTCATCTTCCCGACGACGCCGACCAAGGGCCGCCAGGGCATCCTGACCAAGTGGGTGAACGACACCGGCTACGGGCTCTTCGTCGACGACGACGGCAGCCTCGCGTTCTGCATCGGCGACGGCAACCACGTGCACAAGATCTCGAGCGGCAAGCCGCTGCTGCGGAAGGTCTGGTACCTTGCGGCCGCCTCCTACGATGCGGACACCGGCGAGATTCGCCTCTACCAGGAGCCGGTGGTGACGTCCGCCAACGGCGGCCTCGGCATGGCGCTGCTGCATCCGGCTGAGGAGACGACGAACCAGGTTTCCGGCAGCTCCGATGTCGCGCCCGGCGCCAACGACGCGCCTTTCCTGATGGCGGCCTCGACCCGGGTCTCGGATTCCGGCCGCTCCATCTGCGGCGCCCACTACAAGGAGGCGCTGACGCCGGTGGCGCTGCCGGAGCAGTGCGATACCTACAACGGCAAGATCGACCGCCCCCGGCTCACCGCCGTAGCGCTCGGCAAGCACGAGATCGATGCGCTCGCCCGCGGCTTCAAGGGCTGCCCGGCCGATCTGCGGCGCGTCGTGGTCGGCGCCTGGGACTTCCAGGCCAACATCACGAAGAACATCGCCTCCACCTACATCGTCGACACCTCGCCCAACGTGCTGAACGGCCACGCGATCAACCTGCCGGCCCGCGGCATGACCGGCTACAACTGGACGGCGGACGAGATCGTCTACCACCACGCGCCGGAGGAATACGGCGCGATCCACTTCCACGACGACGACATCGACGACGCCAGGTGGGACGCGGACTTCTCCTTCACCGCGCCGGACGGGCTGAAGAGCGGCTTCTATGCCGCGCGGCTCCGCATCGGCGGCGAGGAATCGTCGGCGACGGAGGACTACATCCCCTTCGTCGTGCGCCCGCCCAAGGATCAGCCGTCGGCGCAAGTCGCGGTCATCATCCCGACCAACAGCTACCTCGCCTACTCCAACGACAACCTGGCGACCAACTCGGTGGTGGCGCAGCTTCTCGCCGGCAAGGTGCCGCTCATGCAGGCCTCCGACCTCTACCTCAACGAGCACCGGGAGTACGGGCTCTCCACCTATTCGCTGCACTCGGACGGCAGCGGCGTCTGCTATTCGTCGCGGCTCCGCCCGATCCTCAACATGCGGCCCAAGTACCGGCACTGGCTCTCGCCCTCGCTCTGGCAGCTCAACGGCGACCTGCACCTCACCGACTGGCTGGAGGCCGTGGGCTTCGACTACGACCTGCACACCGACGAGGACCTGGACCGCGAGGGCGTGGCGCTGCTGAACCAGTACCGCGTCGTGCTCACGGGCTCGCATCCGGAGTATTCGTCCGAAGCGATGATCGACGCCTACGAGGCCTACCAGCACCAGGGCGGGCGCTGGCTCTACCTCGGCGCCGACGGGTTCTACTGGTGCAGCCAGTACCACCCGGACAACGGCAACATCATCGAGGTCCGCAAGGGCGAAGCGGGGACGCGCGCCTGGACCGCCAACCCCGGCGAGTACAACAACGCCTTCGACGGCAAGTACGGCGGCATGTGGCGGGCGCGGGGGCGCATCCCGAGCAAGGTCTGCGGCCTCACCTTCACGGCCTACGGCTTCGACGTGTCCTCCTACTACCGGCGCGAGCCCGACAGCTTCCGCACCGAGTGCGAGTGGATCTTCGAGGGCATCGGCGATGACGAGATCATCGGCGACTTCGGGCTGGTGGGCGGCGGCGCCGCGGGGCTGGAGCTCGACCGCTACGACCTCGAGTTCGGCACGCCGCACAAGGGCTATCTGCTCGCGCGCTCCGAGGGCCACACCGACTTGATGCTCCAGGTCAACGAGGAGATCCACTTCGCCTGCCGCGGCTACTACGGCGGCGGCCACGAGAACCCGCAGGTCCGGGCCGACATGATCTATTACAAGACGCCCAACGACGGGGCGGTGTTCGGGCCCGGCTCGCTGGTTTGGTGCGGCAGCCTTTCGCACAACGACTACGACAACAACGTCTCCAAGATCATGAAGAACGTGATCGACGGCTTCCTCAAGGACGGCCCGCTGCCGTAAGGCGGAGGAGACGATACCGGTCGCGGCCGCGCAGGCCTGCGACAGTCCGGGCGGGGAGAGACTGCGGATGAGCATTTCGGACAAGAGCCGCAGCTCTCTCATGCCCATGATCATGCCGCCGCCCGGCAAGAAGATGCTGCCCACTCGCGCGCAGGCGACCGCGCTGGAGGAGGCGCTGCTCGGCAACCTCGACCCCGACAAGCTGAACGACCTCTCCGAGATCCTGTTCGCGCTGAACGCCCACAAGTTGGGCCCCATTCCGGGCTTCTACGTCGTGGTCTGCACCAAGACGGACGAGGAGTGGTGCGTGGGCCAGCTCGCCGCCGACCGCGCGAAGCCGCTGATCATGTTCGAGGACATGCGCTTCGATAGGCCCGAAGCCGCGCTCGCGGCCGCCGAGAAGCTGAAGGCCGAGGACGACGCAGCGGGCCGGAGCCCCATCGTCACCGGCTGATGCGGCGCCGGCTCCATCCGGCGCGGTAATCACAGATCGTCAGGCGACAATCCCGTTCGCTTCGCAATGCGGGCCAGCATGCGCGGCCCGATCTCTTCCTTGTCATGGAACGCAAAGACGAAGTCAGGATAGCCGTCTCTCGACAGGGTCCGGTGCGACCCCGACGTGCGCTTGATCTTCCAACCGATGCGCTCTAAAGCGGTGAGCACGCGGCGCGCTCGTGCGCTGCCCCATCGGCTCATGCGGCGGCGAAGGTGATCCTGATCGGCTCGACAGGCTGCTCTCCCGCCTCGATCCTCTCGGCGAGAACCCGGAGCGCGAGGGCCTCGACCCTGGCGATCGCCTCGCTCCGGCTCGTCCCGTACGTCATCGCGCCCGGGATCTCGGCGATCTCCGCGATCCAGCGTCCGTCCTCTTCCCGCTCGACCTCTATCGTGAACCGCATCCGCCTGTCGCCTGCTCGTGGAGGGTCCGCTGCCAAGTCCGCGGGCCGCTCTCGAACCGGAGTGTCACCGAGCGCAGGCAGGTTGTCCAGCCGCGGGCCGGAGCCCCATCGTCAGCGGCCGATGCGGGAAGGCCCGGCTCGACCGCCCGGTCGCCCATGAGCGCGGGGACGCGACTCGCCAGCCTGCCGATGTACTGCGAGGCCGAGATTCGCCCGGCGACGGAGCGCTGGTGGGCGGGCCTCGCCCGGCACCTGCGGGAGCAGGGCGTGCAGGGTGTCCCGGATGCGCTCACGTGGCCGGACGACTACCACGGGCATTGGCGCTCGCCCGGGCTGCTCTTCAGCCAGACTTGCGGCTATCCCTTCGTCAACGTCCTGGGGCCGGCGGTGAAGCTCGTTGCGACGCCCAGCTACGACGCGCCGGGATGCGCCGCCGCCGCGTACGCCGCGCACGTCATCGTCCGCGAGGATGCGGGCGCGCGCTCCGTCGCCGACCTGCGGGGCAGCCGGCTCGCAGCCAACGGCACGGGCTCCTATTCCGGCTACCACGTCTGGCGGCACATGCTGCCCGCAGGCGAGGACCCGCCCTCCTTCTTCGGAGTGATCGCCGCCTCCGGCTCCCATCGCGCCAGCATCCGCCTCGTCGCGGCCGGGGAGGCGGACGCCTGCGCGGTCGACTGCGTCACCCATGCCCTGATCGCCGACCGGGCCGCCGACGAGCTGCGCGGCACCCGCATTCTGACCACGTCTCCGACTGCGCCGGGGATGCCCTACGTCACCGGGGCTGCGACATCGGACGAGGACATCGCAAGAATGCGCGAGGGACTGCGCGCCGCCCTCGCGGACCCGTCGCTCGCGCCCGACCGCCACGTGCTGCACCTCACCGGCATAAGCGTGCGGACGGACGAAGATTACGTGAACGCGTTTCGAGATTAGCGCGGGTCGGAGACGGCGCGGCCGCTTGCGGGGCGCTCGCGCATGTGGCCGGAGAGGCGGTGCTCGATGAAGCGCGAGAGCAGGATGAAGAAGTAGCTCATCACGAGGTACATCAGGCCGGCGGTGATGTAGAGCTTGTAGGGCTCGAAGCTGCGGGCGACGATGATGCGGGCGACCCCCGTGAGGTCCAGCAGCGTGATGATCGAGACCAGCGAGGTCGCCTGCAGCAGGAACACCACCTCGTTGGTGTAGGCCGGCAGGGCGATGCGGAAGGCCTTGGGCAGCACGATGCGGCGGTAGAGCAGGGTGCCCGAGTAGCCGAGCGCGCGCGCGGCCTCGATATCGCCGCGCGGCACGCCCTGGATCGCGCCCCGCAGGATCTCGGCGGTGTAGGCGGCGGTGTTGAGCGTCAGCGTGAGCACGGCGCAGAAGTAGGCCTCGCGGAACAGCACCCAAAGCCCGATGGAATCGAGGAAGGGCCGGAACTGGCCGGAGCCGTAGTAGACCAGGAAGAGCTGCACCAGCAGCGGGGTGCCGCGGAAGTAGAGGATGTAGCCGTAGACCGGCATCCACAGCAGCGGGTTGGACGAGAGCCGCATGATCGCGAGCGGCACGGCGAGCGCAAGGCCGATCAGCACGCTGACGACCGTGATCTCCAGCGTGAGCGCAGCCCCGTCCAGCAGGCGGGGCAGGCTCTCCCAGATGATCGCGAGGTCCATCGCCCGCCGCCTCAGGCCCGGCGCACGCCGCGGTTGGCCCACACCTCGGCGCGCCGCTGCACCACCATCGAGACGACGGTGATGCCGAGGTAGAAGAGCGAGGCCACGAAGAAGAAGGTGAACGGCAGCTTGGTCGCGCCCATGGCGATCTGGGCGTTGCGCATGAGCTCCGGGAGCTGGATCACCGAGATCAGCGCCGTGGCCTTGATCAGCACCATCCATACATTGCCGAGGCCGGGCAGCGCGAAGCGCCACATCTGCGGCAGCACGATGCGGCGGAAGGTCAGCGCGCGGCTCATGCCGATGGCGCGCGCCGCCTCGATCTGGCCGCGCGGCACGGCGAGGAAGGCGCCGCGGAACACCTCGGTCGCGAACGCGCCGTAGATGAAGCCGATGGTGATGACGCCGGCGACGAAGGGGTTGATGTCGATGATGATGTCGTGGCCCGCGCCCTCGGCGATGTCCTGGATCAGCGTCGGCACGCCGTAATAGACGAGCAGGATCAGCAGCAGCTCCGGCACGCCGCGGATGACGGTGGTATAGGTGCCCGCCGCCCAGCGGCCCGCGCGGCCCTGCGCGAGCTTGCCCCAGGCGCCGAGCAGGCCGAGGACGAGCGCCAGCGCCATGGCCCCGAGCCCCACCAGGATGGTGAGCTCCAGGCCCTGCCACAGCATCCAGCCGTAGCCCCGGAGGTCGAACATCGGCCCGACCGGCTATCTCAAACGGGAGCGAGCGGCCCGGAGCGGCCGCCCGCCCATGCGTGCCAGGCGGTCAGTCGCCGTAGACGTCGAAATCGAAGTACTTGTCGTTGATCGTCTTGTAGGTGCCGTCGGCGCGGATGGCCGCGATGGCGCCGTTGAGCGCCTCGAGGAGTTCGGCCTCGCCCTTGCGCACCGCGATGCCGGCGCCGTCGCCGAACCACCGCGGATCGGTGAAGTCGGGCCCCACGAACTCCGCGTTCTCTCCGTCGGGCGTGTCGAGGAAGCCCCCCTGCAGGGCCATCGAATCCGCCAGCAGCAGGTCGACGCGGCCTGCGACGAAGTCGAGGTTGGCCTCGTCCTGGGTGGCGTAGGCCTTGATGGTGACGATGTCGCCGTAGTTGTCGCGCAGGAAGTTCTCGTGGATGGTCGCCCGCTGCACGCCGACGGCCAGGCCCTCCAGGCCCTCGTTCGTGATCTCGATGCCCGAGTCCTTCATGCGCACGAACTTGGCCGGCGTGGTGTAGTACTTGCCGGTGAAGTCGACCTTCTTCTTGCGCTCCTCGGTGATCGACATCGAGGCGACGATGGCGTCGTACTTCTTGGCGAGCAGGCCGGGGATGATGCCGTCCCAATCCTGCACCTCCCAGGTGCAGTCGAGCTTCGCCGCGGCGCAGAGCGCGTTGCCGATCTCGATGTCGAAGCCCTGGAGGTCGCCGTTCTCGTCGATCCAGTTGAAGGGCGGGTAGGCGCCCTCGGTGCCGAGGGTCACCTTCTTCATGTCTGCCGCGGCCGCGCCTGCGGCGAGCGCCAGCGCCGCGAACACCGCCACGAATGTGAGTCTCTTCATCTCTCCGTTCTCCTTCGCCGGTGGTGGGTGGTCTGCATGGTCTAGGCGTCGCCCCTCTGGCCCGAGAGGAACCGCCTGAGCCTCGGCGACTGCGGATCGTCGAGCACCGCCCTGGACGCGCCTTCCTCCTCGATCTGGCCCTCGTGCAGGAACACGGTGCGCGACGACACGTCGCGGGCGAAGCCGACCTCGTGGGTGACGATGAGCATGGTCCGGCCTTCCTCGGCGAGATCGCGGATGACCTTCAGCACCTCGCCGACAAGCTCGGGATCGAGCGCCGACGTGGGCTCGTCGAACAGCATGACGTCGGGCTCCATCGCGAGCGCGCGGGCGATCGCCGCCCGCTGCTCCTGCCCGCCGGAAAGGTGGGCCGGGAAGTAGTCGTGCTTGTCCGCGAGGCCGACCTTGTCGAGCAGCGCGCGCGCCCTCTCCGCCGCCTCGCGGCGCGGCAGCCCGAGCACGTGGATGGGCGCCTCGACGACGTTCTGCAGCACGGTCAGGTGCGACCAGAGGTTGAACTGCTGGAAGACCATGCCGAGCCGGGCGCGGATGCGGTCCACCTGGCGGCGGTCCGCGGGGACGGCCTGGCCGCGCCGGTCGGTCCGCATGCGGATCAGCTCGCCGCCGACGTGGACCTCGCCGGCGTCCGGCACCTCCAGCAGGTTGATGCAGCGGAGCAGCGTGCTCTTGCCGGAGCCGCTGGCGCCCAGGATGGCGATGACGTCGTGCTCGTAAGCGGTCAGCGAGACGCCCCTCAGCACCTCCAGGTCGCCGAAGCGCTTGTAGAGGTCCGCGACCTGGAGCGCTGCGCCGGGTCCCGCCCGCGGCTCGTCCAGCGTCGGTGCGGCGGTGCCCGGCGCCTGCGCCATCCGCCCCGCCCCGCCGCTCTCCGCAGCTACGTCGTGTAGGTGCGGCGCTTGACCAGCTTGCCGCGGCCGGGCTCGGCGCTCACCTTGCCGTCTTCCACGATGATGTCGCCGCGCGAGATCGTCATGGTCGGCCAGCCGGTGACCTCGAAGCCCTCGTGCAGCTCCCAGTCCTGCTTGGAGTGCATGTCGCGCTGGCGGATGGTGACGGGCTTGTCCGGGTCGAAGACCATGACGTCGGCGTCGGAGCCCACGGCGATGGTCCCCTTCTGCGGATACATGCCCATGAGCTTGGCCGGCTTGGTGGCGCTCACGTCGACGAACCGGTTGAGCGAGAGACGGCCCTCGCGCACGCCTTCGGAATAGAGCATGGGCAGCACCGTCTCCAGGTTCGACATGCCGGGCAGCAGCTCGTCCACGGTGACGCTGGCCTTCTTCTGTTTCATGTTCCAGCCGACGTGGTCGGTGGCGACGGTCTGGAGCACGTTGCTGTCGAGCGCCTGCCACATCACGTCCATCTGGTCGGCCTCGCGCAGCGGCGGCCAGCCGACGTAGCGCTCGGGGTCGACCTCCTCGTTGAAGCGCTCGCGCGAGAGGTGGAGGTAGATCGGCCGGGTCTCGCCGTAGCAGGTCTGGCCGCGGCCGCGCGCGTCGTTGAGCGCGTCCAGCCCCTCCTGGCAGGAGAGGTGGACGAGATAGGCCGGCACGTCGGCCACGTGGGCCATCCAGAGCGCGCGCCGCGCGGCGAGCCCCTCCGAGATGCGCGGCCTGGAATCGGGGAAGGTGCGGACGTTGGAGTTGTTCTCCTCCTCCAGCTTCTGCGTCATGTAGGAGATGCAGCACTGGTCCTCGCAGTGGATGTTGACCATGGCGCCGAGCTTGCCGGCCTCCTCCATGCAGCGCAGGTACTGCGGCGCATACTTGTCGAACTCGGCGAAGCCGATCATGAAGATCTTGAAGCTGGTGTAGCCGTCGGCCACGCAGTCACGCATCTCTGAGAGCGTGTGCTCGCCGGGCTGGAAGATGGTCGGGTGCAGGCCGAAGTCGATCACCGACTTCTCGCCCCGCTGGTTCCAGCGGACGAGGCAGTCCTGCAGCGACTGGCCGGGCTCCGGGAAGGCGTAGTCGCAGATCGTCGTGATTCCGCCGCAGGCGGCGGCCACGGTGGAGGAGTGGAAGTCGTCGGCGGTCTCCTGACCCATCAGCTCGAACTCGACGTGGGTGTGCACGTCGACGCCGCCCGGGAAGAGGAGCTTGCCGCTGCAATCCACCGTGCGCCCGGCCGGCCCGAGGCCGTGGCCGATCTGCTTGATGACGCCGTCCTCGATTCCGATATCGGCGTCGTAGCTCTCGTGGGCGGTTACGATCGTGCCGTTCGCCAGGATCAGGTCCATCTTCCCCTCCCGTCGTTTTGCTGACTCTCGTTTCTGTGTTTGGAGTATGAGCGTGTTGGCGGGGGAGGGTCCAGCGTCCCGTTGCCTCGCGAGCCGCGCGCGGCACATGGTTGGTCGCGCTCACGGGGCACGGTATAAACCGAGGCAGGATTCGAATGGCTAGGGAGGACTTGCCATGAGACACGGCGATATCGTCAGCAGCCCCGATACCGTGGGATGCGCAGTCTTTCAGTACAAGATGCCGCGCCTGCACACGCGCCAGGACGTGATCGACAACTCCAGGAAGATCGCCGACATGATCGTCGGCGCTAAGGTCGGGCTGCCGGGAATGGATCTCGCGATCTTCCCGGAATACAGCACGCACGGGATCATGTACGACCGCCAGGAGATGTTCGACACGGCGTCGGAGATCCCGGGGCCGGAGACCGACATCTTCGCCGAGGCCTGCCGCGAGGCGAACACCTGGGGCGTCTTCTCGCTCACCGGCGAGGTGCACGAGGATCACCCCAACAAGAACCCGTACAACACCCTCATCCTGATGAACAACGAGGGCGAGATCGTCCAGAAGTATCGCAAGATCCTGCCCTGGTGCCCGATCGAGGGCTGGTATCCCGGCAACAACACCTATGTCAGCACCGGGCCCAAGGGCATGAAGATCAGCCTCATCATCTGCGATGACGGCAACTATCCCGAGATCTGGCGCGACTGCGCGGTCAAGGGCGCCGAGCTGATCGTCCGCTGCCAGGGCTACATGTACCCGGCCAAGGACCAGCAGATCATGATGGCGAAGGCGATGGCCTGGTCCAACTGCTGCTACGTGGCGGTCGCCAACGCCGCCGGCAACGACGGCGTCTACACCTACTTCGGTCACTCGGGGATCATCGGCTTCGACGGCCGCACCCTCGGCGAGTGCGGCGAGGAGGAGTACGGCATCCAGTACGCCCAGCTCTCCGTCTCGCAGATCCGCGATTCCCGGGCCAACGATCAGGCGCAGAACCACCTCTTCAAGCTGATGCACCGGGGCTACACCGGCGTCTACGCCTCGGGCGACGGCGACAAGGGCGTGGCCGAGTGCCCGTTCGACTTCTACCGCACCTGGGTGCAGGACCCGCGCCGGGCGCAGCAGATGGTCGAAGCGATTACCCGCGACTCCATCGGCGTCACGGGCTGCCCCATCGACGGCATCCCCGAGCCGCAGAAGATGGCGGCGGAGTAGGGCCGAACCTACTTCGGGAACTTTCTCAAAAAAGAACCCCGGCGCCCCGCGCGCCGGGGTTCGCCGTTTCCGGGGCCTGCCGGCGCGGGCGCCTCTCACACGATGATGGCCGGGTCCGCGATCAGCGCTTCCTGCCGGGCCAGGATCGCCACCGCGTCCTCGTGGGAGACGCGGACGAAGCGGGTCTCCTCGAAGGGGCGGATCTGGCCGAGGCGCGCCATGTCGGTGGAGATCGCCACGGCGATCCGCGCGTAGCCGCCGATGCTGGGCGAATCGACGCAGAGCACGATGGGCTCGACGCCCGAGGGTACCTGGATCGTGCCCACCGGCGCGCCGGGGTCGATGACGATGTTGGAGGGGTCGACGCCGGCATCCTCGACCAGATAGCGCGGCCGGCCGGGCTTGAAGGAGAGTTGCGGGCCGATGAAGCGCATCCCCGTGCGATCGGCCTTCGGGTTGAGCTTCCAGGCGGTCGCGTAGAAGGCCTCGACGCTCTCGGCCGTGA
The DNA here is from genome assembly GCA_028818855.1 of Rhodospirillales bacterium. Lineage (GTDB taxonomy): Bacteria > Pseudomonadota > Alphaproteobacteria > UBA828 > UBA828 > WTGU01. The sequence continues at coordinate 12,564 of JAPPMY010000056.1, forward strand.
AGTGGTGCGCCTCCGGCCCCGCGACCACGCGCACGTGCGCGGGCGGCGCGTAGCGGGGAACGAGGTCCGGCCGCAGCCAGCGCCCGGCGAGTTCCCCGGCCGGCGCTGTGGCCGCGCCCACCGGCAGGCGGTCGCCCGGTGCGAGCGGCCGCCCCTCCAGCCCGCCGAAGCCGCCGCTCACATGGGTTGCGCGGCTGCCCCGGTAGAGCGGCACGTCGATGCCGCCGTGGACCGCGAGACAGGCGCGCGCGCCGCTCCGCGCGAGGCCGCAGGCGAGTGTCTGGCCCCGGCGGAGGACGAAGCTGGACCAGCAGGGCGCCGCTTCGCCGTCCACGGTGGCGCCCGTGTCGGCGCCGGTGAGCGCGACCGCGTGCTCCTCCAGGGCCCTGAGCTTCAGCCGGCCGAGGGTGATCTCGAGGCCGGCCACGCCGGGGTCGTCGCGCACGACCAGCGGCCCGCCCGCCGGGTTGCCGACGAGCAGATTGGCGATCCTGAGCGCGAACCCGTCCTGCGCGCCCGAGGGCGGAATACCCAAGGCTTGCCCGCCGCGCCGCCCCATGTCCTGCACCGTTGTGCGCAGGCCGCCTTCCAGCACCTCCAGCATCAGGCCGGCTCCCACGTGCTCTCGGGGTCGCGCTTTTCCGCCGGCTCGCCTGCCTCGGCGAGCCAGTCCACGTAGGCCGCGCAGTCGAAGGTGCCGTCCTCGACCCGGTATTCGTAGGTGCCGGCCTCGACCTCGGCGCGGATCGCGTCGTATTCCTCGCGGCCGATCGACTCGTAGCGGTGGCGGTCGCCGGCGCGGGCCAGCACCGGGCCGTCCGCGAAGGCGGGGCTCAACTCTCTCGGATCGAAGATCTCGATGGGCGTGCGGCCGAAGAGCTGGCCGCCGCCCGGCACGCGGATGGGATAGATGGTGGACGTGGTGCCGCCGAAGTTGAGCAGCCGCGCGTGGGTCCAGGTGCGGGGCGTGCGGTAGAGCGGCGCGCCGAAGCGCTTCGCCGGCTCCATGGCATAGGACATGAAGGCGCCGGGGACGAAGCCTACGCCGGTGACCCAGTAATCGCAGCCCGTGTGGGTCTCGATCACCTGGGCGACCGTCATGTCGTTGAACGCGGCGATGTACTCGATGTTGTTGCGGACACCGAAGGCCTCGGCGCACTCTCGCGACCAGGGGTCGTCGTAGAGGGCCGGGATGATCACGCGCCGGCTGGGGAGCGTGGAGACCGCCCCCTGGGCGGCGATGAGCGCCTCCACGTGGGTTCTGATGCGCTCGCGCGTGGTCGCCAGCGGGTCGAACACGAGGCCGAGGGTGCGGACCTGCGGGTTGGTCTCGACCAGCCCCTCGGGCGCGTGCTCGCGGAGCGCGAAGTCGAGCGCCAGGATGCGGAAGTTGAGCGGGATGCTGGTCTCGTCGCCGAACTCGACGTTGATCGCGGTGTCGCCCAGCGTCCTGAACACCGGCTCGTCGTAGATCATGCCGCCCCCGGCCAGTTGCGCCCCCGCCATCATGGGCACCCCGCCTGCGCCGTCAATCTGCCCGCGGCAACGAGCATTCGCCTGAATTCTTGCTGAAGGACGACGGATTGTGCTGTACACATCACCGAATTGAGGCGGGCGCAATTTTGGTCGTCGGCGCAGACAGAGGGATCGGACCGTGTCGATCAAAACGTTCAAGGTCAGTGGAACCGGGCAGCGGGAAGCCGCGCCGCTCAAGCACCTCGACCTGCCCGATGACCTCTTCGACCGCGAGGATCCAGAACAGGCTCCCATCGACGTGGGTTGCGACAGCGATGCGCGCCCGGTCGGCATTGACCGCGGCATGACCATCTCGGACGCCTTCGTCGAGCTGCTTCCGGATGACCTGCGGGCAGCGTTCGAGGGCGGCGACGAAGCAACGTGAGTCGTCTTCTCGGCACCTGCAGCCCGATTTGGAAGCGGCGGATCACGCCGGGTCTGGCTCCGGAGGCGCGGTCTCGGCGTCTATCCAGTCGAGGTAGGCGGGGTTGCCGCCGGTGATGGGGAGGGCGATCACGCAGGGGCAGGCGTAGCTGTGCAGCGCCTTGACCCTGGCCGTGAGCGGCTCGACGAGATCGGCGCGGGTCTTCATCCAGAGCATGGTCTCGCCGGCTTCGCGCACCACCCCTTCCCACCAGTAGAGGGACGAGACGCCCGCCACGATGTTGACCGATGCCGCAAGGCGCGCCTCCATCACGGCGCGGCCGATGGTCTCGGCCTCTGCCTGGCTGGGCGCAGTCACGCAGACGGCGACGTGGGACATGGGCTTCGGGCCTCGTCGGTCGCTGGGGCGGGGAAGCGGATTGTTGCCGGAGTCGCGCGTCTGCGATAGGGTGTGATGGGCGCTCCGGGTGCGGAGTCGACGGTCCCGCGCCCCGCGTACCCCCAGATGGAGCAGGAGCCTGGAGTGGGCGACAACGGCAGCATGCAGGTCATTCTGGCGGAGCCACGCGGCTTCTGCGCAGGCGTCGAGCGGGCCATCGAGATCGTGGAGCGCGCGCTCGAGGTCTTCGGGCCGCCGGTCTACGTCCGCCACGAGATCGTGCACAACAAGCGCGTGGTGGACGATCTGCGCAAGAAGGGCGCGGTCTTCGTCGAGGAGATCGACGAGGTGCCCGAGGGCGCCGTCACCATCTTCAGCGCGCACGGCGTCTCCGAGAAGGTGGAGAGCGAAGCCGGGTGCCGGAACCTGCCGGTGATCGACGCGACCTGCCCGCTGGTCGCCAAGGTCCATATCGAGGCGCGGCGCTACGAGCGCGAGGGGCGCGAGATCATCCTCATCGGCCACGACGGGCACCCCGAGGTCGAGGGCACCAGCGGCCGCGTGAAGAACGGCGTCCACATTGTCGCGACGCCCGACGACGTCTCCAGGCTCGAGGTGGCCAACCCCGAGAAGGTCGCCTACGTCACGCAGACAACGCTCAGCGTCGACGACACGCGGGACGTGATCGAGGCGCTGACGTCGCGCTTCCCGAGCATCTCGGGCCCCGACGTGAAGGACATCTGCTACGCGACGCAGAACCGCCAGGCCTCGGTGCGCAAGCTCGCGGAAGACGTGGAGCTGATCCTCGTGGTGGGCGCGCGCAACAGCTCCAACTCCAACCGCCTGCGGGAGATCGGCGAGGAGATGGGCGTGCCGACCCACCTGATCGACGATGCCCGCGACCTCGATCCCACGTGGTTCGACGGCGTGCGCCGGGTGGGCGTGACCGCCGGCGCGTCGGCGCCGGAGGAGCTGGTGCAGGACCTGGTCGCCCGGCTGCGGGAGATCAACACGGTCGAGCTGCAGATCCAGGACGGGATCAAGGAGCGCGTGCGCTTCAAGCTGCCGGCCGAGCTGGTCGAGGCCAGCGCCTCCGGTGGTTGAGGGCCTGAGCCCGGTCCCGCGGGTGAGAGAGTCTCGATGTCCGTCCCGCTGATCCAGAAGATTCGCGTCGGCGCCTATATCGCCGGCAAGAAGCTCTCGGGCGAGAAGCGCTACCCCCTGGTGCTGATGCTGGAGCCGCTCTTCCGCTGCAACCTCGCGTGCCCCGGCTGCGGCAAGATCGACTACCCGCCCGAGATCCTGAACCAGCGCCTCAGCGTCGACGAGTGCCTGGAGGCGGTGGACGAGTGCGGCGCGCCGATGGTCTCGATCCCGGGCGGCGAGCCGCTGATCCACCCAGAGATCGGAGAGATCGTCGCCGGCATCATCGCGCGCGGGAAGTTCGTCTACCTCTGCACGAACGCGCTGCTGCTCAAGAAGAAGCTCGACCTCTTCACGCCGACGAAGTACCTGACCTTCTCGGTCCACCTGGACGGGCTGGAGGAGGAGCACGACCACGCGGTGGATCAGCCGGGCACGTTCAAGCGTGCGGTGGCGGCGATCAAGGAGGCGCGGCAACGCGGCTTCCGCGTCAACGTCAACGCCACCGTGTTCGACGGCCATCCAGCGGAGCGGCTCGCCGCGTTCTTCGACTTCGCGACGGACGAGCTTGGCGTGGAAGCCATCACGGTCTCGCCCGGCTACTCCTACGAGCGCGCGCCCGACCAGCAGCACTTCCTCAACCGGGCCAAGACCAAGGAGCTGTTCCGCGACATCTTCGCGCGCGGCGCAGGCAAGAAGTGGCGCTTCAGCCAGTCGAGCCTCTTCCTCGACTTCCTGGCGGGCAACCAGGACTTCCAGTGCACGCCCTGGGGCAACCCCACCCGCAACGTCTTCGGCTGGCAGAAGCCCTGCTACCTGATCGGCGAGGGCTATACCGGCAGCTTCCGCGCGCTGATGGAAGAGACCGACTGGGACTCCTACGGCACCGGGCGCTACGAGAAGTGCGCGGACTGCATGGTTCACTGCGGCTACGAGCCGACGGCGGCGGAGCACTCGCTGTCCAGGCCCTGGGCGGCCCTGATGGTGAAGCTGCGCGGGATCAGGACGACCGGCCCGATGGTGCCGGAGATCGACCTCGGCAAGGCCCGCCCGGCCCAGTACATGTTCGACCGGCACGTGCAGGACAAGCTGCGCGAAATCCGCCTCGCCGAGGAAGCCGCGTCAGAGGCTCAGGAGAAGGGGCGCCGCCCGGCGACCAACGCGGCGTAGCCGGTGCATCGCCTGCGCTCCGTCGAGCGCGAGCGTCATCATGTCGATTGCTTCCCACGGGCGCCGGAGCAGCGCGCCGACGACGGCGGCGCCGTCGATCCGGCCCTCTTCGGTGATCCCGACCACGGCGGCGCGGGGAAGCGCGCGGTTGCTCGGGTCGCTGACCACGCGGAGCACCACGAAGGGCACGCCTGCCGCCACCGCTGCGCGGGCGACGACGTGGCTCTCCATGTCCGCGGCCTTGGCGCGGGTCTGCGCGAAGAGGGCGAGCTTCTCGTCGGGGCGGACCAGCGGCCGGTCGACGCCGGCGATCGCGCCGCCTTCGATCCGCATCTCCAGCCCCTCGCTCAGCGCCTCGCGCGCGCGCGTGTTCACCGCCGTGTAGGCTTCGGGCGGCGGCGGCTCCGGCGGCCCCGGCCCCTCGCTCGGCTTGAAGGACGTCATCCGGCTGAGCTGGTCGCGCACGCCGCCGCGATCGGGCGTCTCGACCTCGCCTTCGTGGGCGATCACCGTCTCCGGGAGCAGCAGGGCGCCCGGGCCGAAGCGCGGGTCGATCCCGGCGGCGAAACCGTAGCTCACCAGCAGCGTGGCGCCGCCCGCGATCATGGCCTGGGCCGCCCGCTCGGCGCGCGCGGCGCTGGCGGCGGAGACGGCAACCGTGAGGCCGCCCTCCGGGAGCGTCGCCGCTTCGGCCGCAAGCCCCGTGACGACGGCGATGCGGGACCGGTCAGCCATGACGCGCCCGGCCCCTCGCCCGCTTGCTACATGCCGTAGCGCGGGCGGTGATCGTTGCCGCCCGTGAGCGCGCGGTAGCGCGCCAGCGCCCAGAGCGGGAAGTAGGCGCTGTAGCCGTGATAGCGGAGGTAGAAGACGCGGGGGAAGCCGACTGCGGTGAACTCGTCCTCCAGCCACTTCGCCCCCTGCCTCTCGGCACGGTTGAGATAGGCGATGCCACGCCGCACGGCGTCGCTGCCCACTTCGCCCACGGCCATCAGGGCGAGCACGGCCCACGCGGTCTGCGACGGAGTCGAAACGATGTCGAAGGAGCCCTCGATGCGCTCGCCGTAGTAGCTGTCGCCGGTCTCGCCCCAGCCGCCGTCGGCGCGCTGCTTGGCCTCGAGCCAGGCCACCGCCTTGCGGATGGCAGGGGATGCCGGGTCGACGCCCGCCGCATTCAAGGCACACAGCACCGACCACGTGCCGTAGATGTAGTTGGTTCCCCAGCGGCCGAACCACGAGCCGTTCTCCTCCTGCTCGGCGAGGAGGTAGGCGATGCCCCGGGCGACGGCGTCGTGCTCGCGCGCATAGCCGATCTGACAGAGGAAGCTCACGCAGCGCGCGCTCACATCGGCGGTCGCGGGATCGAGCAGCGCCCCGTGGTCGGCGAAGGGGATGCGGTTGAGATAGAAGTGCTCGTTGTCGGCGTCGAAGGCGCCCCAGCCGCCGTTCCCGTTCTGCATGCCGACGATCCAGGCAGCCGCGCGCTCGATCGCTTCGCGGTGCGCCTGCGGGTCGGCGCGGTGGAGCGCCATGCCGACGACCGCCGTGTCGTCCACGTCGGGGTAGTGGTCGTTGCGGTACTGAAAGGCCCAGCCCCCCGGCGGCGCGTCGGGCCGCTCCACCGCCCAGTCACCTTCGAGATCGAGGATCTGAAGGTCGGCGAGCCAGGGGAGAGAGGCCTCGGCCGCGCGCTGCTCCGCCTCGCTGCCGCACTCCATCAGGCTGAGCGCGGCGAGGCCCGTGTCCCACACCGGCGAGACGCAAGGCTGGCAGTACTGGCTGCCATTGGCCGGATCGGTGAGCAGGAGGTTCAAGGCGCGCCGGGCGGTCTCGCGCGCCGGATGCTCGGCCGGGTAGCCGAGCGTGTCGAAGGCCATAAGCAGGTTCGCCATCGGCGGGAAGATCGCGCCCAGGCCGTCCTCGCCGTTGAGGCGCGTCATGCACCAGTCGAGCGCGCTCTCGATCGCGCGCTGTCTCAGCGCGCGCGGCATCGACCGCTCGCCGAGCGCGATCACACGGTCGAGGGTGAGGAAGAACCATTCGGTGACGGTCCGCCTGGGGAAGTAGTGCCACTCCCGCTCAGCCGGGATGGTGAACAGCTCCGCGATATCGACCCCGCGCGGGTTCTTCGCCAAGGGCCTGAGCGCTAGCAGGATCGTGAGCGGCACGATGGTGGTGCGGGACCAGTAGGAGACCTTGCTCAGGTGGAAGGGGAACCAGCGCGGCAGAAACATGATCTCGACCGGCATCGCCGGCACGGACCGCCAGGGCACCTGGCCGAAGAGCGCGAGCGTGATGCGCGTGAACACGTTGCTCCGCGCGGCGCCGCCGGCGGCGAGCACCGCGTCGCGCGCACGGGCCATGTGCGGCGTCTGCGGATCGTCGCCGATCAGCTTTAGCGCGTAATAGGCCTTGACGGTGCAGCTCACGTCGAAGGCGCCGCCGTGGAAGAGCGGCCAGCCACCGTGTTCGCCCTGGCGTGCGCGGATATAGGCGCCGAGCCGCGCTTCGGTCTCGGGGTCGACCTCGTCCAGGAAGTGGTTGAGGAGGACGTACTCGGCCGGGATGGTCGCGTCGGCCTCCAGCTCGAACAGCCAGTGACCGTCGTCGCGCTGGAGGCTCCGCAGGCCTGCAGCCGCGTTGTTGATGACCTCTTCCAGGTTGAGAGCGGGGATGGTGCCGTCTGCGGTGTCCGGCGTCTCGCGGACGATGGTCTCACTTCGCCGGTCTGGCCCGGCGCGTGCCAGCTCCATGAGCAGGTCAGGCGCGGCGCGGCGCGGTGGCCGAGTTGCTGCCGAGGGCGGAGAGCGCCGTGTCGACGATGTTGCTGGCGGTGAGGCCCGCGTCCTCGTACATGCCGGCGGGCGTGCCGTGGGCCACGAAGCGATCGGGCAGCAGCATCGGCCTGATCTTGAGGCCGGCATCGAGGAAGCCCGCCGTGGCGAGGAACTGCATGACGTGCGCACCGAAGCCGCCGATCGACCCTTCCTCGAGGGTGATCAGAACCTCGTGCTCCCGCGCGAGCCTGCGGATGAGATCCTCGTCGAGCGGCTTGGCGAAGCGGGCGTCCGCCACGGTCGTCGACAGCCCCCGCGTCTGCAGCTCGTCGGCCGCACCGAGCGCCTCCTGCAAGCGGCCGCCGAGGGAGAGGATCGCGACCGCCGTGCCCTCGCGAACGATCCGCCCCTTGCCGATCTCCAGCATCCTGGGCGTCTCCGGCAGCGGCACGCCGACGCCTTCGCCGCGCGGGTAGCGGAAGGCGCTGGGGCAGTCGTCGATCCTGGCTGCCGTGTGCACCATGTGGACCAGCTCCGCCTCGTCCGCCGCCGCCATGACGACGAAGCCCGGCAGGGTCGCGAGGTAGGTGATGTCGAAGCTGCCCGCGTGCGTCGGCCCGTCCGCGCCCACAAGCCCTGCGCGGTCGATGGCGAAGCGGACCGGCAGCTTCTGGATCGCGACGTCGTGCACGATCTGGTCGTAGGCGCGCTGGAGGAAGGTCGAGTAGATCGCGGCGAAGGGCCTGAGCCCTTCCGTCGCCATCCCCGCTGCGAAGGTGACGCAGTGCTGCTCGGCGATGCCGACGTCGAAGCAGCGGTCAGGGTGCGCCTTCGCGAACTTGTCGAGCCCGGTGCCAGATGGCATGGCGGCGGTGAGCGCCACGATCTTCTCGTCGCGGTCCGCCTCCTTGATCAGGCTCTGGGCGAACACGCTGGTGTAGCTCGGCGCCTTGGCCTTGCCCTTCTTCTGCTCGCCGGTCACCACGTCGAACTTGCCGAGCGCGTGGCCGCGGTCCGGCGCGCTCTCGGCCGGCTCGTAGCCCTTGCCCTTGCTGGTGACGACGTGGAGCAGCACCGGTCCCGGCGTCTCGTCCTTGCGGACGTTGCGCAGCACCGGGACCAAGTGGTCGAGATTGTGGCCGTCGATGGGGCCGATATAGAAGAAGCCCAGCTCCTCGAAGAGGGTGCCGCCGGTAACCATGCCCCGGGAATACTCCTCGGCCCGCATGGCGGCGTCGCCCATCGCCTTGGGCAGCCGCCGCGCCCACTGCTTGCCGAGCTCGCGCAGGCTGCGGAACTGGTGGCTGGAGAGAAGCCGCGAGAGGTAGGCGTTGAGCGCGCCCACCGCCGGCGCGATCGACATCTCGTTGTCGTTGAGGATGACGATGAGGCGGGGCGGCATGGAGCCCGCGTTGTTCATCGCCTCGTAGGCCATGCCGCCGGACATGGCGCCGTCGCCGATGACACAGATGACGTTGCGCGATTCGCCCTGGAGGCCGGTCGCCACGGCCATGCCGAGGCCGGCCGAGATCGAGGTCGAGGAATGCGCCGCGCCGAAGGGGTCGTACGCGCTCTCCGTCCGCTTGGTGAAGCCGTAGAGCCCGCCCGGCTGGCGGATGGTCCGAATCTTGTCACGCCGCCCGGTGATGATCTTGTGCGGGTAGGACTGGTGGCCCACGTCCCAGATGAGGCGGTCGCGGGGCGTGTCGAACACGTGGTGGAGGGCGACCGTCAGCTCGACCACGCCAAGCCCGGCGCCCAGATGGCCGCCGGTGACCGAGACCGCGTCGACGGTCTCGGCCCGAAGCTCCTCGGCAACCTTCTTCAGCTCCTTGATCGAGAGGCTGCGCAGGTCGTCCGGGCTACTCACGCGATCCAGATGCGGCGTCTCCGGCATGGTCATTCTCCGTGGCGGCTCACCGTTCGGCCCGTCGCGCGACCTGAAATTCACGAGACCAGCGTGACAAACGTACTACAAAGGGCATGCGCGTCAAACGACCTGTCATGCCCCGCGGCTTGGGCGGCACTTGCGCGAATCGGGCCCGCCTCGGGCGCCATAATTGCACCTTGGACCGCCTTGGGGAAGGCAATCTGCCGGGGTATCCTGAGGCCCCGTGCAAGCCCTTGAGCGCGCCTGAAAAATGCGAAATTCCGACGACGATCCCCCGATCATCACGCTGAGCGCAGGGCCGGTCGATGCCTATCCCGTGGTCCTGCGGGCGCTCTCGCGGCCCGTCACCTACGACTTCGATCCCTCCTTCCAGCAGTTCTACGAATCCACCGTTCTCAAGACCGCCGAATCGCTGCGGACCGGGCTGCCGCCGGTGATCCTGCAGGGCGAGCCGGTGCTCGCCCTGGAAGCCGCCGCTGCCGCCCTGATCGGCGCAGACGACGTGGTGCTGAACCTCGCCTCGGGCGAATACGGCAAGGGGTTCGGCTTCTGGGCCGCGCGCCATTGCCGGGAGCTGCTGGAGATCGAGGTTTCCTACGACGACGCCATCGATCCTGAGGCGGTGAGCGAGATGCTGGAGGCCCGGCCGGACATTCGCGTCCTCTCCGTCTGCCACCACGACACGCCCTCCGGCACGCTCAACCCGGTGCGCGAGATCGGGGCGCTCTGCCGGGACCGCGACGTGCTCACCATCGTGGACGCGGTCTCCTCCTTCGGCGGCATGGACATTCACCCGGAGGACGTGAACGCCGACATCTTCGTGACCAGCCCAAGCAAGTGCCTGGGCGGGAGCACCGGCCTCTCCATCGTCCACGTGAGCGAGCGTGCCTGGGCGAAGATCGACGCCAACCCTGCCGCCCCTACGGCCTCCGTGCTGAGCCTCAAGGACTGGCGGGACGCCTGGCGCTCGGACGTGCTGTTCCCGTTCACGCCGTCGGTCTGCGAGGTCCATGCGCTGGATGCCGCCGTGCAGAACTACCTGGACGAGGGGCCGGAGAGCGTATGGGCGCGGCATGCGCTGACGGCGCGCGCCTGCCGCGCCGGGGTCCGCGCCCTGGGTCTCGACCTCTGGCCCGCGCGCGAGGCCATCTGCTCCGATACCGCGACCACGGTGCGGGTGCCGGGCGGCCTGGAGGACGAAGCGATCCGGCGGGAGGCGCGCGGGCGCTACGGCGTGGTGTTCTCGGCGGGCCGCGGCTCGCTCATGGGCAGGCTGGTGCGTATCGGCCACATGGGGCCGGTGGCCCGGCCGATCTACGCCGTCGTGGCCGTCAGCGCGCTCGGCGGCGCCATCGCGGCGCTGGGCGGAAAGACCGACGTGGGGGCGGGCGTCGAGGCGGCGCTCGCGGTCATCGACGGCGCTGGATAGGGCGCCCTCCGGGGCCGGTCCCCGGGGCGGGACGGGCGGTCACGCCATGTGGGGGGCGAGCGCCTGCCGCAGCACCGGCGCCACCGCGTCGATCCCCGGCGTGTCGGAGTGGATGCAGACGGTCTCGACACGGATCGGCACGTCCACGCCTTCCACCGACGTCACCCTGCCGTCCTCGATCGCGCGGAGCGTGCGCCTGGCCGCAGCCTCCGGCTCGTAGGGCTCGTGCTCGCGCGTGATGATGAGGTTGCAGTCGCGGTCGTATTCCAGGTCCGCGTAGAACTCCGGCCACCAGGGCAGGCCGCGACGCGAGTAGACGGTGTCGTGCATGGTGCCGGCCTGGCCGATCAGCGGCACGCCGAAGACCGCTGCCGCGTCCGCCGCCGCCTCGGCGCAGTGCTCGTATTTCGACGTCATGCCGAAGAGCGCGCCGTGGGGCTTGATGTGGTTGAGCGGCGCGCCGGCCGCCTCCAGGAAGCCCTTGAGCGCGCCGACCTGGTAGATCAGCAGATCGCGCAGCTCCTCCCGCTCCATCTGCATCTCGCGCCGGCCGAAGCCCTGGCGGTCGGGGAGGGAGGGGTGCGCGCCGACCTTCACGCCGTGCTCCAGCGCGAGGCGGACGGTCGCGTGCATGACCGACGGATCGGAGGCATGAAAGCCGCAGGCGACATTGGCGATGCTGATGAACGGCATGATCCGCTCGTCGTTGCCGAAGGTGTAGAGGCCGTAGCCCTCGCCGATGTCGCAGTTGATGGTGATCGCCATGTCCCGCTCCCCGCTGCCTGCCGGCGCGCAACACTGCACGGGCGGCAGCGGCCAGTCAAAGCGGCGCCTCGGCGGTGGCCGGCGGGGTCAGATGTCCCGCGTGGTGATGGGATCGACGATGTTGAGGCGGGTGATAAAGCGCTGGAAGATCAGCGCGAGCACGAGCGGCGGGGCGATGGAGAGCGTGCTCGCCGCGGCGAAGAGGACCATCGGCGAGGCGCCGGCTGCGGTCAGCGGCCCGATCGCGAGCAGGGTCGGCGAGAGAGTCTGCCCGCCGGTGCCGCCGACGAGGATGATGCCGAACAGCAGCTCGTTCCAGCAGAACAGGAAGGCGATGATGAAGGCCGCGCTGATACCGGGCATCGCCATCGGCACGATGATGTACCAGAGCACCTGGAGCCGGCCGCAGCCGTCGACGCGGGCGGCGCGCTCCACCTCGATCGGCAGCGTCGCGAAGTAGCCCATGAGGATCCACGCGAGCAGCGGCGTGATGCCGGTGAGATAGGTCAGGAACAGCCCGACCGGGCTGCCGATCAGGCCGACCGCCTGGAAGAAGGAGTAGTAGGGGATGAGGACGGCGATGGGCGGCAGCACACGGGTGAAGAGGAGCGCGAAGAGCAGGCCCATCTGGCCGGGGAAGGTGAAGCGCCCGAAGGCGTAGCCCGCGAGAGTCGCGATCACGGTCGCCATGAAGGCGGCCGGCAGCGAGACGATCATGCTGTTGAGGAAGCCCCGGCCGATCTGCTTCGTCTGCCCGCCGAAGATCGCCTCCTCGTCGGCATGGCCCAGGATCCGCAGGTAGTGCTCCAGGGTCGGCTTCTCGATGTTGCCCACGACGCCGGTCACCATCTCGCCCTCGGTCATGAGCGAGACCCAGAACATCAGCAGGAAGGGCAGGGTCGACCAGATCAGCACCAGGATGGCGGCGCCAATGACTACGATTCCGAGCCGCTGGTAGCCCGAGGCGGAACGCCAGCGGCCGCGGAGGCGGCGCACGAAGCTCACGGCGCCGCCCCTGCCGCCGGAGCGATTCCCGGCCGTCCATAATTGCCGCAGGTTCGCATAGCTGCTTTCCGCGTGGGTCTTGCCTCCCCCACCTCACCCCGGCCCTCTCCGCCCCAGCGGCGGAGAGGGAGACAGGGCCGGTGCAGCTTGCGTTCCCCCGCCGCCGTCTGGGGGAGGGGGAAGTGGAAAATGCGGGCCGCCGCGACCCCGCGGGGCGGGTTGCCGGTCTAGTTCTTCAGGATGACGTCCTTCGGAATCGGACCGGCGGTCACGTAGCCTTCCATCCGGGTTTTGCCCTCGTCGGTGCAGACGATTGCGTAGCGCGCCTTGTCCTGGATGTGGAGCCTGTCGGAGAAGCTGCGGGGGCCCATCAGGGTGGGCTCGTCCGTGAACTTCTCCATCTCGGCGGTGACCGCAGCCGAGTCCACCGTGCCCGCGCGCTCCACGGCCTTCGCCCAGAGGTCCATCAGCACGTAGCCCGCGATCGGGAGTGAGGTGGCGGTCGGCCCGCCTTCCTTGACCTCTAGCTTCTTGAAGAACGCTTCGACCTCCTCGCCGGCACCGCCGTAGAGCGAACTGAACGCCGCCGAGCAGAAGTTGCTGAGGTTCGGCACGGCGTCGAGCCAGTAGTGGCCGTCCATGGCGACTCCCGAGACGATCAGAGTCTCGACGCCCGAGGCACGCATCTGCTTGATGGCGGATGCGGCGCCCGGCACGTAGGAGCAGACCGCGATCACGTCCGGCACGGTGTCGAGCGCCTTGATGCGGTCGATCTGGCCCTGGATCGACGGGTCGTTGTTCTGGAACACGTCGAGGCCCAGCATCGTGGTGCCTTCGAGGCGGGGCCAGGCCCATTCGAAGCCGGCGCAGACCGACTTGTTGTACTCGATGGTGTCGTCGCGCAGCAGATAGGCGGTGCGCGCGCCGCGATTCTCGTAGGCGAAGGTGGCGATGGAGGCGCCGTCGAGATGCGCCGCCTGGCCGCCGGTGAAGGCGAAGGGGCCGATGCCCTCGATGCCCGCCTTGGCGTCGCCCGCGCAGAGGAAGAGCGAGATGAGGCCGGCGTTCTGCGCCACGTTGGCGGCCGGCGCGCCCATGTCGAAGTCGCAGTCGACGAAGACCACGTTCGCGCCGTCGTCGACGACGATCTGGCCCGCCTTGACGCCTTCCTCACGCTCGGACTTGGAGTCCGCCTGCGCGATCACGAGCTGCTTGCCGAGCAGACCGCCGGCAGCGTTGATCTCCTCGAGCCTGATCTGGGCTGCGAGCGTCGCCGGGCCGGTGTAGGCCGCTTGCCACCCGCTGGTCGAGACGGCGAAGCCGACCACGATCTCGTGGTCGTCCGCCTGCGCTGCGACCGATCCACCGGCGACGAGTGCGCCGGCCATGACGGCGCCCACAATTCGTTTCAACATCGACGATCTCCCTCTGGTTCTCATGTCGTCTGCGTTGCGGCGGGCTTCCCTGCGCCACCGCGCCGGACACGCTCCTGGCGCCCCGCACCCCAAGGTAACGGTCGCCGGCGGGGTGCGGCAACAGCGCGTCTCGGCGGTTTTCAGGCTTGGGGTTCAAAGAGGGCGGGGGAGGGACCCCGCGAGTCAGCGGTCGAGGGCTTCGGCCCTGCCCGGCTCCTCCCACCACGCATCGAGAACGGCGCCATAGACCGGCGTGAACGCGGGCCGGCCGAACTTGTCCCAGTAGGCGAAGCGGTCGTCGTTCAGGTGATAGAGGGGGATCATGTAGTGCCCCCACAGCAGCACCCGGTCCATGGCGCGGACCACGTCGACGAAGTCGCTGCGTTCGCGCGCTTCGGTCATCTGCGCGATGAGATCGTCGACGACGGGGTCCTCGATCCCGGGATAGTTGCGGGTGCCCTCCTGGCCCGCGGCCTCGACGCCCCAGTAGAACGCCTGCTCGTTGCCGGGGGAGAGCGACATGCCCCAGCGGTAGATGATCATGTCGAAGTCGTAGACGTTGCGGCGATACTGGTACTGCGCCGTGTCCACGGTGCGGACCTTCGCCTCGACGCCGAGCCGCTCGAGGCTTCGCGTGAAGTTGAGCGCGATCTTCTCGTTGCCCGGATTCACTAGCAGGACTTCGAAGGCCATGGGCAGGCCGTCGGACGTGCGCTGGAGCGCGCCGTCCTCGATGCTCCATCCGGCCTCGGCCAGCAGGCGCCGCGCAGCCGCGAGGTTCTTGCGAAGGCCGCCCTCCACGACGGGCGCGTGATAGGCGGTATCGAACAGCTCGGGCGGGAGGCTCGCCCGGTGAGGCTCGAGCAGGGCAAGCTCGCCGCCCTCGGGGAGGCCTCGCGAGCCCAGTTCAGAGTTGTCGAAGATGCTGTTGGTTCGCACATAGGCGCCCTGCAGCAGGTTCCTGTTGATCCAGTCGAAGTCGAAGGCGAGCGACAGTGCGTAGCGGACCGCGCGGTCGGCGAACATCGGCCGGCGCGTGTTGAAGACCATCGCGAACATGCCGGACGGCCTGCCGTGCGGCAGCAGCTCGAGCTTGACCCGGCCATCTTCCGCGGCGGGGAAGTCGTAGCCGGTGGCCCACCGCGTCGCCGAACGCTCCTGGCGAAGGTCGTACTCGCCCGCGCGGAAGGCCTCCATCATCACTTCGTCGTCGCGGTAGTAGTCGTAGCTGATGCGGTCGAAGTTGTTCAGGCCGCGGTTGATAGGCAGGTGCCGGCCCCAGTAGTCGGAATCGCGGCGGTAGACGATGCCGCGGCCTGCATCGACGCTCTCGATCCTGTAGGGGCCGCTGCCGAGCGGCGGTGTGAGCGTGGTCTCCTCGAAGGTCACGTGCGAGTAGTACGCCTTCGAGACGATCGGCATGAGCCCGAGGATCAGCGGCAGCTCGCGGTCCGGGGTCTCGGTATCGAAGAGGAAGCGCACCGTGCGCGCGTCGGGCCGCTCGATCGCGCGGACCTTGTTGTAATAGAGCCGGTGGTTGGGGCGGCCCTGCTCCTTCAGCGTCTCCCACGAGAAGATCACGTCATCCACAGTGATCGGGCTGCCGTCGTGAAAGCGAGCCTCCGGCCGGAGCGTGAAGGTGACCGACGAGCGGTCGTCCGGCACGTCCACCGTCTCGGCGATCAGCCCGTAGAGCGAGAACGGCTCGTCCCAGGTGCGCTTGAGCAGGCTCTCGAACACGAGATGCCGCCCGTGCGCCACCACGCCCTTGATGATGAACGGGTTGAGGTTGTCGAAGGTGCCGGTGGCCGCGCGCCGCAGCGCGCCGCCCTTGGGTGCGTCGGGATTGACGTAGTCGAGATGTTCGAAGTCCGGCCCGTACTTCGGCGCCCCGTGCATGGCGATGCCGTGGGCGGGCGCAGCCGGGGCCTCGGCGCCGGCGAGCGTCAGGGCCGCGAATAGGCCGGCCGCGGTCAGTGCTCCGGCCGTTCGCCGGCTCCGCCGCGCCGGCATCAGAAGGTGACGACGCTGCGGATCGATTCGCCCTCGTGCATGAGCTCGAACGCCTCGTTGATTTCGTCGAGGGGCATCACGTGGGTGATCATCGGGTCGATTTCAAGCTTGCCGTCCATGTACCAGTCCACGATGCGGGGCACGTCGGTGCGGCCCTTGGCGCCGCCGAACGCGGTGCCGCGCCAGACCCGGCCGGTCACGAGCTGGAAGGGGCGGGTGGAAATCTCCTGGCCCGCGCCGGCGACGCCGATGATCGTGCTCTCGCCCCAACCCTTGTGGCAGCACTCCAGCGCCTGGCGCATGGTGTCCACGTTGCCGATGCACTCGAAGCTGTGGTCCGCCCCGCCGCCGGTGAGGTCAACCAGATAGGGCACGAGGTCGCCCTCGACCTCGCGCGGATTGACGAAGTGGGTCATGCCGAAGCGCTCGCCCAGCGCTTCCCGTTTCGGGTTGATGTCGATGCCGACGATCATGTTGGCGCCGACCAGGCGGGCGCCCTGCACGATGTTGAGGCCGATGCCGCCCAGGCCGAAGACCACGACGTTGTCGCCGGGGCGCACCTTCGCCGTGTTGATGACGGCGCCGACGCCGGTGGTGACGCCGCAGCCGATGTAGCAGATCTTGTCGAAGGGCGCGTCCTCGCGGACCTTCGCCACCGAGTACTCGGAGACGACCGTGTAGTTCGCGAAGGTCGACGTGCCCATGTAGTGGAAGATCCTGTCGTCGCCGAGGGAGAAGCGGCTGGAGCCATCGGGCATGACGCCCGCGCCCTGGGTGACGCGGATCGACTGGCAGAGGTTGGTCCTGCCGCTCGTGCAGTAATCGCACTGGCGGCATTCCGGCACGTAGAGCGGGATCACGTGATCCCCCGGCGCCACGCTCGTCACGCCGTCGCCGACGTCGACCACGACGCCCGCGCCCTCGTGCCCGAGGATGGCGGGGAACAGACCCTCCGGGTCCTCGCCGGAGAGGGTGAACGCATCGGTGTGGCAGACGCCGGTGGCCTTGACCTCGATCAGCACCTCGCCGGCCTGGGGGCCTTCCAGATGCACGGTCTCAATGGTGAGCGGCTTTCCTGCGCCGGTCGCCAGCGCTGCACGGACCTCCATCGCACCCTCCTCGTCGGTGGCGTCAGTTGCGAATCGCTCGCACGCTACTGTCACACCGCGTGCGGGCGCGGGCAAGACCCGGTGCCCACGTCACACATGCGTCTCGGTCATGCGACCGGGACGAGCCGCTCAGCGCTGCCGGGTCTCCCAGTCGGGGTGAATCCAGGGCACGTCGTTGGCCGGCGGGAGCGGGTCGCGGCCGAGGATGTGGTCGGCGGCCTTCTCGCCCACCATGATACTGGGCCCGTTGAGGTTGCCGTTGGTGATGTGCGGGAAGATCGAGCTGTCGACCACCCTGAGTCTCTCGACCCCGATGACGCGGCAAGCCGGATCGACGACCGCGAGCCCGTCGTCGGCCGCGCCCATGCGGCAGGTGCCGCAGGGGTGATAGGCGCTCTCCACGGCGCCTTTCACGAAGTCGTCGAGTTCGTCGTCGCTCTGGATGTCGGCGCCGGGCGCGATCTCCTCGCCTGCGTAGTCCGCGAGCGCCGGCTGGGAGAAGATTTCCCGCGTCAGGCGGATGCAGGCCCGGAAGTTCCGCCAGTCGTCGGCGTGAGACATGTAGTTGAAGAGGATCGAGGGCGCGGCGCCGGGCTCGGGCGAGGCCAGCCGCACGCGGCCCCGCGACTTCGAGCGCATGGGCCCCACGTGGGTCTGGAAGCCGTGGCCCTCGGCGGCGGCCTTGCCGTCGTAGCGCACGGCGAAGGGCAGGAAGTGATACTGGATGTCCGGGTACCTGACGCCGGCGCGGGAGCGGATGAAGCCGCAGGACTCGAAGTGATTGGTGGCGCCCAGGCCGTTCTTGAAGAAGAGCCAGCGCGCGCCGATCAACGCCTTGGAGACGAGGTTCCAGTGGCGATAGAGCGTGATCGGCTCGCGGCACTTCACCTGGAGGTATATCTCCAGATGGTCCTGCAGGTTGGCGCCGACGCCGGGCCGGTCGGCGATCACATCGATGCCGTGCTCCTGCAGATGCTCGCCCGGGCCGATGCCGGAGAGCATGAGTATCTTCGGCGAGTTGATGGAGGAGGCCGCGAGGACGACCTCAGCCCTGGCGCCGACGCGGCGGACCGCGCCGCCGGTCTCGTACTCGACGCCAGTGGCCCGCCCGCCTTCGACGATGACGCGGCGAACGTGGGCGTGCGCCCTCAGCTTGAGGTTGCGCCGTTGCAGCGCCGGTTTGAGATAGGCGTTGGCGGTGGACCATCGGCGGCCCTGCCAGACGGTCATCTCCATCGCGCCGAAGCCCTCCTGGCGCTCGCCGTTGTAGTCCTCGGTGGCCGCGTAGCCGGCTTCCTCGCCGGCCTCGATGAAGCGCCTGTAGAGCGGGTTCTCCAGGCGCCCGCGGGTGACGTGGAGCGGACCTTCGCTGCCGCGCCACCCGGCCTGCCCGCCGTGCGCGTGCTCCATGCGCCGGTAATAGGGCAGCACGTGGCGATAGCCCCAGCCGGCCGCGCCCAGCTCCTCCCAGGTATCGAAGTCGCAGGCGTGGCCGCGCACGTAGACCATGCCGTTGACCGATGAAGAGCCGCCGATCACTTTGCCGCGCGGCGTGGCCAGGCGCCGCCCGCCCAGGTGCGGCTCTGGCTCGGTGACGAAGCCCCAGTCGTAGCGGGGCATGTTCATGGGGTAGGAGAGGGCGGCCGGCATCTGGATGAGCGGGCCGGCGTCGGTGCCGCCATGTTCGAGCACCAGCACACGGTTCCCGGGATCCTCGGAAAGCCGCGCGGCGATCACGGAGCCGGCGGACCCTGAGCCGACGATTACATAATCGAACGCGTCGTCGTAGCTCCCGTTCATCGAGTTCACGTGCCCGCTACCGCCCGCCTATTTGCGCCGGGCCGAAGGCTCGGACGGCGCGACAGCGCCGCGCGCCGAATGGCGCGTAGCCAAGCGCGCGGAGCGAGCGCCCGGCGCCTGAGGGTCATCAAGAGGCCCGAGCTGGCTGTCGATATGCGCTTCCATGATCGCGACCGAGCTTTCGCCGCAGGGCTCCGCGTCGCCGAGCACGCGGCGGAGCCAGAGCCCGTCGATCATGGCGGCGGTGGATTCGGCGGCGACTTCCGCCGACTCGCGCGTCGGCAACCGCCGGTACTCGTGGCGCAGGTTGCTGATGAGACGGCGCTGGTAGATGAGAAGGAGCCGGCGGACCTCGGGCTCCGTCAGCGCCTGGACGTAGAACGTGAGCCAGGCGGAGACCACCTCGGGCCGCTGCTGCGCCTCGCAGAAGCTGCCGTCAACGATTGCAGACAGCCGCTCCCGCGGGGTCCTGGCCTCGCGCAGCCGCTCTCGCACGCCGGCGCCGAACTCGATGAGGAGGTGGCGCATGGTGGCGATGAAGAGAGCGCTCTTCGAGCCGAAGTAGTGGTGAACGAGCCCTTGCGACAGGCCGGCCTCACGCGCGACGTCGCCGGTCGTCAGATCGACGAACCCGCGGTCGTGGATGCCCCTTATGGCCGCTTCGACGAAGGCGCGCCGGCGCACGGGCGCCATTCCGGTCTTTGGCATCGGTTGCTCCTGTTACCCCTGTCATTATATTTGGTTGGTTGACCAATCAAGAAAAACTTGCGAGACTCCGCTGAACCTATCGAGCTTGAGGGAGGGTGCAATGCACATTCGGATGACATCCGCAATCGCCGCCGTCGCCATGGGCGCCGCGGCCTTCGCGGGAAATGCCTACGCCGACGATGCCGCCACCTGCAGCGAGGTGGAATTCTCGGATGTCGGCTGGAGCTGCATCACGGCGACCACCGCCGTGGCAACCACGGTCTTGGAGGGCCTCGGCTACGAGCCCAAGGCGACCGTGCTTTCGGTGCCGGTGACCTTCGCCAGCCTTTCCAACGGCGACATCGACGCCTTCCTCGGCCTCTGGCTGCCGACCCAGCAGAGCATGATCGACCCGTACTTCAACGACGGCACCGTGGAGAACGTGGCCGTGAACCTCGAGGGCGCCAAGTACACCCTCGCCGTGCCGACCTACGTTTACGAGGCCGGGGTCAAGACCTTCGGCGATATCGCGGCGCACGCGGACAAGTTCGACGGCAAGTTCTACGGCATCGAGCCGGGCAACGACGGCAATCTGATCATCCAGGGCATGATCGATGACAACGCCTTCGGCCTGAGCGGCTTCGAGGTCGTGGAGTCGAGCGAGCAGGGCATGCTCTCCCAGGTCGAGGCCGCGGTCAGGAGCGACGAGTGGATCGTCTTCCTCGGCTGGGAGCCGCATCCCATGAACCGCCGCTTCGACATGAGCTATCTCGATGGCGGCGACGACTACTTCGGCCCCAACTTCGGCGGGGCCACGGTCTACACGCTGGCCCATGCCGGCTACACCGAGGCCTGCCCCAACGTCGGCGCCCTGCTGAAGAACATGAAGTTCAGCTTGGCGCTTGAGAACGAGATGATGGGCTATATGCTCGACGACGGGATGGACCCGCAGGCGGCCGCCCGGAAGCTCGTCGAGATGCACCCGGAGCTGGTCGACGAGTGGCTCGCGGGCGTGACCACGCTGGACGGCCAGGATGGCGCGGCTGCCGTGAAGGCCCATCTCGGCATGTAGCGGCCGGTTACGCGGGCGGTCCAACGGGCCGAACTCGCGGGCGGTCGGCGCTGAGAGGCGCCGGCCGCCTGTCCCGTCCGGTCGGGGAGGGGCGTCATGGGCACCGACGATCTCGGAGTCCTTACCGAGAAGATTCCGATCGGCAAGTGGGTCGCCACCGCAATCGAGTTCATCAAGGACAACTTCTTTCACGAGCTTCGCGCGTTCTCCGGTGGCCTGGACTGGGTGCTGGAGGCCTTCGCCCACTTCCTCGGCCTGATCCCGCCGCTGGCCTTCATCGCCCTGGTGGCGGGCGTCGCGTTCTACCTGCATCGCAGCATCGTGCTCGTGATCGGCGTCGTCATCGGGCTGCTGCTGATACTCAACATCGGCTACTGGGGCGAGATGCTGTTCACGGTGGTGCTCGTCGCGGCATCCACCATCGTCTGCATCCTGGTCGGCGTGCCCGTCGGCATCGCCGCAGCGCACCGGCCGTGGCTCTACCGGGCGCTGCGGCCGATCCTCGACCTGATGCAGACCATTCCGCCCTTCGTCTATCTGATCCCGACCCTCACCTTCTTCGGGCTGGGGCTGGTGCCGGGTCTGATCTCGACCGTCATCTTCGCGATTCCTGCGCCGATCCGGCTCACCCACCTGGGCATCTCCAGCGCGCCCCGGCCGCTGCTGGAGGCGGGCCGCGCCTTCGGCGCCAGCGACAGGCAGCTTCTCCTCAAGGTGGAGCTTCCCCACGCAATGCCGACGATCATGCAGGGCATCACCCAGTGCATCATGCTGTCGCTCTCGATGGTGGTGATCGCGGCCCTCGTCGGCGCCGACGGGCTCGGCGTGCCGGTGGTTCGCGCGCTCACCACGGTCAACGTGGCGCAGGGCTTCGAGGCCGGACTGGCCATCGTGGTCGTCGCCATCGTGCTCGACCGCATCCTGAAGCAGGTCGAGAGGCGCAAGGGCAGGGGCGGCACCGCCACACGCTGATGGCCGTCATCACCTTCGATCGCGTCGACGTCATCTTCGGCCGGCGGGTCAAGGAGGCTCTTGCGCTGCTCGACGCCGGCGCCGACAAGGACCGCGTCTTCGAGGAGACCGGCCAGGTGGTGGGCGTGCAGGACGCCTCGCTCCAGGTCGAGGCCGGCGAGATCTTCGTTCTCATGGGGCTTTCCGGCTCGGGCAAGTCGACGCTGCTGCGCTGCGTGAACGGCCTGAACCGGGCGACGCGCGGCCGGGTCCTGATCGACGACGGCGGCACGGAGGTCGACGTCACCGACTGCGACCCCAAGCTCATGCGCACGCTGCGCATGAACCGCGTCTCCATGGTCTTTCAGCAGTTCGCGCTGATGCCGTGGCGGACCATCGGCGCCAACGTCGCCTTCGGGCTCGAGGTGCGCGGCGTGTCCAAGGCCGAGCGCCGCAAGCGCGTGGCCGAGGTACTCGAGCAGGTGGGGCTCGGCTCCTGGCTCGACCACTATCCGCATGAGCTTTCCGGCGGGATGCAGCAGCGCGTGGGGCTCGCGCGCGCGTTCGCGACCGATGCCGAGATCCTGTTGATGGACGAGCCCTACTCGGCGCTCGATCCGCTCATCCGCGAACGCCTGCAGGACGAGCTTCTCGGGCTTCAGCGCACGCTGCGGCGCACCATCCTGTTCGTGAGCCACGACCTCGACGAGGCGCTCAAGATCGGCACGCGGATCGCCATCATGGAAGGCGGCCGCATCGTCCAGGTGGGTCCGCCGGAGCAGATCGTCACCGAACCCGCGGACGAGTACGTGCGCCAGTTCGTCGCCAACGTGAACCCGCTCAACGTGCTGTGCGGCGTGACCCTGATGAAACCGCTCGCCGCGCTCCGCAGCGAGGACGACGTTCACCTGCTCGACGATGCGTCGGCGATGTTCTGCCGGCTGGATGCGGACGGCCGGCCCGAGGCGGTCTCCCTGGAAGGAACGCCTGCGCAACTCGTGCCCTACCGCGAGGACCTCGACCTGGGCGCGCTCGGCAACGGCCAGATCGTGGCCGGCAGGCCCGAGACGACCATGCGCACGGCGCTCGAGGTGCGCCACGAGACCGGGCGGGCGATGCCGCTGGTCGACGACGAGGGCCGGCTGATCGGCGTGATCGGCGCGTCCGAGCTGCTGGCGGCGCTGGTGCACCGCGGGGCAGGCCCCGCGTCGGCGGACGGAGAGGCGGGAGCGGGCGATCCGGCGCCGCCCGCAGAGCAAGGATGAAGGGGGGACTCATGGCACGCAGGTTCCGCACGCTCGCTCTGGCCCTGCTCGCCCTCGTCGCGGCTCCGGCGGCAGCCTCGGCGCACTACGTCGACCTGAACGAGGCGCTGCACAGCAGGAACACGCTGACCGTCGGCATCGCGCTGACCGGCCAGCCCTTCGCCTACAAGAGGGACGGCGTCGTGCGCGGCTTCGAGGTCGAGATGGCAGAAGCCGTCGCCGAGGCCCACGGGCTGGCGCTGGAGGTCGTCCGCCTGCCGCGCGGGAAGCTGGAGGCCGCGCTCGCCGCCGGCGATGTGGACGTCGCCAACACGCTCGCCCTGGAGGCGGAGTCAGGCGACGTGAAGACGGTGCCCTATCTCGTGATCGGCGACCACCTGATGGTGCTTCGGGGCAATCCGTTCCGCATTCGCGCGGTGACCGACCTGAGCGGCAGGGTGACGTCGGTCACCTCGGGCTCGACGGGGGAGGCGTTCGCCCACGCGCTGAACGGGGAGTTCGCGGACGCGGGTCTCGAGCCCATGCACGTCCACTCCTTCCCTCATCACCGCTGGACGCACTTCCCGGTCTCCATGGGGCACGCGCAGGGCTACTTCATTCAGACGGTGAGCGCGGTGGCGATCAGCGCCGACCCTGAGTCCCGCACCCACATGGTCGAAGGCGTGTTCCGGCCCGTGCGCGAGGTGGGCTTCGCCGTGCGCGGGGACAACGACAAGCTCCACCACGCGGTGGAGCACGCCGTCGCCGCCATGGTCGCCACCGGCAAGTACCGGAAGCTGCGCGAGTCCTACGGACTGCCGCCCGAGCTTTCGCCTTACCGATAAGCGCTATGCGCCCCTGAGCCGGGGGTCGAGGGCATCGCGCAGGCCGTCGCCGATGTAGTTCACGCTCAGCACCGTGAGCGAGATGGCGAGGCCCGGCCAGAGCACGCGGGCCGGCGTCACGGATATGAAGTTGGCGCCGTCGAAGAGCAGCCGCCCCCACGTCGGGAAGTCCGGCGGGAAGCCCAGCCCCAGGAACGAGAGCGCGGATTCGATGATGATCGCGTTGGCGATGCCCAGCGTCGCGGACACCATGATCGGGCTCAGCACGTTGGGCAGGATGTGGCGGGTGATGATGCGGCGCCTGCGCGTGCCGATGCTGCGGGCCGCCGTCACGAACTCGCGCTCTCGGAGCGCCAGCACGTCGCCGCGCACGATGCGCGCGGTCTGCATCCAGCTCGTGATGCCGATGATGAACACCACCAGCAGGAAAATCCCGGTCTCCGGGCCGAAGGCGGCACGCAGGCTCTCGCGGAAGAGCATGATGACCACCAGCAGCAGCGGCAGCAGCGGCAGCGCCAGGAACATGTCGGTGAGCCGCATCAGGAGCCCGTCCAGCCCCCGGAAGAAGCCGGCGAGCACGCCCACGAGGGTGCCGAGCACCAGCGCGATCATCATGGCGGTGAAACCGACGGCCAGCGATATGCGCCCACCCGCCAGCACCTGGGCGAGCGTGTCGCGGCCGAGGTTGTCGGTCCCCATCGGGTGCTTGAGGGAGGGGCCCTGGTTCTTCGCCAGGATGTCGAGGTAGTGGGGGTCTATAGTGTGGATCAGCGGGCCGACGGCGACCGCGAGCGCGATGGCGATGAAGACGCCGGCGCCGGCCAGCGCGCCGGTGTGGTTGCGGAAGGCGAGCCAGACGTCCATCCAGAGGGAGCGGTGGCGCCCCGTCGCGCGCGATGGGGCGGTGAGGCTATCCGACGAGGTCGCCGCCATCGCTCAGCCGTAGCGGATGCGCGGATCGAGGATGCCGTAGAGCACGTCCGCGATCAGGTTGAAGAGCACGATCAGCACCGCGAAGAGGAAGGAGAGCGTCTGCACCAGGGGAATGTCGGCGCCCTGAATGGCGGTGATGAGAAGCTCGCCGATGCCGTTCACCCGAAAGATCTTCTCCGTGATGATGGCGCCGCCGAAGACGGTGGGGATGCCGAGCGCGATCAGGGTCACTACCGGGATCAGGCTGTTGCGCAGCACGTGGATGAAAAGCACCACCCGCTCGCGCAGGCCCTTGGCGCGGGCGGTGCGCACGTAGTCCTGCGTCAGGTTGTCGAGCACGGCGGCGCGCATGAAGCGGCTGATCTGGGCCGCGTTGAAGAGCGCGAGCACCATCACCGGCATCGCCATCTGCTTGATCTGCACCCAGAAGCTCGAGAGGTCGGTCACCCGGTGCGTGGTGTCGTAGATGGACGGCAGCCACTGCAGCGTGACGCTGAAGACGATGATCGCGAGCAGGCCGGTGAAGAAGGTCGGCACCGAGAAGCCGATCATGGAGACGAAGGTGCCCAGCTGGTCGAACCAGGAATACTGCCGGTAGGCCGAGACAATGCCGATCGGGATCGCGATCAGGATGCCGATCAGGTAGGAGAGGCCGACCACCCAGAGCGTCTGCGGCAGCCGTTCGATGATGAGGTCCACCACCGGGCTGCGCGTCGCCCAGGAGCGCAACCGCAGGCGCTCCTCGGAAGCGCCGATCTCCACGCCGAACGCGCGCTCGATGAGGTTGAGCGGCTCGTTGACGAAGAACTGCTCCATCCACTTGGCGTAGCGGATGTGGAAGGGCTGCCCGAGCCCGAGGGATTCGCGGATCTGCTCGCGCGCCTCCGCCGGGATGGTGAGCGGGAGCTGGCCTGTCGGATCGTTGGGCGCGAGGTCGAGGAGGGCGAACAGGATGAAGCTGATCGCGATGAGCGTCGGAACCGCGAAAAGCAGGCGGCGGATGATGTAGTGCGTCATCGCATGTGCGGACGAAAGAGGCGGCCCCCGACCGGTTGCCGAAAGCCGCCTCTCGCGTTGGCGCCGCCGGACTGGCCGGCGGCGGCGTAGGGCGCGAGGCTCACCGCGTCAGCGGTGCCAGTCCGCGATGTTCCAGAGTTCCGAATCCCACGAGTTTATGCGCACGCCCTTGAGCGTGCTCGCATGGGCCGAAATTCTCGCGCGCCAGATGAGAGGGATCAGGTACTGGTTCTGGACGATGATGTCGTTCATCCGCTTGGCGATGGCGGCGCGCTCGTCGAGGGAGGCGGTCACGGCCAACTCGGCGGCGAGCGCGTCGTATTCGGCATTGCAAGCGCGGGCGATATTGCCGCCGAGCCACTGGTTCTCGGGCCCCGGGATCTCGGAGCACCTCCAGTTGGCCATGTAGGCCTCGGGGTCCACGCCGTCGAAGTTGTTCGTGTACATCTGGATGTCGGCGTAGAACTTCATGTAGGTGTCGGGGCTTGCCGGGTCGCCGCCGAAGAACACCGCGGCGTCGATGTTGCGCAGCTCCGTCTCGACCCCGATCTGCCCCCACATCTGCTTGATGAGCGCCTGGGTGCCCTGGCGCACGGAGTTCGTGGAGGTCTGGTAGAGGATCGAGAGGCGGACGCCGTCCTTCTCGCGCACGTCGTCCTCGCCCGGCAGCCAGCCGGCCTCGTCCAGGATGCGGTTCGCCTCGGCGATGTTCTGCGTCATGCAGGCATCGTTGGAGTCGGACGCGTAGACGGGCGGTGCCGGCAGGACGTTGCAGGTGACCTGGCCGGCGGCGCCATAGCCGAAGTCCACCAGGATCTGGCGGTCGATGGCGAGCGAGAGCGCCCGGCGCACGGCCGGATCGGAGAGGAAGGGGTGCGGGTTCGTGCCGTCGAGGTGGAGGGAGCGCGTGTCCTTGCCAAGGTCGGGGGAGTTGTTGGTCTGGTTGACCACCAGGCGCTCCACCATCGTGCCGAAGCCGGCGACCAACGTCCCCCTGCCGTTGGTCACCATCTGCTCCAGCACCTCGGGCTCGATCTGCAGGTTCCAGGCGTAGTCGAACTCGCCGGTCGACAGCACGGCACGGGCGGCGGAGGTCGCGTCGCCGCCGCCCTTGAAGGTGACGGTGGCGAAGGCGGGCTTGTCGGACTCGCGGTAGTTCCCGTTGGCGGAGAAGATGACCACGTCGTTGGCGCGGAACTCGTCGACCTTGAAGGGGCCGGTGCCGATGGGTCCGAAATTCTGCTCCGTGCAGGTCTGCGCCCTGGCGCCGGTGCAGTTCTCGAACTGCGCCTTCTGCAGGATCGGCGCGGTGGAGCCGGTGAACGGGCCGTACGGGAAGGGCTTGGCGACGCCGAAGTTGATGCGCACGGTGTGGTCGTCCAGCGCCTCGACGCCCGTGACGTCGGTAAAGCTGGAGAGGGGGTTGCAGCCCATCTCCTCGTTCAGGCAGTACTCGGCGGAGAACACCACGTCGGCGGCAGTGAACGGCGTGCCGTCGGACCAGACGATGTCCTGCCGGAGCGGCCAGGTGATGGACATGAGGTCGGCCGCCACGCCACCGTTCTCCACGGTGGGGATGTCGGCGGCGAGCGCGGGCACCATCGTGCCGGAGTCGTCGTAGCGGGCCAGCGGCTCGAGCACGAGGGAGGCCGCCTCGATGTCCTTGGTGCCGCCCGAGAGGTAGGGGTTGACGGTCGAGACCGCCTGCCAATAGAGGATCTTCAGATGGCCGTCGCGGCCGCGCTCGGCCTGGGCCGCAGTCGCGATCATCGCCGTGGCGAGCGCGGCGATCGCCAAGCCTGACAGGCATCTCTTGATCATGTCGCGGTCCTCCGGTTGGGGGAGGGGAGCGCGCCTCGGAACGCGCGGCCCCAATATTCCGCCATCACTCCGCCAGGTGACAAGCGACCTGATGGCCGGGGCGGAGCGTGCGCCATTCCGGCGGGCGCTCCGAGCACTCCGGTTGGGCCACGGGGCAGCGGGTGCTGAAGCGGCAGCCGGGCGGCGGCGCGGCCGGGCTCGGCACGTCGCCCTCCAGGATGATGCGCTGCCGTCTGGCCTCGCGCTCGGGATCGTGGGTGGGCACCGCCGAGAGCAGGGCGCGGGTGTAGGGGTGCAACGGCTCCTCGTAGAGCGCGTCGCTCTCCGCAAGCTCCACGATCTTGCCGAGGTACATCACCGCGACCCGGTCAGCGACGTGGCGGACCATGCGGAGATCGTGGGAGATGAAGAGGTAGGTGAGGCCGAAGCGCTCCTGCAGCTCCTTGAGGAGGTTCACCACCTGCGCCTGGATCGAGACATCGAGCGCGGCGATGGGCTCGTCGCAGACGATGAACTCGGGGTTGAGCGCAAGCGCGCGGGCCACGCCGATACGCTGGCGCTGGCCGCCCGAGAACTCGTGCGGGTAGCGGTTGGCGAAGGCGGGGTCGAGGCCCACGGCCTCCAGCAGCGCTTCGACGCGCTCCCTGAGCGCTGCGCCGCTCGCCTGCCCATGCTCGCGCAGGGGCTCGCCCACGATGCTGCCCACGGTCATGCGGGGGTTCAGGCTGTCCTGCGGGTCCTGGAAGATCATCTGCATGTGCGGGCGGAGCTTGCGCAGCGCCTCGCCCTGCAGCGCCGTGATGTCCGCGCCGCGGAAGGTCACGCGCCCTGCCGTCGGCGGGTAGAGGCGCAGGATGATGCGGCCGACGGTCGACTTGCCGCAGCCGCTCTCGCCGACGAGGCCCAGCGTCTCGCGTGGATGGATAGCGAAGTCGAGCCCGTCCACCGCGCGCACGGAACCCACCTTCCGGCGCAGCACGCCCCGCATGATGGGGAAGTGCTTGGTCAGGTTCTCGACCGCGACGAGGGGCGGGATTTCAGGCGGCACGGGGCACTCCGGCGTCGGCGTCATACCAGCAGGCGACCTCGTGGTCCTGCGAGACCGGGGCCAGCGCCGGGTTCTGCTCGTGGCAGCGGGCGAAGGCGTGGGCGCAGCGGGGCGCGAAGGGGCACGCATCGGGCGCGCGCAGCAGGGTCGGCGGCTGGCCGGGAATGCTGGCGAGGCGCTCGCCCCGCTCGCCGCCCTCGATCCTGGGCAGGGCGCGCAGGAGGCTCCGCGTGTAGGGGTGCTGAGGGCGCGCATAGAGGGAGCGCACGTCCGCACGCTCGACCGCCTGGCCGCCGTACATCACCATGACGCGATCCGCGAGGCCGGCGACGACGCCGAGGTCGTGGGTGATCCAGACGATCGCCATGCCGCGCTCGCGCCGGAACCGCTGCAGCAGGTCGAGGATCTGGGCCTGGATGGTCGCGTCCAGCGCGGTGGTCGGCTCGTCGGCGATCAACACCTTGGGATCGCATGCCAGCGCCATGGCGATCATCACGCGCTGACGCATGCCGCCGGAGAACTGGTGGGGGAAGTCGCCGAGGCGGCTCTCCGCCGCAGGGATGCCGACGCCTTCCAGCAGCGCCGCCGCCCGGCGCCGCGCCGCGCGCCGGCTCAGGCCCAGGTGTGTGCGAAGCGGCTCGGCGAGCTGGAAGCCCACGCTGAGCACGGGGTTCAAGGAGGCCATCGGGTCCTGGAAGATGAAGCCCACCTTGGCGCCCCGCACGCGGCGAAGCTCCGCTGGCCCGAGCGCGAGCAGGTCCTCGCCGTCGAGCAGGGCCTGGCCCGAGGCGATCTCGGCCGGCGGCATGGGGAGCAGGCCCAGCAGCGAGAGCATGGTCACGCTCTTGCCGGACCCGCTCTCGCCCACCACGCCGAGCAGCTCGCCCTCGTGCAGGTCGAAGCCGATGCCGTTGACCGCGTGCACCGTGCCGCCGCCCGGCGTGCGGAAGCGCGTGCGCAGGTCTCTCACGGAGAGCACGGGCCAGTCCCCACCGCGGCGGGTTGGCGGGTCGCCTGTCCTGTCCTCTCCGGCCGCGGTCATGGATCAACCTGCGCGGTGTTCACGGGTGCCAAGCACATGCTCCCCGATCCTAACCGTCGCCTGATCCGGCATGCTAGTCTCCCGCGCCCGGTGCGGGGCCGGTGGACAGTGAAGGCGGAGCGGGCATGACAGTGCGTGGCAGGGAGCGGCTGGGGGCGGCTGACATCGTGGTGGTCGGCGCCGGGATCATGGGGGCGAGCATCGCCTGTCAGCTCACGCGGCAGTCCGGCCGCAGGGTCGTGGTGGTCGACGAGCGGCCGCCGGTGGGCGGCATGTCGGGGCGCACCTTCGGGCAGATCCGCCAGCACTACTCCAATGCACTGATGGTCGAGATGGCCATCCGGGGATTCGAGGTGCTGAACAACTGGCAGGCAGAGGTGGGCGTCGGCGATCCGGGCTACGTGAAGCTCGGCTACATGCTGCTGGTCGTCGAGGCGCAGGTGGAGGCCTGCCGGCGCAACGTCGACCTTGGCCGGCAGCTCGGCGTCGACACACGCTTCGCGAGCCCCGACGAGATCAAGGCGCTGGAGCCCGCGCTGGTGACCGACGATCTGGCCGGCGGCGCCTGGGAGCCCAACGGCGGCTACATCGACGTGACCCGCATGGTGCTGAGCTGGCTCGGCGCGGCGCAGGCGGCAGGCGCCACGCTGCACTCCGGCCTGCGGGTGGAGGGCATCGCCACAGGGGACGGCAAGGTCGTGGGCGTGGACACGGCCGAGGGCCGCATCGAGGCGCCCGTGGTCGTCTGCGCAGCCGGCGCCTGGACCACCGACCTGCTCGACCCCATCGGCGTCGATGCGCCGATCGAGCGTCGCCGGCTCGACATGGCCTATCTCGAGCAGCCGCCGGGCCGGCCCACGATCCGCACCTGCATCACCGACGGCAACTCCAACGTGGTGATGCGCCCCGACATGGGGCCCTATCTGCTGGCGGTCGCCTATCCCAACGAGATGCCCGAGGTCGCCGACCCTGCCGCGCCCGCGCCGGCGGCGGACGAGGCGCGCCACCGCACGCGCCTCGACAAGGCGCTGGCCGAGCGACTGCCGGACTTCACGGACGCGAAGGTCGTGCGCACGGTCTCCGGCGCCTACGACATCACGCCGGATTTCCACCCCATCCTCGGCTGGGCGCCGGGGCTCGACGGGCTCTATCTCGCTGTCGGTTTCTCCGGCCACGGGCTGAAGCTCTCGCCGGCGGTGGGCGAGTGCGTCGCCGCTGCCGTGCTCGAAACGGACTCGCCGTTCGATATCCGCCCGCTCAGGCCGTCGCGCTTCGCCGACGGCGAGCCGATGTACCTCGCCTACGGGCCCTCCGCCCGCGCCTGAGCGCGCCGTCTTATGAGAGGCTAAGTCGCCTTATGACCTTTCCTAGTTACGGTTGCCCGCAAAATCCCCACCTCCCCCTGTCCCCCTCCCCCCGGAGGGCGGAGGGGGAACGCAAGTAGCGCCGGCCTTTTTCACCCTCTCCTCCCCGCCGGGGAGGAGAGGGTCGGGGAGAGGAGGGGGTTTTTAGCCGCGCGGCATGGGAACTTTCGAACGTGCGGTTACTGGCTGCGATTTCTCCTCGCCGGATTGCGGGCTAAGGGTCGCGGCTGAGGCCGCGCTCTTCCAGCGCATCGAGGTAGGTGCGCCAGATCGCGTCGCGGTTCTCGGCGAGGTGGCGCAGGTAGGACCAGGTGTAGATGCCGGTGGTGTGCAGGTCGTCGAAGTGGAGGCGGACGGCATAGTTGCCGACCGGCTCGATCAGGGTGATGCCGACATGGCGGCGGCCGGGAACGATGGTCTTGCCTTCGCCGTGGCCCCTGACTTCGGCCGACGGGCTCTCGACGCGCAGCAGCTCGGCGGGCAGGCTGCACCGGAGGTCGTCGTCGAAGTCGATCTCCAGGGCCTTCTCGGCGCTCTTGTAGCGAAGCTCGACCGGCCAGGGCTGGTCCTCGAAGGGCGCGCTCACTTGGCCTCGTCCTCCTCCAGCGGCCGCGCTTCGTCCGGCAGCATGATCGGGATGCCGTCCCGGATCGGGAACGCGAGCCTGGCACGGTCGCTGATCAGCTCCTGGCGCTCGGCGTCGTAGCGGAGCGATTCCTTGGTGATGGGGCAAACCAGGATCTCCAGCAGCTTGGGATCGACCGTGGCCCGTTCGTCCGCCATCGCAGTGGCCTCCCTCACTGTACCCGCGAGCGCGGCCCCGATGCCGCGTGGGCCGACATCTCGAACAGCGCCTGCATCATGGCGAGGCGCTCGCTCTCGGCCCGGCACTCGAGGAGTGCCTGCTTCTCGCTCGGCTCGAAGGGGCAGGCCATGGCGAGGCAGGTGACCAGGGCATCGTCGTTGGCGCGGTCGATCGCGTCCCAGTCGGCGGTGAGGCCGTGGTGGTCGAAGTATGACCGGAGCGCCGGCAGCAGGCGGCCACGGTCGACCGTGAGCGGCGCGGGCTCCGGCAGGTCGCCGGCGAAGCGGCTGTAATCGGCGCTGACGCGGCGGTAGAGCAGGCCGTCGGCCTCCAGCTCGCGCGTGATGGCGAAGCGGCAGACGCCGGTCAGCGTGATCAGGAAGCGGTTGTCCGGCGTCTCGGAAAACGACGTGATGCGGCCGGCGCAGCCCACGGGGTAGACCTCGGGCGAGGCGAGACTGGCCTTGGGGTCCGCCGGCTGGATCATGCCGATCATCCGGTGCGAGGCCATCGCGTCCTGGGTCATCTGCAGGTAGCGCGGCTCGAAGATGTTGAGCGGCAGCCGCCCGCGCGGCAGCAGCATCACGCCCGGAAGCGGGAAGATCGGGATGACGCGCGGCAGGTCCTCGATGCCGCCGGGTTCGTGGCCGGCGCTCACGTCTCGCCTCAGGAGAACAGGATCGACGAGAGCTTGCGGCGGCCGGCGACCGTGAGCGGGTCCGCGTGGCCGATGGCCTCGAACAGCTTGAGAAGCTGCTGGCGCGCGGCCTCTTCGTTCCATTGCCGATCCTGGCGGATGATCTCGATCAGCTCGTCGATGGCCTGCTCGTTGCGCCCGGCGCCGTGGTGAGCCATGGCGAGGTCGAAGCGCACCTGGTGGTTGGCGGGGTCCCGGGCGAGCTGTGCCTGCAGGTCGGCGGTATCGCCATCGGCCTCGCCAGCCTGCTCCGCGAGAGAGAGTGCCGAGATGGCGCCCTCCACGTCGGCGTCCTTCAGCGCGCCGTCGTCGAGCCCGTCCACAAGCTCGCGCGCCTCGGCGAGATCGCCGGCGGCGACGAGGCATCGCACCAGCCCGGCGATCGCGGCCGTCTCGCCCGGCACCTGCCGCAGGATCTGGGCGTAGATGTTCGACGCGGCGGCATGGTCGCCTGCGTCCAGCGCCTGCTTGGCCTGATCCAGAGCCTGCTCGAGCGGGGAGGGGCCCATCGGCCCGACCAGCCGCTCCACGAACTGCTTGATCTGGCTTTCCGGCTGGGCGCCCATGAAACCGTCGACCGGCTGGCCCTGCTGGAAGGCGAAAACAGCCGGGATCGACTGGATGCGGAGCTGCTGCGCGATCTCCGGATTCTCGTCGATGTTGATCTTGACCAGCGCCACCTTGCCGCCGGCATCCCGCACGGTCTTCTCCAGGATCGGCGCAAGCTGCTTGCAGGGGCCGCACCAGGGCGCCCAGAAATCGACGATGACGGGAGTCTGGTGCGACGCTTCGATCACGTCGGCAGCGAAACTCTGGGTCGTCGCGTCCTTCGGCTGCGCTGCGCCGCCGGCCGCCTGGCCGATGAGGGGATCCATACCCGTGTGCTCCCGGCTGGAGAGTATGCGGTTGGGCGAACTTACATGGCAGCTTGCAACCGGCCTTGCAACCCCGCCTCCGGCATCGCCCCGACTCGTTCTTCTAGACGGCCGAATTCGGTTTACCGGGCCGCGCGCAGCCGATAGACCACGCCGATGCCTGTTCGCCTGGAGCAGATGCGCGCGCTTGCGCTGGTGGCTCTGCTTGCGGTTGTAGCGTTCGCGCCCGCCGCCGCGGCGGAGAGCGGCGCGCTCGAGCCGTTGACGATCGAAACCGGCGCGGGCGTTCACGCCATCGAGGTGGAGGTTGCCCGCACGGCGGCGGAGCGCGGCGTCGGCCTCATGCACCGCGCGGAGCTGGCGCCTGAGCACGGCATGCTCTTCGACTTCGGCGCGACGCGGCAGGTCACCATGTGGATGAAGAACACGCTGATTCCCCTCGACATGTTCTTTGCCGACGAGGACGGGCGCATCGTGACCATCGCCGAGCGGACAACGCCGCTTTCCGAGAAGCGGATACACTCGGGCCAGCCGGTCCTATTCGTGCTCGAGATGATCGGCGGCAGCGCCGAGCGCCTCGGGATCGCGGTGGGCGACCGCCTGCGTCACGTGCTCATCGGGCGGCAATGAGCGCGGCGCGACTCAAGACCGAGGTGCTGGTGCAAGCCGGATTCCGCTATTGCCAGCAGGCCCTGCTCGCCGCGGCGCTCAGGCGGCGGGGGGATGCCGACGCAGGCGCGCTGCTGGTGAAGGTGAGTCGCCTCGACGGCACGGCGGCCGTCTTCGCCCGGACGCAATCGCTCGACGGCGACCTCGCGTGGCGCCGCGCAACCGGGGAGGGCTGGATCCCCGAGGAGGAGGCCGAGGCGCGGCTCACGCGAGAGGTCGACTTCGATCCGGACGTCTGGATCGTCGAGGTCGAGGACCCCGAGGGCCGCAACCCGTTCGTGATGCTCTCGGGCTGATGCACGCGCCGCGCGCCGTGCACCGCACCTTGGGCCGGGGATAACAGGTCAGAG
Source organism: Rhodospirillales bacterium (assembly GCA_028818855.1). Taxonomy (GTDB): domain Bacteria; phylum Pseudomonadota; class Alphaproteobacteria; order UBA828; family UBA828; genus WTGU01. Next base: position 46,779 of record JAPPMY010000056.1, read on the forward strand.
CAGTATCCGACCTTACGGGGTCACAATGGCTCGAACGCAACCCACCTCCCCCTTTCCCCCTCCTCCCAGGAGGAGGGGGAACGAAGGCGGCGCCAGCTTTTTCCCCCTCTCCTCCCTGGGGAGGAGAGGGCCGGGGTGAGGTGGGGGGTCTCGAGCCGCACTGCATGCAAGAGGAGGAACGTGCGGCAGTCGGATGTGACCCCGCCCGGTCAGAACTTGCTCTAGCCGGAGCGCAGGTAGCGCACTGCCATGTCGCGCTCGAAGAGGTAGAGCAGCGTGCGGAGCGCCTGGCCGCGCTCCGATTCCAGCTCGGGGTCGCGGCCGAGCAGCACGCGCACGTCGTCGCGGGCGACCGCCAGAAGCTCCTCGTGGACGGCGAGGTCGGCGAGATGGAAGGCCGGCATGCCGCTCTGGCGCGTGCCCAGCAGCTCGCCGGCGCCCCGCAGGCGGAGATCCTCGTCGGCGATGCGGAAGCCGTCGTCGGTCTCGCGCAGGATGGCGATGCGGGCGCGCGCGGTCTCGCCGAGCGGCTGGGCATAGAGCAGCAGGCAGGTGCCGGGTTTCTCGCCGCGCCCGACGCGGCCGCGCAACTGGTGAAGCTGGGCGAGGCCGAAGCGCTCGGCGTGCTCCACGATCATGATGGTGGCGGCGGGCACGTCGACGCCGACCTCGACCACCGTCGTCGCCACCAGGATGTCGGCGCCGTCGCCGGCGAAGGCGGCCATTGCGGCGTCCTTCTCCGCCGGCTTCATGCGGCCGTGGATGAGCGCCACGCGCTCGCCGAAGGCCTCCGCCAGCCTGGCGTGCCGGTCGGTCGCGGCGGCGAGGTCCACGGCCTCCGAGTCGTCCACCAGCGGGCAGACCCAGTAGACCTTGGCGCCGGCGGCGCGCGCGCGGCGCACGGCGGCGACGACCTCCTCCAGCCGCTCCAGCGGCATGGCGCGGGTCGCCACGGCGGCCCGGCCCGGCAACCGCCCCAGGATGCGGGAGACGTCCATGTCGCCATAGGCGGTGAGCACGAGCGAGCGCGGGATCGGCGTGGCGGTCATCACCAGCAGGTCCGCCGCAGGCCCCTTGCGCGCGAGCATCATGCGCTGGTGCACGCCGAAGCGGTGCTGCTCGTCGACCACGGCGAGCGCCAGGTCCTTGAAGTCCACGCCCTTCTGGAAGAGCGCATGGGTGCCGACCAGGATGTCGACCTCGCCAGCGGCGAGCGCCGCCAGGGTCCTCTCGCGGGCGCGGCCCGTGTCCCGCCCCGTGAGGAGGGCAAGGGTAACGTCGCTGCCCGCCAGCAGCGTGCCGAGGGTTTCCGCGTGCTGGTTCGCCAGCAGCTCGGTCGGCACCATGAGCGCGGCCTGCGCGCCGGCTTCGACCGCCACCAGCATGGCGAGCAGCGCAACCACGGTCTTGCCGCTGCCGACGTCGCCCTGGAGGAGACGGAGCATGCGGCGCTCTTTCGCCAGATCGTCTGCGATCTCGGCGGCGGCCGCGCGCTGGCTCTCAGTCAGCTCGAAAGGGAGCGTCGCTTCGATCCTGGCGCGGAGCTTGCCGTCGCCGGCGAGAGAGCGGCCGCGCCCGCCCCTGGCGGAGCGACGCACCAGCGCCAGGGCGAGCTGGTTCGCCAGCAGCTCGTCGTAGGCGAGGCGCGAGCGGGCGGGGGTGTCCGCCTCCAGGTCGGCCGCGTTATCAGGTGCGTGCGCGGCCGCCAGCGCCTCGTTCCAGGGCGGCCAGCGGCGGGCCTCGACCAGCCGGGGTTCGCCCCACTCCGGCAGCGCCGGCGCCTTCGCGAGCGCTGCGCGCACGGCGCGGGTCATCGGCTTCAGCGTGACGCCCGCCGTCAGCGGATAGATGGGCTCCACCGTCTGCACGCTGTCGCGCTCGTCGAGCGGCGCGATGTGATCGGGGTGGACCATCCGGATCTCGCTGCCGTAGTGCTCGACCCGGCCGCTCACCACGCGCACGGCCCCCTCCGGCAGCCTCTGGCGGAGCCAGTCGCCCTTGGCATGGAAGAAGACCAGGGTGAGGGTCCCGGTCTCGTCCGAGCAAAGGACCCTGGTCGGGTGCCGCCGGCTGCGGGAGGGCTGGTGCTGGTCGACGCGCACGGTGAGCGTCGCCGTGGCGCCGGCCTCCGCCTCGGCGACCTTGGGCGCGTGGCGCCTGTCGATCAGGCCCGACGGCAGGTGCCAGAGCAGGTGAACCACGAGCGGCCCGGCCAGCCGCTCGATGGCCGCGCGCGTGCGGGCGCCGACTCCCGGCAGCGCCGTCGCCGGCGCGAACAGCGGATTGAGGATGGCCGGGCGCATGGTGCGTGCAGCCTATCCGTGCGGTTTGCGGCCGCCAACCGCGCGGCTAAGGTGCTCCGACCGGATCGAGAAGCGGAGGCTCCCATGTCTGGCGAAAGCACGCACGAGGCCACCTGCACATGCGGCGCGCTGCGGGTGACGACGGTGGGCGAGCCCGATCTCGTCATCGCCTGCAGCTGCATCGCCTGCCAGCGCCGGACCGGCAGCCCCTTCGGTGTCGGCGCCTACTTCAGGAAGGAGCGGGTCTCGACGGCGGGCGAGAATCGCGTCTACACGCGAACCGCCGATTCCGGCCTCGAGGTCTCGATACGCTTCTGCCCCGAGTGCGGCAACAGCGTCTACTGGTTCGCCGCGCTCCGCCCGGATCACCTTGGCGTCGCGGTCGGCTGCTTCGGCGAGCCCGGATTGCTCGAGCCCGGGCGCGTGGTCTGGAACGAGAGCAAGCATCCCTGGGTCAGGTTCCCCGAAGGGGTACCGGTGTTCGACAAGGGCGTGCCCCTGCCGAAGGCGGAGCCGCCGGAGGGGGACTAGGGCAGAGCGCGCGTCGCTAGAACGGCACGCCGACGGCGCGGCAGAGGAAGGCGGTCAGCGCGCTTCCGGCGCGCGTGATCGTCGCGAAGCTGTCGAGGAAATCGGGGCGGATCGCGTCTGCCTCCGGGATGTCGGTGATCGCGACGAAGTCCTTGCGCTTGAGGTCCTCGATCAGCGGGTGCTCGGGGTCGTAGCCGCGCGGCGGGCGCTTGAGCGCCTCGCCCGCAAGGCGGAAGGTCCTGCAGAAGGCGTCGGACGCGGTGATGCGCGTCCATTCCTCCGGCCGGTCGACGATCGCGTCGCGGATCCTGCCGAGGGTCGGGCTGTCCGGATGCCAGACGCCGCAGCCGGCGAAGCACATTCCCGGCTCCAGGTGGAGGTAGAAGCCGGGCGCGTGGGCGTCCTTGCCCGCCTCGTGGCGGAAGTGGGCGCCGACGTTGGTCTTGTAGGGCGTCTTGTCCTTGGAGAAGCGCGTGTCCCGATAGATGCGGAAGAGGGAGCCGCCGTTGGCCCGGGGGTCGGCGCGGAAGTGCGGGCTGATCTCGGCCAGCGGCTCGGCGAAGGCCTGGATGAAGTCGAGCATGGGGTCCCGCACCTCTGCCCGGTAGCGCGCCTTGTTCGCCTCGAACCAGGGCCGCTCGTTGTTGGCCCTGAGGTCGCGCAGGAAGTCGAAGAGCGCGGGGGCGATGGGTTGTGCGGTCATGGTCTCCTCTCCGGGCAGGGGCGCATCGCGGCGCCACCTTCGCATAGCCGGGGCAACGGCCAAAGAGCCGTGCTAGATTGGCGCCGTTCGATCCCCACAGCGGCAGAGATTTCCTCATGGCCCTCGCCCGAGCGACCGCCCCGCAGCCCCAACCCGCACCGAGCGAGCCGATCGCGCGCACGCTGGCGCGCTTCACCCGCGAACTGGTGCTCGACGACGTGCCTGAAGCGGTGGTCGAGCGCGCCAAGCTGCACATTCTCGATGCGCTGGGGATCGGCCTCGCGGCCTCCCGCTACGACTTCAGCCACAAGACGCTGACGGCGATCCACGGGCTCGCCGGAGACGGGCCCTATCCCGTGATCGGGATGCCGGCCGGGCTGCCGCTCCGCGATGCCGCGCAGATGAACGGCTTCCTCATCCACGGCCTCGACTACGACGACACTCACGTGGGCGGCGTGATCCACGCCACGGCGAGCGCGGTGCCGACGGTGCTGGCCGCCGGCCAGCGGCACGGCGCGTCCGGGCGGGAGACGCTCGTGGCCTACCTCGCGGCCATCGAGGGCGCGGCGCGGATCGCCGCAGCAGCCCAGGGCGGGTTCCATCGCTTAGGGTTCCATCCCACCGGCATGGTCGGCGTATTCGGCGCAACGCTGGCTGCCGGCCGACTCGCCGGCATGACGGAGGAGCAACTCGCGCATGCGCAGGGCATCGCGCTCAGCATGGCGTCCGGCAGCCTGCAGTTCCTGGATGACGGCGCGTGGACCAAGCGGATGCACCCCGGCTGGGCGTCGGTGGCAGGCATCAGCGCCGCGGCGCTGGCGCAGCAGGGGTTCCAGGGCCCGGCCGAGCCCTACGAGGGACGCTTCGGCCTCTACGCCCTCTACGGCGCTCACGACGCGGAGATCGATTGGCCTACGTGCACCGCCGGGCTCGGCGAGGACTGGGAGATGCTGCGCATCGGCATCAAGCCTTATCCCGCCTGCCACCTCGTGCATGCGCTCGGCGATGCGGCGCAAGCGCTCCGCGACGGGCACGGGCTCGCGCCCAAGGACGTGGAGAGCGTGGATGCGCTGATCGGCGAAGGCTGCGTCAGTGTCGTCTGCGAGCCGGAGGCGGCCAAGCGGCGCCCGGCCAGCGCCTACGAGGCGCAGTTCAGCGCGCACTACATGATCGCAAGCGTGCTCGCCCGCGGGCGCTTCACGCTGGCCGAGCTGGAGCCAGAGGCCTACACGGACGCAGGCGTGCTCGCGCTTTGCGACCGGATCAGCTACCGCGTCGATCCCGACTCGGCGTTCCCGACCTATTACTCCGGCGAGGTGGTGATCCGCACGACCGACGGCCGCACGCTCCGCCACCGCGAGCAGGTCAACCGGGGCGCCGACAGCCGGCCGCTCGGTGCGGACGAGATCATCGCCAAGTACCACGACAACGCGGCGATGACGCTCTCGCCCGACCGGGCCGCGCGCGCGCTCGACGCGATCATGACACTCGACGGGGACTCGACGCCGGCGGAGGTCGCGCGGTTGCTGAGCCTGGTCTGACAGGCGAGGCTGCCGGCACATCGGGCATGACCGCACGCATCGACATTCCGGCCGAGGGGATCGCCGCATTCTGCGAGCGCTGGCAGGTGACGGAGATGGCGCTGTTCGGCTCCGTCCTCAGGGACGATTTCGGGCCGGAGAGCGACATCGACGTGCTGGTGGCGTTCAAGGAGGGCGCGCGCCACACGCTCTTCGACATGGTCGAGATGGAGGAAGAGCTGAAGGCGGTGTTCGGCCGCGACGTAGACCTCGTCTGTCGGCGTGGCATCGAGCAGAGCGGCAATTGCTTGCGCCGAGAGGCTATCCTCCAATCGACCGAGACGATTTACGCGGCATAGTGATGCCATGTGGCAGACGGTGCGCAGGCAGGCGTAATTCCGCCGCTCTGGCACGATGTTGACGGCCGGAGTTCCGTCGGTCCGGACGGGGCCTACACAGCTTGGGCGATCCGCGCCGGGTCGCCGGTGTCGAGCGTGGTGACGCGGCGCATCTCCCGCCGGTGCACCGTGTCGTCGAACGGGCGGGCGCGGTGCATGGTGGCGCGGTTGTCCCAGATCAGGAAGTCGCCGCTGCACCAGGAATGGCGGTACACCCGCTCGGGCTGCGTCGCGTGCTCCATGAGGTCGCGCAGCAGGAGCCGGCCGTCCGGCACGGGCCGGTCGAGGATCCGCGACGCGTGCGAGGCGAGGTAGAGGGAGCGCCGCCCGGTGCGCGGGTTCTCCAGCACCAGCGGCTGGATCGCCCCCTTGAGCCGGTCGCTCTCTTCCTCCGAGAACTCGAAGCCGAGGGTCACGCGCGAGTACGCGATCGAATGGTGCGCGCGGAGGCCTTGCAGGCTCGCCTTCGTCTCGTCCGCCAGCGTGTCGTAGGCGGCCCGCATGTCCGCGAACTCGGTGTCCGACGCGACCGGCGGCAGCGCGAGGGCGGCCAGCATCGAGTAGCGGCCGCGCGGGTCCTGAAACGACGCGTCGGTGTGCCAGAGGCGGTTCGCGATACCGTACTGGCGCTTCCGGTCGTCCGCCTGCAGGAGCGCGCCGTCGGCATCCACGTTCGAGACATCGGTGATCGCTTCGTCGCCGAAGCGGCTCTTCGCCAGGACGCTGATGCCGGTCTTGCGATGGAGCTCCCCGTCAAGCCGGGTGGCGAAGGCAAGCTGCTCCTCGCTGGAGAACGCCTGATCCCGGAACACGAGCACCGCGTGCTCGTCCATGCCTGCCCGGATCCCCTCCAGCGTCTCCGTGTCGTGCACACGGCGCAGATCGACGCCGCTCGCCTCGGCGACGAAGTGAGGATGAAGCTTGCGGAACTGGAGGGTCATCGGGTCTCGCGCGCCTGTGGGCCGGTTTCGATCGGCAGGCCGGGGTCGTGCGCCCACTCGCCCATCGAGCCGTCGTAGAGCGTGAGGTCACGGTAGCCGAGCTGGTGCAGGAGGAACAGGCCGACGGTGGCGGAGATGCCGCCGCCGCAATAGGCGACCACGTGGCGGTCCGGGGTTATTCCCGCTTCTTCGTGGAGCTGCCTCGCTTCGTCCAGCGACACGAACGCGCCGTTCGACGCAGGGTCCAGCAGGGTGGCCGCAGGCACGTTGACGCTCCCCGGGATCCGGCCCGGGCGCCCGTAGCGGCTCGGCCCTTCGCCCAGATGAAACTCGGGTGCGAGCGCGTTCACCATGACGGCGTCGGCATCGCCGAGCCGGGACCGCACGTACGCGCTGTCGACGAACCGCCCGGGCTTCAACGTCGCGGTGAAGCGCGCCGGTGGATAGCGTCCCGGCTCGGTGGAGACGGGGCGCCCCTCCGCCTTCCACTTCTCCCAGCCGCCGTCGAGCACCGCCGCACGCTCAAAGCCGAACGCCCGCAGCATCCACCACACCCGGGTTGCCCACATGATGCTGCCGGCGGCGTAGAGCACAACGCGCGAGTCGTCCCCGACGCCGAGTGCGCCCATTGCGTCCGCGAAGCGCTCGGGCGAGGGCGCCATGAACCTGAGGCGCGTGTCCGGATCGGAAATCGTCCCCTGAATGTCGAGGAAGACGGCGCCCGGAATATGCTCGGCGTCGTACTCCGCCCGGCCGGGGACGACGCGGTAGGGGGCATCGTCGCCCGGCTCGGCCGGCTTCAGCCACGTCGTGCAGTCCAGGATGCGGAGCGCGGGATCGCCGAGGCTCGCCTCGAGCGCGCCGGTCTCGATCAGCGCCTGCGGCTCGCGCCACGCGGACAGGTCGGCTCGGCCTTCGGTCATCGGCGGTCTCCTCTCCTCATGGTCGTTCCTTGCGCACGAAGAGCATCCAGAACGCGCCGCAAATCAAGATCAGGCTGGCCACCAGCGCAAGCGTGTTGAGCGCATAGATCAAGGGCACGTTCGACGAGTGGGAGGATGCCTGCGCCCAGGCATAGAGGGGGAGGGTGGTCTTGCGGCCGCCGACGTAGATGCTGCGCGAGAGCTCGTTGAACGACAGCAGGAAGCCGAAGAGCCCGGCGGCGATGATCCCGGGCCTCAGCGCCGGAAACTCGATGTGCCAGAAACGCTCCCAGGCGCCGGCGCCGAGGTCGGCTGCGGCATCGAGCAGGCGCGTGTCGAAGCGGGACGCCATCACCACCACGGCGAGCAAGCAGAAGGGAAAGGCCCAGACGAAATGGCCGATCCCGAGCGACCAGTAGCCGAGCCTCAGCCCCATGAACGAGCGGAAATACATGAAGAGCGCGGTCCCCATGATCACGCCCGGCACGAAGAGCGGCAGGATGACGGCGAAGAGCACCGGGCCGCGACCGCGCATGTGCGGCAGTGCCCGGCCGACCAGGGTGGCGCTCACCATCGAGACGAAGCCGACGACCGTGGCGATGAGCAGGCTCAACCAGAGCGGATCGACCCACTTCGTGTTCTGGAACAGCCGTTCGTACCACTCCGCGGTGAAGTCGCCCGGAATGCCGCTGAGCGGCTCCGACGTGCCGGACATCAGCGCCAGCCAGACGATCGGCGCGTAGATCAGACCGATGATCACGTAGCCGGGGCAGGCCGTGAGCCAGCTCCGCCAGCCCTCGTCGTTCCTGCGGCGGCGGTCAAGGCGGAGGCGGAGCGGGGACAGCACGCTCATCGCTTGAGCCCCTCGAAGACCTCGCCGAAACCGCCGAGCCGCAGCATCAGGAGCCGCAACACGAAGAGTAGGGCGACCATGGCAAAGAGGATGACCGTCGACATGGCGCTCGCCACCGCATAGTTGAGCGCGGTGAGCAGGGAATGCACCGAGTTGCCCAAGAGGTGGGCGTGCCCGCCGCCGAGCAGGGCGGGAATGACGTCCGCCCCCAGCATGGGGACGAAGGTGAAGACGATGCCTGCGATGATGCCCGGCATCACGAGCGGCAGGATCACGTGCACCAGGGTGTGCAGCGTGCCGCCGCCGAGGTCCCGGCTCGCGGCCAGCAGCTCGTCGTCGATCATCACGGCGGCGAGGAAGATCGGGAACACCATGGTCGGGAAGTAGGGCCCGATGAGCCCGAGGTGCACGGCGAACTCCGAGAACAGCAGCCAGTCGAGCGGCTCGTCGATCAGGCCCAGCCAGATGAGGGCGCTGTTGACGAAGCCCTGCGTGCCGAGCACCGCGCGCCAGACGATGGTGCGCGCGGCCACGCTCAGGAAGAAGGGAACCGTCAGGAGCGCGAGCGTCATCGCGCGGACGACGGCGGACCGCGTCCCCTTGGCCAGCCAGAGGGCGAAGGGGAGCGCGAGCAGCAGCTCGATCGCCGTCACGGTCGCCGCGATGCGGAGCGTCCGCACCGTTACCGACCAGCGGCCCGATTCGAAGAGGTTGAGGTAGGCGTCGACGTTGGGGTCGAAGGAGACCCGGAAACCCTTGATGGTGAGAAACGACCAGACGACGAGGCCGACCAGGGGCACCAGCATCACCAGCGCCCACATCACCAAGAAGGTCCAGACCGGGCCGTGGCGTTCGCCCACCAGCCCGCGCAGGAAATGCAGGGCGGGCGGCGGGGTGCCGAAGCGTTCAGACATGACTTACGGCTTCAGCAGCCCGCCATCCTTCGTCATTGCACGCAGTTGTCGCCGCGAGCGGCCCGGCGCTACGCCTGGACGAAACGCTCCCACTCGGACTCGATGGACTGCATGTTGTCCGGCGCGGCGTTCTGCCAGAACTGCTCCGCCGTGAACTTGTTCTGGATCTTGTCCAGGTTGTCCTCGATGGACTGGATCTTCTCCGGCTCCCAGTTCATCGACTTGGCGAAGTCGAGGCCGAGCTGCGGGTTCCCCGTCACGTAGCCGCGCAGCACGGCGATCTGGGCGCTGTAGGCGCCGCCGAGGAAACCGTCGATCGCGCGGTAGATCTTCTCGAGGTTGCCGCGATCCGCCGCCTGCGAGGGGATGTAGGCGCCCAGCATCCACTTGTTGTAGCCCTCGACCGTGTAGGCGTAACGGACGTTGTGGCCCTGGCGTTGCAGCGCCTTTACCGCCGGCTCCCAGCAGTTCTGGACGATGACCTCGCCGTTGGCCATGAGGTCGATGGATTCCTCCCAGGTGCCCCAGAGGGAGCGGAACTGGCCGGCGTTCTTGCGCTCGATGAGGAAGTCCGCCGTGGTCCTCGCCTCCTCGGCCGTCATGTTCGACGGCTGGTCGATGGTGGCGAGGCCGTGGTGCTTCAGGTACATGCCGGCCATGGCGAAGGTGGTGAGCCAGGTGTCCTCCAGCGAGACCTTGCCCAAGGTGACTTCGCTATCGAACAGAAGGTCGTAGGTCAGCGGCTCCTCGCGATCGATCAGGTCGGGGAAGTACGCGAAGGAATCGGCGTTGAAGACGATGGGGACGCCGTACTGGGTGCCGTCCTTGCCGCGAAGCAGGGGGCTGCGCTTCACGTTGTCGGGCACGCCCTCCCAGCGCTTCATGGCGGCTTCGTCGATCGGCATGATGAGGCCTTCCGGCGCCAGCCGGTCCTCCACGCCGCCGTCGAAGCAGAACATGTCGAAGTCCTCGCCGGCCTCGTCGGCGATGGCCTCCTTCAGGAACACGCCGGGGTCGCTGGCGATCCCCTTCCACTCGACGGTGAGGCCGGTCTCCTCGGTGAACGCGGTCCAGTCGTCGAGCGCGATCACGTTGGGGCCGATGATCCTGATGACGTTGTCGTCGGCCCTCGCCTGCCTCGGCGAGGTCTTGAGGATCGCCGGCGCGGCGATGGCCGCTGCGCCGAGCGCCGCCGAGCCCTTGAGGAAGCTGCGACGGCTGCGCCCTTTCGCCGTCCGGGCATCGTTCTTGTGCTTAGGCATTGTGTTTCCTCCCTTCATGATTCTTGAGTCAACAGTAGCGACATGGCCGGAACCGCTCAACCGACCGGCAGGACGGGGCACGGCTGCCACGCGCGTGCGAACGCGCGCTGCAACCACGTTCCATCTGCCCGTATCGTGCTCTAGCATGCCTGCGGGACCAGCCGCCGGGGGCCAGTCATGATCCTGCTGACCGGAGCGACGGGGACGACGGGGAGTGCCACCGTCGCCCAGTTGCGCGCGACGGGCCGGCCGTTCCGCATCATGAGCCGCGACGTGGCGCGCGCCAGGCGGCAGTTCGGGGACGACCTCGACTACGTGGCGGGCGACTTCGCCGAGCCCGGCACCCTCGATGCCGCGTTCGACGGGATCGAGACCCTCTCGCTCCTCTGCGCCTTCTCCGAAGCGATGGTGGAGTTGGAGCTGAACGCGGTCGAGGCCGCCAAGCGGGCCGGCATCCGGCGCATCGTCAAGATGTCGGCGATCAAGGCCGCACCCGACGCGCCCACCACCATCCGGCGCTGGCACGGGGTGATCGAGCAGCGCATCAACGAGTCCGGCATTCCCTACACCCATCTCTGGCCCAATGCCTTCATGCAGAACTTCCGGCGCTTCGCTCCCCTCATCAGGGAGCAGGGCGCGTTCTACGCGCCGGTGGGCGATGCCAGGATCTCGCTGGTCGAGATCGAGGACGTGGCGGCGGTGACCGTCGCAGCCCTGGTGGAGGACGGGCACGAGGGCGAGACCTACGAGATCACCGGGCCGGCGGCAGTTTCCTATGCGGAATGCGCGGCGATCCTCTCGGAAGAACTGGACCGGGAGGTGCGCTACGTCTCCGTCAGCGACGAGGAGGCGCGGGCTGCGCTCGGCGCGGCCGGCATCGGGCCCGAGGCGGCGCATGCGCTGGTCGAGATCGACGGCCTCTTCCGCGAGGGTTTTGGGGCGCCGGTGACCGACGTGGTGGAACGCGTGACCGGCCGCAGCCCGCGGGACTTCCGCACCTTCGCCCGCGAGAACGCGGCGCTCTTCCAGTAGGGCGGCGGCAGGCATGACCGACTCGCCCTATCCCCGCGACATGGTGGGCTACGGCCGGGGTCGGCCGCACCCTCATTGGCCGGGCGGGGCGCGCATCGCCGTGCAGTTCGTCATCAACTACGAGGAGGGCGCGGAGAACAGCATCCTCCACGGCGATGCGGGCTCGGAGACGCTTCTCACCGAGTTCGGCTTCGCCGAGCCCCGCATCGGCGAGCGCGCGCTCCCCATCGAATCGATGTACGAGTTCGGGAGCCGTGTCGGCTTCTGGCGGCTGCATCGGCTGTTCACCGAGCGGAGCGTGCCAGTCACGATCTTCGGCGTTGCGATGGCGCTCGCCCGCAATCCCGAGGCCGTCGCCGCGATGACGGACGCGGACTGGGAGATCGCGAGCCACGGCTACCGCTGGATCGACTATCACGCCGTGCCCGAGGCGGACGAGCGCGCGCACATCGAGAAGGCGATCGCGATCCAGCAGAAGCTCACGGGCACGCGGCCCCTGGGTTACTTCCTCGGCCGCCGCAGCCCACGGACTGTGCGCCTCGTGGCGGAGGAGGGGGGCTTCCTCTACAGCCAGGACTCGTACGCCGACGAGCTGCCGTACTGGGTCGAGGAGGCCGGCCGGCCGCTGCTGATGATCCCCTATACGGCGGACCACAACGACCACCGCTTCGCCACCGTGCCGGGCTTCGACTGGGGCGAGCCCTTCTTCGCCTACCTGCGGGACGCCTTCGACGTGCTCTACGAGGAGGGCGCCGAGCAGCCCGGCATGATGGGCATCGGCCTGCACAGCCGGCTGGTGGGACGCCCCGGCCGCTTCGCTGCGCTCCGCCGCTTCGTCGACCACGTGCTCGCGCACGACCGCGTCTGGCTCTGCCGCGGCATCGACATCGCCCGCCACTGGCACGCCCGGGACGACGCGCCCCGGACGTGAACGCCTGGCGGTTTCTCCGGCCAGGAGGGATGCCCGGTGGCCGCTCAGGCGCGGAGCCGCTCGTTGGATGGGTCGGCGGGTGAGTTGGGGACGATCCGCGCGGACTTCCGCTCCCCCAGGATCCCGATCGCGAGACGCCGGCCCCGCACCGCGTGCGCGCGGGCGACGTAGCCGAGCGCAAGGCTCCTGCCCACGGTGTGGCCGTAGGCGCCCGAGGTGGCCCGGCCGATCATGGTCTCGCCGTCGTAGATCGGCTCGTTGCCCCAGGGGTCGGCGTCGTCCGCCTCCACCTCCAGGGTCACGAAGTCCTGCGGAACGCCCGCCTCGCGCTGGGCGACGAGCGCGTCGCGCCCGACGAAGTCGCCCTTCTCCAACGCCACGAAGCGATCCAGCCCCGCCTCGAAGGCCGAGTACTCGATGGTGAGGTCCTGCCCCCACATGCGATACGACTTCTCGATCCGGAGCGAATCCATCGCCCGCATGCCGCACATGGCGAGCCCGTGCGCCTCGCCGGCTTGGACGAGCGCATCGAAGATGCGGTTCTGGTACTCGATCGGGTGGTGCAGCTCCCAGCCGAGCTCGCCCACGAAGTTGACCCGCATGGCGGTGGCCGGCGCCACGCCGATGGCGATGGGTTGTGCCGTGAGCCAGGGGAAGGCCGCGTTGGAGAGGTCGGCGTCGGTCACGGCCGCCAGGATGTCGCGGGAGCGCGGGCCTGCCAGCACCAGCACGCCGTGGGCGGTGGTGATGTTTTCCACGGTAACTCCGTCGCCCGCGACGTGGCGCAGCAGAAAGTCGTGGTCGTAGCGCTCGGCCGCCCCTGAGCTCACCAGGTAGAACGCTTCAGGCCCCTCGCGCATCACCGTGAACTCGGAGCGGACGCCGCCGGTGGCGGTGAGCGCATGGGCGAGCTTGAGGCGGCCCACGGCCTTGGGCAGCCGGTTGGCGAGCACGCGGTCGAGCGCCGCCTCCGCGCCCGGCCCTGAGACCCGGAACTTTGAGAAGCTGGTAATGTCGATGAGGCCGGCACGCTCGCGCACCGCCCGGCACTCGTCGCCCACGGGCCCGAAATAGTTGGTGCGGCGGAAGCTCCAGTCGTCGCGTCCCTCCACACCGTCGGGTGCGAACCAGTTGGGCCGCTCCCAGCCGTAGCGCTGGCCCCAGACGGCGCCCTGGGCCGCGAGGCGCTCGTGGCACGGGCTGGTCTTGGCGGGCCGTGCCGCCGGGCGCTCCTCATCCGGGTAGTGGATGATGAAGACGTGGGCGTAGGCCTCCTCGTTCTTGACCCTGGTGTAGGTCTTGTTGGCGTAGGCGCCGAAGCGGCGGGGGTCGACCGCCAGCATGTCGATGGAGGGCTCGCCGTCGGCGATCCAGCCCGCCAGTTGCCAGCCGGCGCCGCCCGCAGTCGTGATACCGAAGGCGAAACCCTCCGCCAGCCAGAAGTTGGGGAGGCCGTAGGCCGGGCCGATGAGGGGGTTGCCGTCCGGCGTGTGGGGAATGGGGCCGTTGACGCAGTCCTTGATGCCTGCGCGGCCGAAGGCAGGAACGCGCTCGATCGCGGCCTCGATGTGGGGCTCAAGGCGTTCGAGGTCGGGCGGCAGCAGCTCCTGGCCGAAATCCTTCGGCACGCCGTCCACCGCCCAGGCCGGCGCCCCTTTCTCGTAGGGTCCGAGGATCAGGCCCTGGCGTTCCTCCCGCATGTAGTAGGAGGCGTCAGTCTCTCGCAGCACCGGCAACTCGGGGAGGCCGGCCTTGTTGCGCTCCTCCAGCTCGGGAATCACGTCGGTCACGAGGTACTGGTGCTCCACCGGGATCGCCGGGAGGTCGAGGCCCACCATGGCGCCCACCTGCCGCGCCCACGAGCCCGTCGCCGTCACCACCGTCTCGCAGGTGATGTCGCCCCGCGTTGTCTTGACCAGCCACTCGCCGGCGCGCGTCCGCTCGATCCCCGTCACCTCGGTGTTGCGGTTGATCTCCGCACCCTTGTCGCGCGCGCCCTTGGCCAATGCTTGCGTTACATCCACCGGCGCCACGTGGCCGTCGTGCGGGTGGAAGAGGGCGCCCACCAGGCCATCCAGGTTGCAGAGCGGCCAGAGCGCCCCGATCTCGTTGGGGCCGATCAGCTCGAAGGGGACGCCGATGGTGTTCGCGGTGCCGCAATAGTTGCGGTACTCGTCCATCCGCTCCTGGTTGGTGGCGAGCCGGAGGTTGCCGGTGCGATGGAAGCTCACCGCCTGCCCGGTCTCCTCCTCAAGCTGCTGGTAGAGATCGATCGAGTACTTGTGGAGCTGACCCACGCTGTAGCTCATGTTGAAGAGCGGCAGCAGGCCGGCGGCGTGCCAGGTGGAGCCTGCGGTAAGCTCGGTCTTCTCGACCAGCACCACGTCGGACCAGCCGAGCTTCGCCAGATGGTAGAGCACGCTGCAGCCGACGATGCCGCCGCCGATCACCACCACCCGCGCCTGGTCCTTCATGCCTGACCCTTTCCTACGCTGCACGCCCGCCCTGGGGCGCGTAAGATACTTGATTAAGGGCCGCCACCTGCATCAAGTTCCGCTCCGAGCGCGGCCGGGGCGCGTGGCGTGCCACCCCGGAGTTTCGAGGAGCAGTTCGTGCGATGAGCCAGCCAGCACACGCCAGGATCGACGTTGGCGAGCGGGACCCGGTTTCCGTCGCGGGCGCGCTGGTCCGCCGTGCGCGCGCGGCTATGGAGGCCTTCGCGGATTCGGACCAGGCGCGGGTCGACGAGGCGGTGACTGCGCTGGCGTGGTCGCTCTACAAGCCGGAGAACGCCGAGGCTCTTGCCGCGATGGCGGTGGACGACACCGGCCTCGGCAACGCGGCGGACAAGGTCGTGAAGAACCAGCGCAAGACCTTCGGCACGCTGCGCGACCTCATGCGGGCGAAGACCGTCGGTATCATCGAGGAGCGGCCCGAACTCGGGCTCGTGAAGTACGCGAAGCCGGTGGGCGTGGTCGGTGCGGTGACGCCTTCCACCAATCCCTCCGCGACTCCGGTGAACAAGGCGATGATGGCGCTCAAGGGCCGCAATGCCATCGTCATCGCGCCATCGCCCGCCGGCCTCGCGACGACCACGCGAACGGTCGAGCTGATGCGGGCGGAGCTGCGGAAGATCGGCGCGCCGGCGGACCTGGTGCAGGTGCTCCCGGCCCCGGTGGACAAGGCGCTCACCCACGCGCTGATGGAAGCCTGCGACCTCGTGGTCGTCACCGGCTCGCAGAGCAACGTGCGCGCCGCCTACCGGAGCGGCACGCCCGCAATCGGCGTGGGCGCGGGCAACGTGCCGGTCATCGTCGATTCCAGCGCCAGGCTGGACGAAGCGGCGGCGAAGATCGCCGCGTCCAAGTGCTTCGACAACGCCACCTCGTGCTCGTCGGAGAACGCGGCGATCGTCCTGGACGATGTCTACGAGGATGCGCTGGCCGCGCTCCAGCGCGCCGGCGGCTACCTGGCGGACGCGGCGGAGAAGGAGGCGATCCACAATACCCTCTGGGTGGACGGCAGGCTCAACCGCCGGGTCATCGCCAAGGATTTTGGGGTGTTCGCGGCGGCATGCGGCCTCGGCGACAAGGCGCAGGGGGCACGGTTCTTCATGGTCGAGGAGACCGGCGCCGGCCCGGACCATCCGTTCTCCGACGAGAAGCTCGCCCTGGTGCTGACCGTCTATCGCGCGCGGGACTTCGACGACGCCATGGACAGGGTCCGCGCAATCATGGCGGTGAAGGGGCGCGGCCATTCCGTCGGCATTCACACGCAGGAGATGGCGCACGCGCGCAGGCTCGCGGAAGAACTCGACACCGCCCGCGTCCTGGTGAACATGGCCCACACCTTCGGCAACGGCGGCGGCTTCGACAGCGGGCTCAACTTCACGCTCTCCATGGGCTGCGGCACCTGGCAGGGCAACAGCATCAGCGAGAACCTGAACTACCGGCACTTCCTCAACATCACCCACCTCGCGGTGCCGATCCCCGAGGACAGGCCCAGCGAGGAGGCGCTGTTCGGGGCCTACTGGGCGAAGTACGGCAAGTAGGCGCGAGCCGGAGCGCCGTTCGGAACCAGGCATCGTGAACTTCGAGGAGCACGCGGCGAAGCCGCTGCTGCAGGCGGCGGGGATCGCGGTCCCGCGCGGTCGGCGCGCCCGGAGCGCAGGCGAGGCCGAGGCGGTAGCGGCGGCGCTCGGGGTGCCGGTAGTGGTCAAGGCCCAGGTGCCGGCGGGCAAGCGCGGCAAGGCCGGCGGCATCCGCGCGGCGGACGATCCTCGCGCCGCGCACGACGCGGCCAGCGCGATGCTCGGCATGGAGATCGCGGGGCACCGGGTGGCCTCGGTGCTCGTCGAGGAACGGGCGGAGATCGCGGCGGAGTACTACGCAGCGGTGCTGAATGACGCGGCTTCCAAGGGGCCGCTCGTGATGTTCGCGCCCGAAGGCGGCATGGACGTCGAGGAGATCGCGGCCTCGATGCCGCATCGGCTGCGGCGGGCGCGGGTGGACATCCTGCGGGGGTTCGATCTCGAGGCTGCGCGCACGATGCTGGGCGGCCTCGGTCTCGGCGACGCGGAGGGACCCATCGCCGAAGCCCTCGTCGCGCTCTACCGCGCCTGGCGCGAGAACGACGCCGAACTGCTCGAAGTGAATCCGCTGGCCCGGCTCGCGGACGGGCGGCTTGTGGCGCTCGACTGCAAGTTCACCCTCGACGATTCCGGCGTCCAGCGCAGGCAGGAACTCGCGCGCGCGGGGAGCCCGGAGCCGCTCACCGCACTGGAGGCGCGCGGTCAGGCGCTGGGACTGCGATACATCGAGCTGGATGGCGACATCGGCGTGCTCGCCAACGGCGCCGGCCTCACCATGACCACCATGGACGTGATCGCGCACCTGGGCGGACGGCCCGCGAACTTCCTGGAGATCGGCGGGGCCGCGTACACGAAGGCGAGGCCGGCGCTGGAGCTGGTGCTCGACAATCCGAGGGTGAGCTGCCTGCTGGTCAACTTCTGCGGCGCCTTCGCACGCACCGACGTGATGATCGAAGGCATGCTCGACGCCTGGGAAGCGCTGGAGCCCTCCATCCCGGTCTTCTTCAGCGTGCACGGCACGGGCTCGGCCGAAGCGCGGGCCATGCTCCACGCGCGCCTCGGCGTGCGGCCGTACGGGACCATGGACGAGGCCATCGTCGCCGCCATCGCCGCGGCGCGAGACGCGGGCGGCGCTCCATGATCGTGCGGGGGGAGGAGCGCGTGCTCGTCCAGGGGATCACGGGCAGGCAGGGCACCTACTGGACCGGGCGCATGCAGGCCTACGGCACCCGCGTCGTGGCCGGCGTCAACCCGAAGAAGGCCGGCACCCGGCATTGCAGCGTGCCGGTCCACGCCAGCGCGGGCGAGGCGATGCGCGAGACGGGCTTCGACCTGGCGGTTCAGTTCATCCCGCCGCTTGGTGTGAGGGCGGCGGCGCAGGACGCGATCGAGGCGGGCTGCCGGCGTCTCGTCATCCTGACCGAGCATGTGCCGGTGCAGGACGTGATGGAGGTTCTGGCGATGGCGCGGGCGAACGGTGCCGCCGTCGTCGGCCCCAACACCGCCGGCCTGGTCACGCCCGGCGCGTGCTTCGTCGGCTTCATGCCGGCGTCCGAGGCGGATGTCTTTCGGCCCGGCCGCGTGGGCGTGATTTCCCGCAGCGGCAGCCTCGGCAGCCTGATCTGCCTCAACCTCGTGCAGGCGGGCTTCGGGCAGTCCGCCTTCATCGGCATCGGCGGCGATCCGATCGTCGGCACGACCAGCCGCGACGCGCTGGAGCAGCTCGACGCCGACGAGGGCACCGATGCGGTCGTGATCGTCGGCGAGATCGGCGGCGCGATGGAGGAGGACGCGGCAGAGTACGCGCAGGGGATGCGCAAGCCGGTCGTCGCCTTCATCGCGGGCAGCGCCTCGCCCGCCGGCAAGAAGATGGGACACGCCGGCGCCATCGTGATGGGCGACCGGGGCACCTATGCGTCGAAACGCGCGGCGCTGGAGGCGGCGGGGGTGACGGTGCTCGACACCCCGTCCGGAGTCGGGCCTGCGCTTCGGGCGGCGCTCGGCTGAACACACGATTGCGCGGTCGGCCCCGCGGACTAGCATTGGGATTGCCGTGAGGCGGGAGGGGAGACGGTGATGACGGATGGTAACCAGCCCGAGGTGCATCGCGGCCTGAAGGACCTCTGCTTCGACCGCTCGCCCACCACGCTCATCGACGGCCGGGCCGGGGAACTCCGCTACCGCGGCTACTCCATTCACGATCTCGCGGAGCACGCGTCCTTCGAGGAGACCGGCTACCTCCTGCTCCACGGCGCGCTTCCGACGCGGCCCCAGCTCGACGCCTTCGATGACGCGTTGAAGGAAGCCCGCACGCTGCCCGGCGCGATCTACGACGTCATCGGCGCGGTGAAGGACTCGCACCCGATGGACGTGCTGCGGACCGCCGTGTCGGCGCTTGCAGCCTTCGATCCCGAAACGGGCGACAACTCATTGGAGGCAACCCGGCGCAAGGGCATCCGGCTCACCTCGCAGGTGCCGATGATCGTGACCGCGCACCACCACATCCGCCAGGGCCGGGAGCCGGTGCCGGCGCGCGCGGACCTCGGCCATGCCGCCAACTTCCTCTACATGCTGAAGGGTGAGGCGCCGAGCGAGGACGCCTGCGCGCTGATGGACACCGACATGGTGCTGCACGCCGAGCACGGCTCCAACGCGTCGTCGTTTACCGCGCGGGTCGTGGTCAGCACCGATGCCAACCTGCATGCGGGCATCACCGCGGCGGTGGCCGCGCTCTCCGGCCCGGCCCACGGCGGCGCGGCCGAGAACGTGATGCGCATGGCCAAGGAGATCGGCGATCCGGCCGAGGCGGCGGCCTACGTCAAGGCCAAGCGGAAGGCGCGCCAGCCGATCATGGGCTTCGGCCACCGGGTCTACCGGGCCGAGGACCCCAGAGCCAGGCACATGCGCGAGGGGGTGAGACGGCTCTCCGAGGAGATGGGAGAGCCCCACTGGCACGCGATCCTCGAAGCGCTGGTCGAGGCGATGCGCCCCTACGCCCGGCACGGCGTCAACGTGAACGTCGATTTCTACGCGGGCGTCGTCTACTACCTGCACGGGATCCCGGAGGACCTGTTCGTGCCGATCTTCGCCATCGGCCGCATACCGGGCTGGACCGTGCAGGCGATGGAGCAGCTGGAGAACAACATTCTCATCCGCCCGCGCCTGCTCTACATCGGGCCTGAGGCCCGCGACTACGTCCCCATCGAGGAGCGCGGCTAAGCGCTCAGGCCATCGCCGCGGTGATGGCTGCGGCGGCCACGATGTCGTCCACGGTGGCACCCCGGGAGAGATCGCAGAGCGGCCTGGCAAAGCCTTGCAGGAAGGGGCCGATCGCGCGCATGCGGCCTGCGTGCTCGCAGAGCTTGTAGCCGATGTTGCCGGCGTCGAGGTCGGGGAAGACGAGCACGTTGGCCCGGCCCGCCACGTCGCTCGGCGCCCTGGTCTTGAGCGCGGCAACTCGCGGCACCAGCGCGGCATCGGCCTGAAGCTCGCCGTCGATGGCGATCGCCGGCGCCTTCGCCCGGACGATCTCCGCCGCGCGGCGGACCTTCTCGACCCTCTCGTGCGTCGCGCTGCCGTGGGTCGAGAACGAGAGCATCGCCACCCGCGCCGGCGCCCCGAGCAGGCGCTCGGCGCTGGCGGCCGACGCGATGGCGATGTCCGCGAGCGCGTCCGCATCCGGCTCGACGTTGACGGCGCAGTCGGCGAAGACGAGCGGCTCGCCGTCCCCGCGCGGGACCATGATGAAGAAGCTCGAGGGCGTCGCGATGCCCTGGGCCAGTCCCACGGACATCAGCCCGGCCTCGATCACCCGCGCGGTGGGCTGGCTGGCGCCGGCCACCAGCGCATCGGCGTCGCCCGCCTTCACCGCCATCGCCGCGTAGAAGAGCGGCTTCCCCAGCAGCCGCTTCGCCACCCGTTCGTTCGCCCTGGGCCGGCCTTCGACGTAGAGCGCAGCGTAGGCGTTGAGCGCGCCGCCTTCCGCCGGTGCCACGCTCTCGATCGCATCGAGCGAAACACCCGCCGCTGCGGCGGTCTCTTCCAGTGTACTGCGCGCGCCGACCAGGACGGGCCGGGCGATGCCCTCGTCCTGCAGGCGCCGCGCCGCCTGCAGGACGCGCGCGTCGTCGCCCTCCGGCAGAACGATGGCGCGGCGACGCTCCTTCGCTCGCGCGATGAGGCGCGCGACGACGTCCACTACTGCGGGTGCATGTCGGCGCCGTCGATGCCCGCCACGACGTTGGGCGCCTTCATCGCGTCGCGCCGGAAGGGCTCGCCCAGCTCCTGGTTGAGGATGACCTCGATGACGGTGGTGACGCCGTCGGCCTGCGCGTCGCAGGAGTCCCGCAGCGCCGCGGTCAACTCCTCCATCGTGCTCACCGCGACGCCCTTTAGCCCACAGGCGTCCGCGACCCTGGCGTAGCTCAGGTCGGGGTTCAGCTCGGTGCCGACGAAGTTGTTGTCGTACCAGAGGATCGAGTTCCGCTTCTCCGCTCCCCACTGGTAGTTGCGGAAGACCACCATCGTGATCGCGGGCCACCCCTCGCGCCCGACCGAGACCATCTCGTTCATGGAGATGCCGAAGGCGCCGTCGCCGGCGAAGCCCACAACCGGCACGCCGGGGCAGCCGATCTTGGCGCCGAGGATCGCGGGGAAGCCGTAGCCGCAGGGGCCGAAGAGGCCTGGCGCGAGGTACTTCCGCCCTTCCTCGAAGGTCGGGTAGGCGTTGCCGATGGCGCAGTTGTTGCCGATGTCGGACGAGATGATGGCGTCCTTGGGCAGGCCGTCCTGGATCGCGCGCCACGCCATCCGCGCCGACATGCGGTCGGGCTCGCGCGTCCGCGCGTCCACGTTCCACGTGGTTCCGGGATCGTCGTCCTCGTGGTCCATGCTGGCGAGGGTCTGGAGCCAGGCGGAGCGGGTCTGGTGGATCGCCGCCCGGCGCTCCTCGCGTCCCGTGTCGCCCGCGGTGGCAGAGAGCTGCTCGCGGAGTTGCCGCGCCACCTTCTTCGCATCGCCGCAGATCCCGACCGTGACCTTCTTGGTGAGCCCGATACGGTCCGGGTTCAGCTCCACCTGAATGATCGCCGCGTCCTTGGGCCAGTAGTCGATGCCGTAGCCCGGCAGCGTCGAGAACGGGTTGAGCCGGGTGCCGAGCGCCAGCACCACGTCGGCCTGCGCGATCAGCTCCATCGCGGCCTTGGAGCCGTTGTAGCCGAGGGGGCCGACGGCAAGCGGGTGCGAGCCGGGGAAGCTGTCGTTGTGCTGGTAGCCGGAGCAGACCGGCGCGTCGAGGCGCTCGGCCAGCGCCCGGCACTCGTCGATGGCGTTCCCGATCACCACGCCGCCGCCCGCGAGGATCACCGGGAAGCGCGCTTCGGACAGCAGCCTTGCCGCTTCCGCGACCGAGCCCTCGCCGCCTGCGGCACGCTCCAGATGCACGACCGGCGGTAGCTCGATGTCGACCTCCTGGGTCCAGAGATCGCGCGGCACGTTGATCTGCGCCGGCGCCGACTGGCGGATCGCGTTCTCGATCACCCGGTTGAGGACCTCGGCCATGCGCGAGGCGTCGCGCACCTCCTCCTGGTAGCAGACCATCTCCTCGAATAGCGCCATCTGCGGCACTTCCTGGAAGCCGCCCTGGCCGATGGTCTTGTTGGCCGCCTGGGGCGTCACCAGCAGCAGCGGGGTGTGATTCCAGTAGGCCGTCTTCACCGGCGTCACGAGGTTGGTGATGCCGGGGCCGTTCTGGCCGATGCACATGGCGATCTTGCCGGTGGCGCGGGTGTAGCCGTCGCACATGAAGCCGGCGTTGCTCTCGTGGGCCACGTCCCAGAAGGTGATCCCGGCCTTCGGGAAGAGGTCGGAGATCGGCATGAAGGCGGAGCCGATGATACCGAACACATGCTCGATCCCGTGCCGCTGCAGCACCTTCACGAAGGCCTCTTCGGTCGTCATTCTCATGGCGTTACGTTCCTGTTCCTTTCATTTACGCGCTGCGGCCGCACACAGTGGGACGCGTTCCCGGCCATCAACCCTTCCCCTTCCAGGGGATCAGCCATCGCTCGAGCAGACGCATCAACATCTCGATGGCGAAGCCGATCGCGCCGATGATGATAATGCCGATCACCACCACGTCGGTCTGAAGGAAGTTCTTGGCGATCATCATCATGGAGCCGACGCCCTGGTCCGCCGCCACCAGCTCGGCGGCGACCAGAGTGCCCCAGCAGACGCCCATGGAGGTCCTGAGCCCCGTGAAGATCTCGGGCAGCGCGTTCGGCAGGATGACGTAGCGCAGCACCTGGAACTTCGACGCGCCCAGCGAATAGGCCGCGTGGACCTTGGAGATCTGCACCGAGCTGACGCCGGCGCGGGCCGCGATCAGCATGATGAAGAGCGCCGCCAGGAAGAGCAGGAAGATCTTGGCGACCTCGTCGATCCCCAGCCACAGGATCACCAGCGGGATGAGCGCCAGCGGCGGGATCGGGCGGATGAACTCGACGATGGGGTCGAAGAGCCCGCGCGCGACCGAGTTGAGCCCCATGGCGAAGCCGAGCGGAATGCCTACCAGCGCGCCGATGATGACGCCGAGAAGCACGCGCTTGACCGAGGTGCCGACGTGCTCCCAGAGCGAGATGTTGCGGTAGCCGTCGACGAGGAGGCCGACGAAGCGGTCGACGACGCCGGGGCGGGCGCGGTCGGGATTGTCCCAGGGGTAGAGGCTGCCCTCGAGCGGCGGCCAGAAGAGGGGATCGATGATCCCGCTGATGGTCGCGATCCACCAGGCGAGGATCAGCACGATGAGCGTGAGCACCGACCACAGGCGGCCGGAGTTCACCGCGGAGGCGTCGCCGAACTTGACCGTCTTCTGGCGGGTGAACGAGTTGTCGGCGATGCCGAGCCAGATGCTCCAAGGCGGGGGCTGCCTGTCTTGCCTGCGCTTTGCCACGGCCCGCTCGTCAGTGCGTGTCCACGCCGCCCATGATCTCCTCCTCCATCTCCCAGATCATGGAGAGGATCTCCTCGCGGGCGGTGATGAACTCCGGCTGGGCCTTGATTTCGCGCGCATCTCCCACCACGCCCTGCTCGGCGAAGGGGAGCGCGTACTCCTTGTGTATCCGGCCGGGGCGGGGGGCCATCACCACCAGGCGTTCACCGAGGAAGAGCGCTTCCTCGACCGAATGGGTGATGAGGATGATGGTCTTGCCGGTCTCCTTCCAGAGCTTGAGCACGAGACCCTGCATCTTCTCGCGGGTCAGCGCGTCGAGCGCGCCCAGCGGCTCGTCCATCAGGATCACGTCCGGGTCGTTCGCGAGGCAGCGCGCCAGCGCCACGCGCTGCTGCATGCCGCCGGAGAGCTGATAGACCGGCTTGTCGGCGAAGTTCTTCAGCGCCACGGTGTCGAGCAGGCGGCTCACGATCCTCCTGGTCTCGGCGCGGGGCACGCCGCACATGCGCGGGCCGAAGCTCACGTTCTGGGCGACCGTCATCCATTCGAAGAGCGCGCCCTGCTGGAACACCACGCCGCGCTCCTTGTGGGGGCCGGTCACCTCATGGCCGTTGAGGAGCGCCTGGCCAGCGGTTGGCGCGAGGAAGCCGCCGACGATGTTGAGCAGCGTGGTCTTGCCGCAGCCCGAGGGGCCGAGCACGGCCATCAGCTCGCCCGGCTTGAGGTGCAGCGAAATGTCCTCGAGGGCGTGGACCTCGCCGCCGTTCGGCAAGGTGAAGACCATCGAGACGTTGTCGATGACGAGACCGTCCAACGCGCCTTCCCCGATCCCTGTCCGGAATGACCGGACCCTAACAGCCGCACGCCGCCTGTGCCACGGGCGCCGGTAGCGCGGTGCTCCCTGCCTCCCGGGCGGCTAGGGGAGGCAGGGAGTAATCGCGCGGCCGCGGCTCTAAGGCCGGAGTCCGTTGGACCTACAGGTAGCTGTCGTCGATGGCGAAGTCGTAGCTGTCCAGCGCATTCTCGAGCTGGCCCTGCTGCACGAAGAAGTCCGCCACCTCCTTGGTGAAGGCCTGCACGGTGCCGCCCATCCAGGCCTCGGACTTCTGGTCCGCCGCAGACGGGAACGAGAACATGCCGAGCATGTTTTCCGTAGCGTCAAGGTCCATGCCGGCGGCCGTGGAGATCGTCTCCACGAACGGGGCCGAGTCCGCGTTGTAGGCCGCGTTCGCCTGATCGGTCACCTCCATGAACTTCCGCAGAAGCTCGGGATGGTCGTTGGCGAAGTCCTCGGTGACCGAGACCACGTCGAAGACGCGGATGCCGATCGCTTCCTGCTCGGCCGGAGTCATCAGCTCGTCGCCGTACTCCTTCATGCGCTGGAGCGGGCCGCCGAAGGCGCAGGCCGCGGCGACGTCGCCGCGCGCGAGCGCGACGGACGCATCGGCGCCGTTCATCTGCACCATGTCGACCTTGGAGGCGTCGACGCCGAGATGATCGAGCGTGCGCAGCAGCTTGTAGTGGGTGACGTTGCCGATGGGCGTCGCGATCTGCTTGCCCTCCAGCTCGGTCGCGTTCGCCTGCGTGATGCCGGTGTCGGCATGGACGACGCAGTTGTCGGCCTCGGCGTAGCTCACCGCGACGCCGACCAGCTTGAGCGGCAGCCCGTTGGTGACGGCGACCACCCACGGGACCAGCCCCTGGGAATAGGCGATCTGCACATCGCCGGAGACCATCGCCTGGCTCATCTCGTTGCCGTTGCCGAAGGCGCGCCATTCCACCTCGACGCCCATCGCCTCGTCATAGGTCTTCTCGAGCTGCGCGACCTGGTTGGCGGTCGGCCATTCGAGGAAGTAAGCCACCGTGATCTTGTCGAGGGCGGATGCCGACGAAGCGAACAGCATCGCCACACCCGCCGCGACGACTGCCATAAAGCCGGTGCGTTTCATGTCGAGCACTCCTTTCGGTAAGGGGTAGGTGAGTTTCAGGTCTCGGCAACGGGTCCGCAGTTGTCCAGTCGTGCAGCCATGGCGACGTCTCGCCTTCGACCAATCGTCCCGCTCGGGAGCGCACGCAGACGGCCCCATTGACACGAGTAACCGATTCGACGTACTGCAACCGGTTACACGGACCCAACATAGCATCTGTAACCGGTTACAGAAAGGCTTGATGCGGGCCATACGGCGCAGAATGCTTGGGGGGCTGCTCGTGATCTCGCGTTTCCGTTCTGCGCGCCGCGTCTTGACCGGACGATCGCCGGGAGACAGCATTTCGCGAATCCGGGATACTCTTCCCGCGCATGAACGGCTCAGCGAGGCTCGCTGAAGCCTGGGCCGTGCGGCCCTCGGCAGAGTGCCCGAGCCGGAGGAGCGAACGGCGCCCGCAGCCGAGGGCGCCCCGAAAGCCGCGATGCCCGAACGCACATCACTGCAGAGCAAGCAATCCGCGCGACGGGTCACCCTGCGGGACGTTGCGCGCGAGGCGGGGGTCTCGGTCGCCACCGCATCGCGGGTGCTGAACGGCTCGCCGTCGGTCTCGCCGGCGACAAGGGAGGACGTGCTGCGCGTCTTCGCCAAGCTCGAATTCGCGCCGGATCCGCTCGCGCGGGCGCTCAACGCAGGCGGCACCAACACCGTCGGCGCCGTGATCCCCACCATCAACCACGCGATCTTCGCCGCGTTCCTGGAAGCGCTGGAAGCCCGGCTGGACACCAATGGCTATTGCCTGCTCATGGCCACGACCGGCATGGACCAGCGCGTGGAACTCGAGCGCGCCCGGTCGCTGCTCGAAATGGGCGCGCGGGCGCTGATCGTCACCGGGCTGGATCACGAACCCGAGCTTACCGCCATGGCCAAGCGGTTCGGCGCGCCCGTGGTCGCAACGTCGATCTACGAGGCCTCCGCCGCGATGCCGACCATCGGCTACGACAACATCGAGCTTGGGCGCCAGGCCATGCGGCATCTCATCGACCTCGGGCACAGGGATGTCGCCCTGATTTCCGGGCCCACGGCGAAGAACGACCGGGCGCGCTTCAGGATTCGCGGCGCGCAATCCGTGGGCGGCGTGCGCTCGCTGCGCACCATAGAGACGGAGCTGAGCGTGGGCGGCGGCGTCGTGGCCGCGAAGCAGGCGCTGGCGTGGGACCGGCGGCCGACGGCGCTGCTTTGCGTCACCGACCTCGTGGCGCTCGGCGCGATGTTCGAGCTTCAGCGGAGCGGCCTCCGCCTGCCTGGGGACATGTCGGTCATGGGGTTCGATCACATTTCCTGGTCCGAGCACAGCCACCCGCGCCTGACCTGCATCAGCCTCCCCGTCGCCGCGATGGGCGAGGAGAGCGCGCAGGCGATCTGCGACTTCCTCACCGACGGCACGCCGATCCCCTCGGTTCGCCTGCAGGGCGAGATCAAGATACGCGGCTCGACCTGCCCGCCATCTCGGTGAGACGCCCCGAAATCTCGCGCAGGCGGAGCCACTGCTGGTAGTAGAGGGGGAGCGACATCACGGCTTCCATGAACTGGAAGACGTACATGACGATGGCGAAGACCTTGCCGTACTCGACGATGTCGCCCGCTGCCGCGCCGATCGAGAAGACGAGCAGGGCGATCATGAACAGCCAGACGATCCCGAAGTTGGCGGCTTCCAGGTCGGACAGCTTGATGTTCCAGCGCATCATATCGCGGATGTGGCGGCCGACACGCGCGGCATCGCCGCTTTCGACGGCGTCGACCTGCTGCTCGTACTGATCGTTGTAGCTTCGGTTGAAGCGCGTGGTCAGCCGTCCGGTCAGCACGTAGATCGCCACCGTCACGCCGATGACGACGATGCAACCGCCGAAAATCGGCAGATTCAGTGTCGACAGGATGAGAATTACGCCAGCGAGCTGGAGGACGCTGGTGATCAGCTCGGGAAGGGAGTTCTCGAGAAACTCGACGATCTCACGGAGCATTCCGAGGCGCGCCGTCTTGGTCGACGTGCTGCTCTCGGACTGACCGGCCACCAGCTCCTCGCCGAGCTTCGCGTAGATCCGGGCGTAAGCCCGGCTGTCCACGATCCGCCGGAGGATGGCGATCGCCATGGCGGCAATGCCGAGAACGGCCAACTCGTAGAGCCCGTGCCAGGAGTCCGCGAGAACGCCGTCGATGGCGCGGCCGATGACCAGCGGAAAGAGGATCCAGCCTGCGGACTCCAGCACGATCAGAAAGAGTGTCAGTGCAATGCGGCCGGCGAAGCGCTTGAGCAGCACGCTCATCTCACGAACCTCGGACTGTGGATCGCGGTGATTGGAGGCGAACGAGCGGAGCGGGGCCTACTTGATGGCCGGAAGCCGGGCGAGGAGCCGGGCGATCTCGGCGTCGCTCACGTGCGCCGGGCGGTACCAGGAGCGCTCCGCGGCGCTCACGATGCGCTGACGGTCCGCCGGCACATCGGGAACGAAGCCGATCCAGAGCTCGCTCATCTCGTCGGTGGTCTCCCAGCCCCAGGTCACGGTCTCGGGCTCCACCGCCGGGT
The DNA here is from genome assembly GCA_028818855.1 of Rhodospirillales bacterium. GTDB lineage: Bacteria > Pseudomonadota > Alphaproteobacteria > UBA828 > UBA828 > WTGU01. Next base: position 74,638 of record JAPPMY010000056.1, read on the forward strand.
TCTGCGGATTGTCCGCCGTGTTGTCGTAGCTGACCCAGACGTCGATGCGGCTGCCGGCCGGCAGGTGGACCGGATCGCGGTAGGTAAAGGTGTTCTGCCAGCGGAAGTCCCAGTCGGCGATGCGGATGAGGGGCCGCTCGCTGCCGTCGGGCAGCGTCGCCAGCGCGATGAACGCGCGGCCGAGAAAGTGCACGTGCGGGGTCACGTCGGTGAGCGTCATGCCGGACGGGACGTCCATCGAGAAGTGCCGCCAGTAGCTCTCCTCGCCCGGCGGAATGCGCAGGTCCTGCGTGCCGATGACCACGCCGTCGACGTAGCGGCTGACCGGCTCCGTGGCGAAGTAGAGGCCCACTTCGCTCCGGTCGGTGGTGGCCTTGCCGTTCAGGTGGTAGTGCACCTCCAGCACCAGGTCGCCGCCCTTGGGCAGCCACATGCCGAGGCCCTTGTCGAGCACGTAGGGGTCCACGCCGGGCGCCCAGCCGCCGATGCCCCAGGCGTTGTAGTCGAGGAACGCGCCGGTGCCGAAGACCGAGAACCCGGGCGCGGCGTCCTTCGCATCCTCGGCCCGTGCGGCCCCGCTGTAGTCCATGAGGTAGTTGGCGTGGTGCACCACCTTCGGATCGCCGGGGCTGAAGTCGAGGGCCGCCACCACCTTGTCTTCGACGAAGCCGGTGGGGATGACGAAGTAGCGATAGATGTCCTCGCCGTCCGCCGGCACTGCGAAGGGCTCGGGCATGCTGAGCACCAGGTCGGGCTCGCCGAGGCGCCACTTCGAGGCGGAGCGGGCGGAGGCCGGCATGGTGTCCCCGGCATCGCCCCGTGGGGCGCCGTTTTCCGACCACGACGCGAGCAGCGCGATCTGGTGGTCGCTCAGGCGGCGTGCGTCGCGGAAGGCGCCGAAGCCGGACACCGCCCTCCAGGGGGGCATCAGGCGTTCGCCGGTCATGAAGGAGACCATGCGGTGCCAGCGCTTCGCGTCGTCGTAGCCTGCGAGGGAGAAGGGGGCGATGCCGCCGTGGCGGTGGCATTCGACGCAGTTGGCTTCGAGCAGCGGCGCGATGTGGCGGTTGTAGGTGACGGCTTCGAGCCCTGAGCCGCTCGCGCCGGGCCGCTCCCAGTCGTGGTGGAAGCAGCCGACGGCGTCGGTGGCGTAGGGCTCTGGCCGGCTGCCCTCGGCCACCGCGTCGATGACCGTGCGCAGATCGTGCGAGGATATCCGCGCCCTGAGCTTGCCCACGGCGGCGAAGCGATCGTCGATCCGGCCCCGGTAGACGATGCGGTCGGCGGTCGAGATCACGAAGGCTTCCGACATCACGCGCGGGCCGAGGCGGAGCGCCAGATCGCCGGCGCTGTCCAGGATGACCGGGAACGTGACCGCGTAGTCGTCCACGAACTGCGCACTCGCCCGCCAGGTGATGGCGGGGTTCGAGAGGACTCCGTAGAGCGCGACGCCATTCGCCTGCGCCTCAGCGTAGAGCGCGTTGAGCGTGGGCACGTAGCGCGTGGCGACGGGGCAGGCGGTATCGAGAAACACCAGGACCGCGGACTGCACCTCGCCCGCGGTGACGCCGATCCGGTGGTGGTGCCCCTTCACGTCGACGACGCGAACGCCGATCAGGTCGACCGCGTCGCCCGGTCCCGGCGCTGCTGCGGCGGCGAGCGTGGGCGCCGCCGCCACGAGACAGACGAGGACGATCAGGGCGCGAAGTCTCTTCGCGACGGCGGTCATCGTGGTTCTCATGGGCTCAATCCTTCGAGCAACGTGCGCAGCGCCAGGTCGGCCGCGTGCGCGGGCGCCAGGTTTCCCGCCGCGATCTCGGACCAGGCGAGCCAGACCTGCGCGTCGATGTTCGCCACCGCCCAGGAGCGCGGCAGGTCCGCTGCGATCGCGCCTTCCGCCTTGAGGTCGTCCACCAGGCGCCCGAGCCAGTCGAGTTCTTCGGCGTAGCGCTGGCGCACGCTCTCGTCGTCGACGGTCTCGGACACCAGGAAGTGATAGCGGTCGCCGAGCGGCACCACCGCGTCCAGCATGCGCGAGAGGCGCTCGCGCGCCGTCCGCGCGTCTACGAGCGCCGCGGTGGTCGCGGCGTCGATCTCGTCCATGCACTGCCTGGAGGCGGCTGCGATGAGGTCGGCGCGGGACGGGAAGTGGCGGTGCAGGCTCGCGCGGCCTGCGCCGGCGCGGGCCGCGATCTCGGAGAGGGACGCGCCCGGATTGCGCGCGAGCGTGTCGATGGCCGCATCGAGAATGGCCTGGCGCATCGGTGGGCGGAGGGGTCGTTCGGTCATGGTCAAATGATATAATAATGTCTCATACGAGACATTACAAGTCTAAACGTGCCCGCAGGCTCTCCTGCCCATCCGCCCCGGAACAAGGTGCGGTGCACGGTGCGGGGCGGTGGCGGCACCATCGCGCCATGCAGAGCAAGGCGGAGAGACCCGCGGCCGGTGCGGTCCCGAGACTCGGGGGTGCGCCCGATGGGCAGTTGCCGGCCGCGGACTGCGCCGCCATCGCCGGCGGTGCCGGAAGGAAGGAGGGCGCCTGGGCCGGTTCGGACCGTTTTGGGCCACTACGTGCCGCTTCAGTTGGGCCACTTTGGGCCATTATGTGCCATTTTGTGCCATTATGTGCCGGAATAGGCCGCTATAGGCCGGTAAATTCCGGACACAATGCCTTCGCGCCGCCCGCTTCGCGTGCCGGGCGCGGGCGGGCGACACGGCCCGTGTCCCGGACGGGAAACCGGGCTAGGATCGCGCGCTTCTCCGACAGCCACGACGATGCCGGGTGACTGCCCCATGCCCTTCGACGACATCAACTACCCCGAGAACCCCAACGATCTCGAAGCCTTCTGGATGCCGTTCACGGCGAACAGGGGCTACAAGCAGAAGCCGCGCCTGCTGACGCGCGCCAAGGGCATGCACTACATGACGCCCGCGGGCCGCGAGATCCTGGACGGCACGGCCGGGCTCTGGTGCTGCAACGCGGGCCACGGGCACGAGAAGATCGTGGCGGCGATCAAGGCGCAGGCCGAGCGCATGGATTTCGCCCCGACCTTCCAGCTCGGCCACCCGGCCGCCTTCGAGTTCGCGAACCGGCTGGTCGATCTCGCGCCCGGCGACCTCGACCACGTGTTCTTCACCAACTCGGGCTCGGAATCGGCGGACACCGCGCTCAAGATCGCCCTCGGCTACCACTACGTGCGGGGCAAGGGCTCGAAGACCCGCCTGATCGGGCGCGAGCGCGGCTACCACGGCACCAACTTCGGCGGCACGTCGGTGGGCGGCATCGTCAAGAACCGCATGTTCTACGGCGGCCTGCTCTCCGGCGTGGATCACATCCGCCACACCCACGACCTGGAGCACCAGGCCTTCAGCCGGGGCGAGCCCGAATGGGGCGTGCACCTGGCGGACGACCTGGAGCGGCTCGCGGCCCTGCACGATCCCTCCACCATCGCCGCGGTGATCGTGGAGCCCGTGGCCGGCTCCACCGGCGTGCTCGTGCCGCCCAAGGGCTACCTGCGGCGCCTCCGCGAGATATGCGACAGGCACGACATCCTGCTGATCTTCGACGAGGTGATCACCGGCTTCGGGCGCCTCGGCGCGAGCTTCGCCGCCGACTACTTCGACGTGCAGCCGGACATCCTCACCACCGCCAAGGGGCTCACCAACGCGACCGTGCCGATGGGCGCGGTGTTCTGTCGGAGCAAGATCTACGACGCCTTCATCGAGAACACCGAGCAGGGGATCGAGCTTTTCCACGGCTACACCTACTCCGGCCACCCGCTGGCGTCGGCGGCCGGGATCGCGACGCTCGACGTCTACCGCGAGGAGGGGCTGTTCGAGCGCGCGGCCGCGCTTGCGCCCTATTGGGAGGAAGCGCTCTGGTCGCTCAGGGGCGGCCACCACGTGATCGACCTGCGCAACCTCGGCATCGTCGCCGGCATCGAGCTGGAACCCAGGCCAGGCGCGCCCACCGCGCGTGCGATCGAGACCCTTCACAAGTGCTTCGACGAGGGCGTGCTGATCCGGGTCACGGCCGACACCATCGCCCTCTCGCCGCCACTCATCGTCGAGAAGAGCCAGATCGACCGGATCTTCGATACCATCGGCGGCGTGCTGAAGACGGTCGACTGAGGGCGCGGGCGGATCGCGCGGGGGGAGCAGGATGGCACGGGCCTATATCGTCGGCACCCTGGATACCAAGGGCGAGGAGCTTCTCTACATCCGCGATCTGCTGGCGGCGGCAGGGGTGCAGGCGTGCGTCGTGGATGTCGGCACCGGCTCTGGAGAGCGGCCCGCCGGGATCGACGTGAGCGCAGCCGAGGTCGCGGCCCACCATGCCGACGGCGCCGATGCGGTGCTCGCCCTTGAGGACCGCGGGCAGGCGGTGGCAGCCATGGGGGCCGCGCTGGCGAACTTCCTGCCGACGCGCGATGACATCGGCGGCGTGATCGGGGCAGGGGGCTCCGGCAACACCGCGCTGGTCTCCATCGGGATGCAGGCGCTCCCCATCGGCGTGCCCAGGGTGCTGGTCTCCACTGTGGCCTCTGGCAACGTCGCGCCCTACGTCGGCCCCAACGACATCACCATGATGTACTCGGTGGTGGACGTGGCCGGGCTCAACCGCATCTCCCGCGTGGTGCTCGCCAACGCCGCGCACGCGCTCGCCGGCATGATGCGGGGCGAGGCGCCGGCGGCCGAGGACAAGCCCGCCATCGGCCTCACCATGTTCGGCGTCACCACGCCCTGCGTCGATCAGGTCCGCGCGGCGCTGGAGGCGCGCTACGACTGCCTGGTGTTCCACGCGACCGGGACCGGCGGGCGCTCCATGGAGAAGCTGGTCGATTCCGGGCTCGTGCTGGGCTGCATCGACAGCACCACCACCGAGGTCTGCGACCACCTGATGGGCGGCGTCTTCAGCGCGGGCGAGGACCGGCTCGGCGCCTTCGCGCGCACCGGCCTGCCCTACGTCGGCTCCTGCGGGGCGCTCGACATGGTGAACTTCGGCGCCCGCGAGACCGTGCCGGCGCAGTACGAGGGCCGCACCTTCCACATCCACAATCCCAACGTCACGCTCATGCGCACGACGCCGGACGAGAACCGGGCCATGGGCGAATGGATCGGGGCCAGGCTCAACGCCTGCGAGGGGCCGGTGCGGTTCCTGGTGCCGGAGAAGGGGGTCTCGCTCATCGACGCGCCGGGGATGCCCTTCCACGACCCGGACGCCGATGCGGCGCTCTTCGAGGCGCTGGACCGCACCGTCGTTGAGACCCACGCAAGGCGCCTGATCCGCCTGCCGCTCCACATCAACGACGCCGATTTCGCCCAGGCTCTCGTGGAGAGCTGGACCGAGATCGCCGCCTGACCCGAACGCCAGGAGACCGCCAGTGCCGGGCATGGATCGCCGCAGCCTCCTCGACACGTTCCACGGCATGGTCGCCCGCCGCGAGCCGATCATCGGCGGCGGCGCGGGCACCGGGCTCTCTGCCAAGTGCGAGGAGGCGGGCGGCATCGACCTCATCGTGATCTACAACTCCGGGCGCTACCGCATGGCGGGGCGGGGCTCGCTCGCCGGCCTGCTGGCTTACGGCAACGCCAACGAGATCGTGAAGGAGATGGCGCACGAGGTGATCCCCGTGGTGAGCCGCACGCCGGTGCTGGCCGGCGTCAACGGCACCGACCCATTCATGGTGCTCGACCGCTTCCTGGACGAGTTGAAGGGACTGGGCTTCGCGGGCGTGCAGAACTTCCCGACCGTCGGCCTCATCGACGGCGTCTTCCGCGCCAACCTGGAGGAGACGGGCATGGGCTACGGCCTGGAGGTGGACATGATCCGCGCGGCCTGCGAGGCCGATCTGCTGACCACGCCCTACGTCTTCTCCGAGGACGACGCGGTGGCCATGACGGAGGCCGGCGCCGACATCATCGTCTGCCACATGGGGCTCACCACCAGCGGCAGCATCGGCGCGCAGACCGCGAAGTCGCTGGAGGAGTGCGTGGGGCTGATCGATGCGTGGGCGCTGGCGGCAAAGGCCGTGCGCGAGGACGTCATCGTGCTCTGCCACGGCGGGCCCATCGCCTCGCCCGAGGACGCGACGTTCGTGCTGCAGAACGCAGAGCACGTGCACGGCTTCTACGGCGCCAGCAGCATGGAGCGCCTGCCCACCGAGGTCGCCATGACCGCGCAGACCAGGGCCTTCAAGGAGATCAGTTTCTGAATGGCCCGAGGGGCGAGGGCTTCACACGCCCAGGTATCGATTCGTGAGGTCGGGCGTGAGGTCGGCGCTCGCGCCGGACCAGCAGGTGGTTCCTTTCTCCAGGATGACGCAGTGCTCGGCCACGGCCGTGAGTTCCTTGAGAGACTTGTCGACGACGAGGATGGAGAGGCCGGCTTCCTTGAGCCTGGCGATCACCGACCAGATCTCCCGGCGGATGAGGGGGCCGAGCCCTTCCGTCGCCTCGTCCAGGATGAGCAGCCGGGGGTTGGTCATCAGCGCCCGGCCGATGGCGAGCATCTGCTGCTCGCCGCCGGACAGCGTGTTGGCCTTCTGGTGGCGGCGCTCCGCAAGCTGGGGGAAGAGTGCCACCACCCGCTCCTCGCTCCAGTGGCCGGGGCGGGCGGCGGCGGTCAGGTTCTCGCGCACCGTCAGCGTCGGGAAGCAGCGCCGGCCCTCCGGCACCAGCCCGAGCCCGAGCCACGCCGCCTTGTGAGAGGGCAGCCTGGCGAGGTCGCGGCCGGCGAAGGCGATGCGCCCCTCGCGGTGCGGCATCATGCGGCAGATCGTCCTGATGGTCGTCGTCTTGCCCATGCCGTTCCGGCCCATGAGCGCCACCACCTCGCCTTCGCCGACGGCGAGGTCCACGCCGAAGAGCGCCTGCGAGGTGCCGTAGAAGGCGGTGATGCCCGCGACCTCAAGCAGCGCCGTCATGTCCCTCGTCCCCGCCCAGGTAGGCGCGCTGCACCTCCTCGTTGGCGCGAATCTGCTGGGGCGTCCCGCTCGCGATGATGCGGCCGTAGACGATGACGGAGATGCGGTCCGCCAGCGCGAACACCGCGTCCATGTCGTGCTCCACGAGCAGGATCGGCGCTTCCGCCCGCAGCCCGTCGAGGATCTCGACCAGCTTCGCCGTGTTCTCGGGCCCCATGCCGGCCATGGGCTCGTCGAGCAGGAATGCCTTGGGCTTGAGCGCGAGCGCGATGGCGATCTCCAGCGCGCGGCGCTCGCCGTGCGAGAGATCGCCCGCGCGCACTTGCGCTCTGTCGTCGAGCAGCAGGCGCACGAGATAGGACATCGCGGGCTCGGTCAGCGATGCCTCGCGGAGCGCCGGCCTGAAGAAGCGATAGGTCTTCCGCTCCACCGACTGCACTGCCAGCATGACGTTCTGCAGCGCCGAGAACTCCGGTGCGACCGACGAGACCTGAAACGTCCGCGCGAGCCCGAGCCTCGCGCGCGCCACCATGTCGAGGCGGTCGATGTCGCGGCCGGCGAAGCGGATGGCGCCGCTGTCCTGCCGGATCTCTCCCGCGATCTGCTTGATGACCGTGGACTTGCCCGCGCCGTTCGGCCCGATCAGCGCGTGGATCTCGCCGGCTCGCAAGTCGAGCGTGACGTCGTCGCTCGCGACCACCGCGCCGAAGCGCTTGCAAAGTCCCTCAAGCTGCAGGATCGGCTCAGGCATGGCGGGGCTGCCCTGCGAGGATCCCGATGACGCCGCCGCGCGCGAACAGCACGAGCCCCACCAGCAGCGCGCCCAGGAGCAGCAGCCAGTGCTCGCTCACGTCGCCCAGCGTGTGCTCGAGGACGATGTAGAGCGCGGCCCCTGCGGCCGGGCCGAAGAGGCGCCGCGTGCCGCCCAGGATCACGAACACCATGATCTCGCCGGACGTGTGCCACGACAGCATGGACGGGCTCACGAAGCGGTTGAGGTCGGCGTAGAGCGCGCCCGCGAGCCCCGCCATCATCCCTGAGATCACGAAGGCCGTGAGCTTCACGCGGAAGGGGCTGATGCCGACCGTGGCGAGGCGCTGCGCGTTCTGCCGCGCGCCGTTCAGCGCGAGCCCGAAGCGCGCGTGCGAGAGCAGGAAGGAGAAGCCGATCGCGAGGCCCAGGAGCACGTAGCAGATGGCGAAGAAGTGCAGCGGATCCAGCGTGTTGAGCCCGGGAAACTCGTTCCTGACGTAGATCGAGAGCCCGTCCTCGCCGCCGTATGCCGGCCACGAGATCGCGAAGTAGTAGACCATCTGCGCGAAGGCCAGCGTGATCATGATGAAGAAGACGCCGGTGGTCCGCAGCGAGAGCGCGCCGATCACCAGCGCCGCGATCCCGCTCACCGCGATGGCGACGGGCCAGATGATCAGCATCTGCGTCGTGCCTTCGATCAGCAGCGGCGCGGTGAAGAGCGGCTCGTAGTTGAGGGCGTGGCTCGCGAGGATGCCGGCGACGTAACCCCCGATGCCGAAGAACGCCGCGTGCCCCAGCGAGACCATGCCGCCGTAGCCGAGCGCGAGGTTGAGCCCGGTGCCGGCGAGCCCCAGGATCGCCACCTTCGTCGCCAGCGTGATGACGAAGGGCTCGTCGAAGGCGTGGCCGAGCAGCGGCGCGGCGAGCAGCCCTGCCGCGATCAGGAGACTGATGGCCGCCTCCCGCTTCATCAGTGCGCCCTGGTGCCGAAGAGGCCGGTCGGGCGCAGGAAGAGCACCAGCGCCATCAGGATGTAGATGAGCATGGAGGCGATCGCCGAGCCGACGCTGTTGGCGCTGGAAGAATCCATGAACGTGTCGAAGAGCACCGGCAGCAGGAAGCGCCCGAGCGTGTCGGTGAGGCCCACCAGGATAGCCCCCAGCAGCGCGCCGCCGATGGAGCCGAGCCCGCCGATGATGATGACGACGAAGGCGAGGATCAGCACGGGCTCGCCCATACCCACCTGTACCGACTGGATCGTGCCCACGAGCGCGCCCGCGAAGCCCGCCAGCGCCGCGCCCAGCGCAAACACCGTGGTGTAGAGCTTGCGGATGTCGACGCCGAGGGCGGCGATCATCTCCCGGTCGGATTCGCCGGCCCGGATGCGGATGCCGAGGCGCGTCCGCGCGATCAGGAGAAAGAGCCCGCCCGCGATCACGACCCCGACCAGGATGATGGCAAGGCGGAAGAGCGGGTAGTCGATCCCGCCCGGCAACGTGACCGGGCCCGACAGGAAATCGGGGACGGTGAGATAGAGCGGAAAGGAACCGAACACCCAGCGGGTGCCCTCGGAGAACACCAGGATCAGGGCGAAGGTCGCGAGTACCTGATCCAGATGGTCGCGGCGATAGAGCCGCCTGATGACGGCGACTTCGACGAGGGCGCCCGCTGCGGCCGCCGCAGCCAGGCTCGCCGCGAGCCCGACCCAGTAGGAGCCGGTCGCCGCCGCCACGGCCGCGCAGGCGAACGCGCCGATCATGTAGAACGAGCCGTGGGCGAGGTTGATGAGGCCCATGACGCCGAAGATCAGCGTCAGCCCGGCCGCCATCAGGAAGAGCATGACGCCGAACTGCAGGCCGTTCAGCAGTTGCTCGACGATGAGCGAGGCGGTCAAGTCGTCGACCCGGTCATGCGATGGCCCCGGCGGTTGGCGATGCGGTGGGAGTTTCGCGCGCGGCCTTCCATGCCCATGCTTTCGACGTCAGGCGCTCGTGGTCCACTTAGCATCTTGAGCGCCGGGCACGATAGAGCTTGCTTTGAATGCGCCGGTTCTTGACTATCTGGTCAGACTAGTCAGGGGAGAGAGTGTCATGTCTCAGTGGCAGGTGCAGGAGGCGAAGGCGCGCTTCAGCGAATTGATGCGCGGCGCCGACGAGGCGGGTCCCCAGACGATTACCGTCCGGGGACGCCGTGCGGCCGTGCTCTTGTCCGCGAAGGACTACGACCGTCTCAGTGGCCGCAAGCCGTCGTTGGCCGCGTTCATGCGTGCGTCGCCACTGGCGGATATCGATCTCATGATCGAGCGCGACCGTTCGCCGGGACGCGATGTCGAGCTGTGAGCTTCCTTGTCGATACCTGCGCGCTCTCAGAACTGGTCAAGCCAAACCCGTCCGGTGACGTCAGCGAGTGGTTCGATGCCGCACCGCCGGAAACGCTGTACGTGAGTGTCCTAACGCTCGGCGAGATTCGGAAGGGCGTGGAGAAGCTGAAGGGGGGACGCCGGCGCTCCAGAATTGCGACATGGCTGGAGACGGAGTTGCCGGCCTGGTTCGAAGACCGGGTTCTGCCGGTCGACGCTCCCGTTGCCGACGAGTGGGGTCGCATGATGGCCCGCATTCCCAGGCCGATACCTGCGATCGACAGCCTGATCGCCGCGACCGCCATCCGGCACCGCCTCGCGATCGTCACGCGCAACGAGTCCGACTTCGCGAGCACGGGCGTGGAGATCATGAACCCGTGGAAGGATTGAGCGGCGCGGCGTGAGCGACGGGGACGACGGCTGCAGATCCCCCTTCGAGCGGTGGGCTGACACGAGCACCGGAACGGGCCGCGCCGGGTGGCCCGTTCCGGGTTTGCGTGGCGGCTACATCTGGCAGTCGTCGATATAGGCGTTGGCGTGGTCGGTCATGGCAGTGGCGACGATCTTGTTGGTGTAGACGTCGCCTTCCTTGATGACTTCGCGGACGTAGATGTCCTGGATGGGATGGTGGTTCGGCGCGAACGCGAAGTCGCCGCGGGTGGACGCGAAGTCCGCCTCCCGGAGCGCGTCGCGGAAGGCGTCTATATCCTTCACGCTGGCCTTGCCCATGGCCGAGATCAGCAGGTTCGCCGTGTCGAAGCCCTGGCTCGCATAGAGCGAAGGCAGCCGGCCGTACGCGGCCTGGAAGCTCTCGACGAAGGCCTTGTTGGTCGGATTGTCGATGTCCTTGTTCCACTGCGAGGTGTTCTTCACGCCCATCGCGGCCTCGCCCACCGCCTGCAGGATCCCCTGATCGAAGGAGAAGGCAGGGCCCACGAGCGGGATGTCGACGCCCGCCTGCGCGTACTGCTTCAGGAAGGCGATCCCCATGCCGCCGGGCAGGAAGAAGTACACGCTGTCGGCGCCGGAGGCCCGGATCTGCGCGATCTCGGCGGCGTACTCGTTTGCGCCGAGCTTGGTGTAGACCTCGTCGGCGACGGCGCCCGTGTAGAAGCGCTTGTAGCCCGTGAGCATGTCCCGGCCGGCGGGGTAGTTGGGCGCCAGCAGGAAGCTGTTGGCGTAGCCCGCGTCATTTGCGTAGCCGCCTGCGGCCTCGGCCAGATTGTCGTTCTGCCAGGCGACGTTGAAGTAGTTCTCGTGGCAGCGTTCGCCGGCAAGCAGTGACGGCCCCGCGTTGGGCGAGAGGTAGAACTTGCCCTGCTGCACCACCGCAGGCACCACCGCGATCGCGAGGTTCGACCAGATGATTCCGGTCAGCACGTCCACCTTGTCGCTCTGCACCAGCCTGTCGGCGAGCTGCACGGCGATGTCCGGCTTGCGCTGATCGTCGACCACGATCAGCTCGATGTCGGCGCCGGCCTGATTGACGGCCAGCATGAAGGCGTCCCGCACGTCGATGCCAAGCGCGGCGCCGCCGCCGGAGAGGGTGGTGATCATGCCGACCTTGAGGGTCTCCGCATGGGCCGCCGTCGCGAGCGCGATCGTCGCAACCGCCGCCGTCAAGAGGCTGAGTGGCTTTCTCATGGGTCTTGGTCTCCTGTGGTGTCTCGGTGTCGTCACGCGCTTGTCGGCAATCACGCACCCGCGTTGACCGGCGGGACGCGGTCGGCCCAGGGTTTCGCCCGCTCCAACTGGCCGGCGAGGCGGAAGAGCAGCGCCTCGTCGAGGTCGCGCCCGACCAGTTGCGAGCCCACCGGCACGCCGCCCGCCGTCCAGTGCAGCGGCAGCGAGATGCCCGGCAGCCCCGTCGCGTTGAAGGGCTGGGTGAAGGCGCAGTCCGGCCCCATGATGTTCGCGTTGTAGTCGTCGCAATCGCGCGACATGTCGTAGTAGCCGATCTTGCGCGCGACCATCGGCACCACCGGGCAGAGCCAGGCGTCGTAGGCGGCCATGCGGCCCACGATGTCGCGGCACATGGCGCGGAGCTGCGCGATGTCGTTGTGATGCTCGACCGCCGAGATGGCGCGGCCGCGCTGGATCGTCGTCCAGTAGAGGTTCTCGGTCTCGTCCTGCCTCAGCTCGTGACCGACGAGCGCGGCCGAGCCGTCGAACCAGGCGGCGGTGACCACCGCGCCGATCCGCATGTAGCAGTCGTAGAGCGGCCAGAAGTCGTAGGGCGCGGTCTCCGGCGTGATGCGGTGGCCCAGGCTCTCCAGCAGCTTGCCGGTGTTCTCGATGCCCTCGCGCACCTCCGGGTCCACCGGGGTGCAGCCGTCGGGCGAGCCCGTGACCATGGCGATGGAGAGGCTGCCCGGGTCCTTGCCGATCTCGTCGAGGTAGGGGGTGTCCGGCATGACCGCGTAGTAGGGATCGCCCGGCATGGGGCCGCCGACCGTATCGAAGAAGGCGGCGGTATCGCGTACGCTCCGCGAGACGCAGAGGAAGGTGACGCCGCCGTACCAGAAGTCGGCACCCGGCGCCATGGTGATGCGGCCGCGCGCGGGCTTGAGGCCGACGAGGCCGGAGTGGCAGGCCGGCGTGCGGATGGAGCCGCCGCCGTCGCTCGCTTCTGCCAGCGGCAGGACGCGGGCCGCGACCGCCGCCGCCGAGCCGCCGGACGAGCCGCCCGGCGTGCGCGTCGTATCCCAGGGGTTGACGGTCGGCCCGTACATCTTGGGCTCGGTGGAGAGCGCCCAGCCGGCCTCCGGCGAGTTGGACTTGCCCAGCAGCACGAAGCCCGCCTGCTTCACGCGCCGCACCTGCTCGTTGTCGCTCGTCGAGACGACGTCCTTGAAGTAGGGGCAGGCATTGGTGTTCTGCAAGCCCGTCCAGTCGGTCGCGATCTCCTTCACGAGCCAGGGCACGCCCCTGAATGGGCCGTCGGGGAGCGCCGGGTCGGCCGCCATCTTGCGGCCTTCCTCATAGGCCTTGTAGGTGAGGAAGTTGAGCGTTCCGTTGACCGCCTCGGCGCGGCGGATCGCCTCCTCGATCACCTCGCCGGGCGAGACCTCGCCTTGCCTTATGAGGGCGGCGAGCCCCATTCCGTCGAGTGAGCCATAAGCCTCGGAAATCCCGCCCGTCATGCGTCCTCTCCCTGCGTCATCGGATGGCGTGAAGCGCTCGGCCCCTTATCGCACGGCCACCGCGGCCAAGACACCCTCACCTTGGCGGGGAAAACCGCCGAAGGCTGCTTCAGGCCGGCGCGGGTTCGCGCGTCGTGCCCGAGCGCTCGGCGCGCAGCCTCCCGGTGGCTGCCTCGTCGAGCCGCAGGGGCTCCGGCTCGATCACCACGCCGTAGTCGTCGCGCGCGCGCTCGATGGTGGTGAAGCCGTCGAACACGTCCGCCAGCACGAGAGCCGGGTCGCGCTCCAGCGGGTCGCCGTAGCCGCCCGAGTTCGGCACCGTGATCTCGATGCTGTCGCCGGCGGCGAGGCGGAAGCCGGTGAACTTGGAGGGCCACGCCTCTTCGTCCGCGCCGCCGCGGTTGCGCACCACCGAGGCGTTCAGGCCCGCCATGCCGCCGAAGATCCCCCAGGGCTCGTCGGATTCGTGGCGCTCGCCCTCGCAGGTGACGATGGTCTCCACCAGCATCTTGTTGACCCGCACCATGCCGATGCCGCCCCGCCACTTGCCGGCGGCGCAGGGCTCGTTGCGCAGCTCGTAGCGCTCGGTGCGGATCGGGAAGCGCCACTCCAGCTCCTCGATCGGGTTGTTGCGGGTGTTGGCGATGAGGCAGTCCACGGCGTCGAGCCCGTCGCGGTCCGGCCGGCCGCCGTAGGAGCCCTCGTCGACTTCGAGATAGACCCAGTACTCGCCCTGCTCGGTGTCGAAGCCGGAATACGAGATGAAGTGCAGATGCGCGGAGTTGCCCGCGGTCACACGCTCCGGCACCACCGGCGCGAGCGCGCGCAGCACCAGGTCGACGGCGCGCTGCACCTGGCAGAAGCGGGCGAAGCAGGAGCGCGGGAAGTTGGGGTTGAAGATCGAGCCCTTGGGCGCGATCACGTTTATCGGCCGCGTCATGCCCTCGTTCTGCGGCACGTAGACCGGGTGCGTCACGGTATCGAGGAAGATCATCCGCGTGATGAAGGACATGGCCGAGCACGTCGTGCCCTCGAAGGGGACGTTGTAGCCGGTCGGCACCTCCTCGCTGGAGCCGGTGAGGTCGTAGGTGATCTCGTCGCCCTCGATGATGACCTTGACCTTGACCGGCAGCTTGCGGCCGCGGTTGACCCCGTCGTCGTCGAGGTAGCCCATAGCCGTTTCGTATTCGCCGTCGGGAATCTTCGCTATTTCCCGCCGGAGCATCTGCTCTGAGTAGGTCATCCAGTGCTGGCCGGCGTCCTCAACGGCGGCGAGCCCGTAGCGCCCGATGAGGTCGAGGTAGCGCCGCTTGGCCAGTTCGCAGGCTGCGATCATCGCCTGGATGTCGCCCTCGTTGGGCGTGGGCGTGCGCATGTTCTCCAGGATGTGCTTCCAGAGCCCGTCCTGGCGCACGCCTTTGATCGCGAGCTTCACGGCGCGGTAGATGTTGCCCTCCGCGTAGATGTCGACGGCGTTGATGTTGAGCCCCGGGTAGGCGCCGCCGATGTCCAGCAGGTGGGCGGATGCGCCCGCGAACCCCACAAGCTCCCCTTGGTGGTAGATCGGCATCACGATGGCGCAGTCCGGCGAGTGGGTGGCGCCATAGTAGGGGTCGTTGTGGAAGATGATGTCGCCTTCGTGGATGTCGCCGTCGAGCAGCTCGATGACGTTCTGTACGATGCGCGGCATCGCGCCCATGAACATCGGCGTCGATTCCGATTCCGCCAGCATCAGGCCGTCGCGGTCGAAGATGCCGGCGCCGAGGTCCTCCGATTCGCGGATGATCGAGGAATAGGACATGCGGTAGAGCACGCCCGCCATCTCCTGCGCGATGGCGGTGAAGGCGCCGCCGATGACGCGCTGCATGATCGGCGTCGCCAGGTCGTGCCCGTGCTGCGCCGCCGCGCCGGCGCAGTCGATCACGATGTTGCCGCGCGCATCGATCGCCGCCTCGCAGCGGGGCGGGATCACGATGGTCGTGTCGTACTGCTCGACGATGGCGGGGCCTGAAATCCGGTCGCCCGCACGGAGCGCGGCGCGGTCGTAGAACGGGGTCTCGTGGGTCTCGCCCTTGCCCTCGACCTCGAAGACGACCGGCTGGCGCAAGAGCGGCGTGGCCTCGCCGCCGCCGCCTTCGATCTCCGGCCAGTCGAGGTCGGGGATGCGGCCGATGGCGATGGCGCGGATGTTGATGATCTCGACGGGCGCGTCGAAGCGGTGCCCGTACTCGGCCTCGTGCGCGCGGTGGAAGCGGTCGGCCAGCTCGTCGATCCAGGCGTCGTCGATCTCGCCTGCCGGTGCGTCGAAGCGCACCTCGTAGCCCTGCCCGGCGTAGCGGCAGTCCGCGAGGCGGCGGATCAGGCGGTCGCCCTCCGGCACGCCGTCCGCCTCCAGCCGCGTCAGCGCCTGGTCCGTCAGCTCCTCGAAGCGCGCCGCCAGATGGGCGCGGTCGAGGGTGGCGAGCGGCTGGCGCTCGGTGGTGACGAACTCGTGCTGCATGTCGGTCGCGAGCAGCCCGGTGGCGGAGAGAATTCCGGGATGCGGCGGCACCAGCACGCGGGGTATCTCAAGCTCCACCGCGATGTCGCAGGCGAAGAGCGGGCCGGCGCCGCCGGCTGCGACCAGGGTGAAGTCGCGCGGATCGTAGCCCCGCCGCACGCTGTTAAGCTCGATCGCCTGCACCATGCTGAACTTCTGGATCTGCAACGCGCCGAGCGCGGCCTCCTCCAGCGGCAGCCCGAGCGTGCCGGCGAGCCCCTGCAGCGCATCGCGGGCGCGCTCCGCATGGAGCGTCATCTGCCCGCCGACGAGGCCGCGGTCGGTGCGCAGCCGGCCGAGCACCACCTGCGCGTCCGTCGAGGTGGGCTCGGCGCCGCCGCGGCCGTAGCAGGCGGGGCCGGGCTCGGCGCCGGCGGACTGCGGACCGACGCGGTAGATGCCGCCCTCGTCGACATAGGCGATGGAGCCGCCGCCCGCGCCGATGGTGTCGATATCGACCATCGGGATCATGGCCTGGTAGTCGCCGACCTTGGTGTCGAGCAGGTGGCGCATCCTGAGCGCGCCGCCGGCGGCCACGCCGATGTCGGCCGACGTGCCGCCGATATCGAGCGTGAACACGTTGTCGTAGCCGGCCATCCTGCCGGCCCAGATGCCGCCGATCAGGCCTGCGACCGGCCCAGACATCATCAGGTTGACCGGGCCGCCGGTCGCGCTGTCGGCGGTCGTCATGCCGCCGGAGGACTGCATCAGCCGCACGCCGCGCGCGAGCCCCGCATCCTTCAGGCCGGACTCCAGCCGGCCGACGTAACTTCCGACCCGCGGGCCCACGTAGGCGTTCAGGCACGTCGTCGAGAAGCGCTCGAACTCACGGTAGAGCGGCAGCACCTCGCTCGAGACCGAGAGGTAGGCGTCGGGGCACTCCTCCTGCAGGATTTCCTTGATGCGCTGCTCGTGCGCCGGGTTGAGGTAGGCGTGCAGCAGGCAGACGGCGATCGCATCCACGCCTGCCTTGCGCAGCGCTCGCGCGCGCTCCCGCACCTCCGCCTCGTCCAGCGGCTCGATGATCTCGCCCTTGGGCGCGGTGACCCGTTCGCGCACCGTGAGCCGGTGGCGCCGCCGCACCAGCGGGCGCGACTGCCACGGCAGCTCCTGCTGGAGCGAGAAGTTGTGCGGCTTCTTGTGGCGCGCGATGTGCAGGATGTCCCGAAAACCCTCGGTCGTGATCAGGCCGACCTCGGCGCCCTTGTGCTCGATGGCGATGTTGGTCGCCACGGTGGTGCCGTGCAGCAGCAGGTCCACGGCCTCGAGGCTGACCCCGGCCTTGCCGCAGAGCGCGTCCACGCCCGTCATCACCGCCCGCGCCGGATCGTCCGGCGTGGACGGCACCTTGTCGACCGTGATCGCGCCCGCCGCCTCGTCGACCAGAATCAGGTCCGTGAACGTACCGCCGACATCCACCCCGATGCGCCGCATGGCTCCTCTCCTTCGCACGCCGGAATGCCTCATCTTCGCCGAGGCTTGGCTGCGCGACAATCGCCTTGCGGCGTCATGACCTATGCGGAAACGAGGGGCCGCGCATGTGCGACCGTCACGAAACGGCGCCTTGCAAGCTGCCTGCATCGTCGCTACCTGACGGGTGAGGGTCGCCTTCAAGCCAGCGGGGCCTGGCCAATCGCGGAGCATCGATGCGATGTTCCTGAGCGTCTTCGATATCTTCAAGGTCGGCATCGGCCCGTCCTCGTCCCACACCATGGGGCCGATGGCGGCGGCCGAAGCCTTCCTCGCGCTGCTGGCGGAGCGGGTCGCGACGGCCCCGCCGCCCGATTCGTGGCTGCGCATTCACGTCTCGCTGCATGGCTCCCTGGCCTTCACCGGCCGGGGCCACGCGACGGACCGGGCGATCGTGTTCGGACTGCTCGGCCATCGCGCCGGCGACATCGATATCGACAAGGCCGAGGCCGAGGTGGCGATGCTCAGGGGGAGCAGGCACCTGCCTGCGCTCGGCGGCGTCACGATCGTGTTCGATCCGCATCACCACATCTTCTTCGACTATGGCGCCCCGCTGCCGGGCCATCCCAACGGCATGGAATTCCATGCCATCGACGCCGAGGGGGTGGGCTACCTGAGCCAGATCTACTATTCGATCGGCGGCGGCTTCATCGTGACGGCGGAGGAGCTTGAGGGCGGCGGGGGCGGCGGTGGCGACGATAGGGGCGCGCAGGTCCCGTTCCCGTTCGAGAGTGCCGCCTCCATGCTGCGCATGGCGGATGAGAGCGGGAACTCCATCGCCCAGATGATGCTGGCGAACGAGCGCACCGCCCGCTCCGACGCCGAGGTCGACGCCGGGCTCGCCACGCTCTGGGGCGCCATGAACGCCTGCATCGATCGCGGCCTTGCGTGCCACGGCGAACTCCCCGGCGGGCTCCGCGTCAAGCGCCGGGCCGGCAAGCTCTTCGAGCAGCTCTGCGACGAAGAAGGCTCCAACAGCGCGCAGCCGCACGTCTTTTCCGACTGGCTGACGGTCTACGCCATGGCGGTCAACGAGGAGAACGCCGGCGGGGGCAAGGTGGTGACGGCGCCGACCAACGGCGCGGCCGGCGTGATTCCGGCCGTGCTGCGCTACTACCTCGACCATTGCTTCGGCGCCGAGAGGGAGCGGATCGGGGAGTTCCTGCTCACCGCCGCGGCCATCGGCGGCCTCATCAAGGCTAACGCGTCGATCTCCGGCGCCGACGCCGGCTGCCAGGCGGAGGTGGGCTCGGCTGCCGCCATGGCTGCCGCCGGTCTCTGCGCGGTCCTCGACGGCACCCCGGCGCAGGTGGAGAACGCCGCCGAGATTGCGCTGGAGCACCATCTCGGCATGACCTGCGACCCGGTGGGCGGCCTCGTGCAGGTGCCCTGCATCGAGCGCAACGGCATCGGCGCGACCAAGGCCGTAGCCGCCGCCTCCCTCGCACTCAGGGGCGACGGCACCCACTTCATGCCGCTCGACAACTGCATCGAGGCGATGCGCGAGACCGGGCGCGAGATGAGCGTCAAGTTCAAGGAGACCAGCCTGGGCGGCCTCGCGGTGAACATGCCGGAGTGCTGACGCACCGGCCCCGCGCGCGAGGCCCCGGAGCGCACCAGGTAGCGGTCGTCGGTCGGGCCGATCGATTGACAATCCGGTCAGGGTCAGGCGAACACACCGTCGCGCTGGCGAACAGCAAGGGCCTCCTCATGTCCGAAACACGGATCCGACCCCGCCGCTCGTTCATCTTCACGCCGGGACTGCGGCCCGAGATGTTTCCGAAAGCCCTGGCGAGCGGGGCGGACATCGTCTGCGTCGAGCTGGAGGACGGGATCGCGCCCAAGGACAAGCCGGCTGCGCGTGCTCGCGCCATCAAGCTCTTCGAGAGCCCGCAGGCCGACGACGGGGTCGAGCGGATCGTCCGCATCAACTCGCTGCGCGAGGGTTTCGGCATGGCCGACGTGCGGGCGGTGCTCGCCAGCGACTCGCCGCCGCCTGCGCTGATGATGCCCAAGGTGCGCAACCCCGACGAGGTGGTGCTGCTCGACGACCTGCTGAGCGAGCGCGGCCACGCCACGCGCCTCCACGTGATCATCGAGACCAATGCCGGGCTCGAGGCGGCCCATGACATCGCCCGTTGCAGCCCGCGCATCGACGCGATGTTCTTCGGCGGCGTCGATATGGCTGCCGAGCTGCGCTGCGAGAACGCCTGGGAGCCGCTGCTCTATGCCCGCTCCCGCGTCGTCCACGCCGCCGCCGGCGCCGGCCTGGATGTGATCGACGTGCCCTACCTCGATCTCGAGGATGCGGACGGCATGGAGCGCGCGGCGATCCGGGCGCGGGACCTGGGATTCTGCGGCAAGGGCGCCGTGCACCCCAAGCAGATCGCGGCGCTCAACGCGGTGTTCACGCCGTCGGCCGAGCGGATCGCCCAGGCCCGCCGCATCATCGCCGAGTTCGAGGCGGCCGATACCGGATTGGTGGTGATCGACGGCAAGCTCATCGAGAGGCCGGTGCTGCGCGAGATGCACCGGATCGTCGCCATCGCCGACCGCGTCGGCGCCGGGTAGGGGAGAGCGCGGCGCGCGCAGGGGCGCGCCTTCCTGCCGCCGACGATCAGGACGCCCGCGCGAGCGCCCGCGCGGCGCGGCGGCGGGCATGCGGGTCGAGCAGCCGCTTGCGCAGGCGGATCGAGGCCGGCGTCACCTCGAGCAGCTCGTCGTCTGCGATATAGGCCAGCGCAATCTCCAGCGGCATCGGCCGGGGCGGGCTCAGGCGCACGGCGTTGTCCTTGCCGGCGGCCCGTATGTTGGTGAGCTGCTTGCTCTTCAACGGGTTGACGTCGAGGTCCTGCGGCCGCGTGTGCTCGCCGACGATCATGCCGCCGTAGACCGGCATTCCCGGCTCGACGAAGAGCGTGCCGCGCTGCTCCAGGTTCCAGAGGGCGTAGGCGACCGCTCTGCCCTCGGCACTGGAGACGAGCACGCCATTCCGCCGCACCGGCAACGGACCCTTGAAGGGCGCATAGCCGTGGAAGACCCGGTGCATGATCGCCGTGCCCCGCGTCACGGTGAGCAGCTCGCCGTTGAAGCCGATCAGGCCGCGCGAGGGGCCGAGAAACAGCGCGCGGGTCTTGTCCCGCCCCGAGGGCCTCAGCTCGACCAGCTCCGCGCGCCGCTCGGCCAGCGCGTTGACCACATCGCCGACGAAGGCTTCGTCCACGTCGATCTGGATTTCCTCGATGGGCTCCAGCGGCGGGCCGCCCTTCGGGTCCTCGCGCATCAGCACCCGCGGGCGGCTGATCGAAAGCTCGAAACCCTCGCGCCGCATCGTCTCGATCAGCACCGCGAGTTGCAGCTCGCCGCGGCCTGCGACCTCGAAGGCGCCTTCCTCGGCGCCGTCGGTCACCCGAATCGCGACGTTGCCCTCGGTCTCGCGCGCAAGCCGCGCGCCGATCACGCGCGACGTGAGCTGCGTGCCCTCGCAGCCGGCGAGTGGCGAGTCGTTGATCGAGAACACCATCGCGATGGTCGGCGGATCGATCGGCTCGGCCGGGATCGGGGCGCAATTCTTGGAGGCGGCGACGGTGTCCGCCACCGAGGCCGTCTTGAGGCCGGCGAGCGTCACGATCTCGCCGGCCCCGGCACTCTCGACCGCGATCCGTTCCAGCCCCCGCGCGCGCAGGAGCTTGGTGAGGCGCGCGACCTCGACCACGGCGCCGTCGGCACCCAGCACCGTCACGGTCTGGTTCGCCGCCACGCGGCCGGAGAGCACCCGCCCGCTCACCAGCCTGCCGAGAAAGGGATCGGCCTCCAGCAGACTGATCGACATGCGAAACGGCCCCGTCCCATCCGTTGCGGGCGCGGGCACGTGCGCGATGACGGTCTCGAAGAGCGGGGTCATGTCGCTCCCGGCGGCGTCGGGGCCGAGCGCCGCCCAGCCGTCCCGCGCCGAGGTGCAGACCAGCGGAAAGTCGAGCTGGGCGTCGGTCGCCCCCAGGGCATCGAACAGGTCGAAGACCGCTTCGTGCACCGCCTGGGGCCGGGCGTCTGCGCGGTCCATCTTGCTGATCGCGACGATGGGCCTGAGCCCGAGCCGAAGCGCCTTGTCCACGACGAACTTGGTCTGCGGCATCGGGCCCTCGGCCGCGTCCACCAGCACGAGCACGCCGTCGACCATGCCGAGCACGCGCTCAACCTCGCCGCCGAAGTCCGCGTGGCCGGGGGTGTCGACGATGTTGATGCGCACGCCCCGCCAGTCGATCGCGGTGCACTTGGCGAGGATCGTGATGCCGCGCTCGCGTTCCAGCTCGCCGCTATCGAGCGCGCGCTCCTGCATCGGCTGGTTCGCCCGCACCGTGCCGCTTTGGCGCAGCAGCGCGTCGACCAGGGTCGTCTTGCCGTGATCGACGTGGGCGATGATGGCGATGTTGCGCAGGTCCATGGCCGCGCGGCGCTCCTTCCAGGGGTGGCGGTGAGCAGGGAGGCGGGCCGGTCCCGACCGACGCCTCTCGCTGGATCGGTGCCGGTTCCGCTGTTACTCCGCAGCTTCTTCCGGCCGGCGCTCGATCAGCTCCTCGGCCTGGGCCGCGCGGGGGTCTAGCTCGAC
Source organism: Rhodospirillales bacterium (assembly GCA_028818855.1). GTDB lineage: Bacteria > Pseudomonadota > Alphaproteobacteria > UBA828 > UBA828 > WTGU01. The sequence goes on from JAPPMY010000056.1 coordinate 96,440, forward strand.
CGGCTCCAGCGGCGGGATTGAGGATCCGGCAGGGGTGACGCCGAGGGATTCGAACTTGCGGGCCGCAGGCAGCACGCGGCGCTCCAGCGAGCCCACGCCCCTGTTGTAGCGCTCCACCGTCTGCTGCAGCGAGCGCCCGATGTCGCCCATGTGCCCGCCGAAGGTCTTGATGCGCTCGTAGAGGTCGCGGCCCTGCGAGGCCACGGCCTGCGCGTTCTCCGCCAGCTTCTCCTGTTGCCAGCCGTAGGCGATGGTCTTGACCAGGGCGATCAGCGTGGTCGGCGTGCTGATGAGCACCCGCTGGCGCGCCGCGCTCTCGAACAGCGCCGGATCGCTCTCGATGGCCGCGGCGAAGAACGATTCGCCGGGAACGAACATCACGACGAACTCGGGCGTCTCGGGCAGGGCCTTCCAGTAGTCCCGAGAGGAGAGCGTCCGCACGTGGTCCCGGACCTGCCGCGCGTGGTCGGCAACGAAGCGCTCGCGCGTCTCTTCCTCGGGCGCCTCCACCGCGTTGAGGTAGGCGTCGAGCGGCGTCTTGGCGTCGACGATGATCGACTTGCCGCCGGGGACGCGGATGACCACGTCGGGCCGCAGCCGGCCTTCGTCGCCCTCCAGGGTCGTCTGCTCCACGAAGTCCACGTGCTCCGTCATGCCGGCCATGTCGAGCACGTTGCGGAGCTGATACTCGCCCCAGCGGCCGCGCGTCTGGGGCCGGCGAAGAGCCTGAACGAGGCGGTTCGTCTCCGAGCGAAGGCCAGTCTGGCCCTCGGCCAGGCTCTTGACCTGCTCCGAGATCGCCCGGTAGGCGCCTTCGCGCGCCTTCTCGATCGCGTCCACCTTGCTCTCGAACTTGGTGAGGCTCTCGCCGAGCGGCTTCACCAGCGTCTCGATGGCCGTCCGCCGCTTCTCCAGGTCCTCCTTGGCGCTCTGGCTGTGCTTCTCGAAGCGCTCGCTCACGAGCTTGAGAAAGCTCTCGCTGTTCTTGCCGAGCACCTCCGATGCGAGGCCCACGAACTTCTTCTCGAGTTCGGCGCCCATGCGGGTCAGCTCCCGGACGCGCTCCTCGTGGTTCTTCCGCTCCTGTTCGTGCGCCGCTTCCGACGCTGCGGTCTTCGTCTCGGCCGCCTGCAACCGCTCGCGCAGAGCGGCGTTCTTCTCTTCAAGCTTGGGCACGCGTCCGGCATCCGCGGCGAGGCGCGCGGTCTCGCCCGCTTTCCGTGCCGCCCGGAGCGCGAGGACGGCGTACATGACGGCCGCGCCCGCGAGCGCCGCCAGCACGATGACGATGATGGTGAGCCCGATGCCCATGCCGCAGGTCCGACGTCAGAAGCTCAGGCGCTTGACGTCGATAACGGAGGCGCATGCGCGCAGCCGCGCGAGCACGTCGTCGGGCACTGCCGAATCCACGCCCATGAGGCCGATCGCGTCGCCGCCCGGCTCCCGGCGCCCCAGGTTGAAGGTGGCGATGTTGATGTCGGCCTCGCCGAGGACCGTGGCAACCGAGCCGATCAGGCCCGGCTTGTCCTCGTTGGTAAAGTAGAGCATGTGCGGGCCGAGCTCGGCCTCGACCTCGATGCCCTCGACCTCCACGATCCGCTGCCCGCCGCGGCCGATGAGCGTGCCGGCGACGGCCTGCGCGGCGTCCTGCGACAGCACTTCGACCCGCATGAGGGTCTGGTAGTCCGCCGTCGTCGCGCTCTTGACCTCGCGCACCGCGATGCCGCGCTCACGCGCGATGAAGGGGGCGTTGACGATGTTCACGTCGTCGAGGCGGGGGCCCAGCAGGCCCTGTAGCGCCGCCGCCGTGAGCAGCCGCGAATCGAGCGCGCTGGCCTGGCCCTCGTAGGCGACGGTGACGCCCCGGATGCGGCCTTCCGCGATCTGGCCGGCGAAGCTCCCGATCTGCTGGGCGAGGGTCAGGTAGGGGCCGAGCTTGGCCATGTCCTCCGGTGAGACCGAGGGCGCGTTGAGGGCGTTCAGCACGGTGCCGGTGAGCAGGTACTCCGCCATCTGCTGCGCGATCTGAAGCGCGACGTTCTCCTGCGCCTCGACCGTCGACGCCCCGAGGTGAGGCGTCGCGATGACCTCGTCCAGCGCGAAGAGGGGGTTGTCCCGCGCCGGCTCCTCCTCGAAGACGTCGAGCGCGGCGCCGGCCACGTGGCCGCTCTCGATGGCGCTCTTGAGGTCGGCCTCAACGATCAGGCCGCCGCGCGCGCAGTTCACGATGCGCACGCCCGCCCTGGTCTTGGCCAGCGCTTCGGCGTCGATGGTTCCGCGCGTCTCGTCCGTGAGCGGCACGTGCAGGGTGATGACATCGGCGTCGGCCAGCAGCTCGTCCATCGTCACCAGCGCCACGCCGAGTGAGGACGCGCGCTCGGGCGAGAGGTACGGATCGTAGGCGACGACCCGCATCCGGAGCCCCTGTGCCAGGGTGGCGACGATGGCGCCGATGGTGCCGCAGCCGATGACGCCGAGGGTCTTGTCGCGAAGCTCGACGCCCATGAAGCGGCCGCGCTCCCAACCGCCCTTGCGGGTGGACCGGTCGGCCTGTGGAATCCGCCGCGCGAGCGCGCACATCATGGCGATGGTGTGCTCGGCCGCGGTCACGGAGTTGCCGTGAGGCGTGTTCATGACCACGATGCCACGCTTCGTCGCCGCGTCCATGTCGACGTTGTCGACGCCGGTTCCGGCCCGGCCCACGACCTTGAGCCGTGTTGCCCGTTCCAGCAGCTCCGCGCTCACACGGGTCGCGGAGCGGACGACGAGCCCTTCGTAGTCGCCGACGATCTCCGCCAGTGCCTCGGGTGCGAGCCCCGCATGGCTGCCGACCTCGATGCCGCGCTCGGCAAATGCCTGCACGGCCACCTCGCTTATCTCGTCCGCGATCAGGACACTCGGCATCGGACCCGCCCCCGGCGGCTGGCGCGCTCAGCCGGCCCCGTGCCGGCGCGCGTCCTCCCAGGCCCAGTCGAGCCAGGGAGTCAGCGCTTCGAGATCGCCGCGCTCCACCGTGCCGCCGCACCAGATGCGAAGCCCCGGCGGGGCGGCTCGGTGCGTCTTGATATCATATGCGGCGTCCTCCGCCTCCAGCAGGGCGGTCATGCGCTTGATCACGGCCCATTGGTCGTCCGTCTCGAGCGCGCTGAACCAGGGATCGACGACGCTGAGGCACACCGACGTGCGTGAGCGCGTCTCCGGCACTTCCGCCAGGAAGTCGACCCATTCGCGCGCCGCGACCCACGACTCGATCGCCTCGAAATTGGCCCGTGTCCGGGCGATCATCCCCGCCTGCCCGCCAATCGATTCGATCCAGCGGAGCGCGTCGAGCGTGTCCTCCACCGCCATCATGGAGACCGTGTTGATGGTCTCGCCGCGGAAGATGCCCTCGTTGAGCCTGCCGTCGCCGGTGGTGAGGCGGAAGACTCGCGGTACCGGCCAGGGCGGCGCCTCGCTCTCCAGCCGTTCCGCCGCGCGCGGACCCAGGATCAGCATGCCGAACCCGGCCTCCCCGCCCAGCGCCTTCTGCCAGGAGTAGGTGGTCGTATCGAGCCTGGTCCAGTCCATCGGGTAGGCGAGGACGGCGGACGTGGCATCGCAGAGCGTGAGCCCGGCGCGGTCGGTCGCGATCCACTCGGCGTCGGGGACCCGCACGCCCGAGGTGGTGCCGTTCCACACGAACACCGTATCGCGCGAAGGGTCGACCTGCGCGAGGTCGGGCAGATGGCCGTAGGGCGCCTGGAGCACGCGCGCATCCAGGGGGCGCAGCTCGCGCGCGCCGTCGTGTGCCCAGAGCGCGCCGAAATTGTCCCAGCTCAGGAAGTCGACTCCGCGCGGGCCGAGCAGCGACCACATGGCCATCTCGATCGCGCCGGTGTCGGATCCCGGCACGATGCCGAGGCGCCATTCGTCGGGCAGCCCGAGGAGCGCACGCGAGCGCTCCAGAAGCTCCTGGATCCGCGCCAGCGGCACTCTCGCGCGGTGCGACCGGCCGAGCAGCGCGCCCGACAGGACATCGACCGACCATCCGGGACGCTTGGGACAGGGCCCCGAGGAGAAGAGGGGGGTGTTCGGGCGGACGCTGGGTTTCATGCGCGGCACGGCCGGTCCTGGCGCTTTCGGCTCAGACCGTGATCGTCCCTTCGAAGTACTGCACGGCACTGCCGGTCAGCCGCACGCGTTCGCCCGCGACCGTGCAGTGCACCGTGCCGCCCCGCGCCGAGGCCTGGTAGGCGCGCAGGGTGGTCTTGCCGAGTCGCTCGGCCCAGAAGGGCGCCAGCATGCAGTGCGCGGACCCGGTGACCGGGTCTTCGGGCACGCCCATTCGGGGCGAAAAGAACCGTGAGACAAAGTCCGCGCTCTCACCCGGCGCGGTGACGATGATGCCGCGCCGCTCGTCGAGTCGCGCGAGCGCCGTCATGTCGGGCTCGATCGCCCTGACCTGCGCTTCGGTCTCCAGAAGCGCTAGGTAGTCCATGTCCCCGAACGCAGCGATGGGCTCCAGCCCGAGCCCTGCGGCGAGATCGGCCGGCGGCGGGTCCAGCGGGTGCGCGGCGAGCGCCGGGAAGTCCATGGTGAGGCCATCGTCCCCGCGAACCACGTCGAGGCGGCCGCTCCTGGTGTCGAACGCCACCGCATCCGCGTCCGGCAGCACGTGGTGGAACACGACGTGCGCGCTGGCCAGTGTCGCGTGGCCGCAGAGATCGACCTCCGCCAGCGGGGTGAACCAGCGCAGCGCGTAGGCGCCCTTTGCCGGCACGAAGAACGCGGTTTCAGACAGATTGTTCTCGTACGCGATGGCCTGCATCGTGGCGTCGTCGAGCCACGAATCCAGCGGGCAGACCGCGGCGGGATTGCCGCCGAACACTCTGTCGGTGAAGGCATCGACCTGGAATATTCTCAGTCTCATGCAACAGTTTATTGACGATCATGCAAAGCCATGCAAGGTGAGGCAGGGGCTGCGGCGCAGCGCGCCGCTCTGCAACGATCGGGTTCCGCCAACGGCATGGACCGCGGCACCTTGCGAAGAGTCCGGGCGAAGGCGCTGGCTGCCGCCGCGGGTGCGGCAGCGCTCGGCGCAGTGCTGCTTGCTGCGCCGCAGGCGAGGGCCGCGGACTTCTTCGAGGCCTACGAGGCGTTCCAGCGCGGTGACTATGAAGAGGCGCACGCCGCCTGGTCCACGTTCGCTCGTGCCGGTGACGTCGACGCACAGTTCAATCTCGGCGCGCTCTACGAGAACGGACTGGGCGTAGCGGAGGACGCCGAGAAGGCCGCCCGCTGGTACCGCGCCGCGGCGGACCGCCGGCTCGACCTCGCCCGGCTCGCGCTGGCCCGGTTGCTGCGCACCGGTGCGCTTGAGCCCGAGCCCGACGAAAGCCAGATCAAGCTGCTTGAAACGGCTGCCCGCCGCGGGCTGGCGGAAGCCCAGTTCGAGCTCGGCGTGGCCTACGATCAGGGCCTCGGCGTCACCCAGAACCACGCGACGGCGGCGGGTTGGTATCACCGCGCGGCCGAGCAGGGACTGACCGACGCCCAGTACAATCTGGCGACGCTCTACGACGAAGGACTGGGAACCCCGCGCGATCTCGAGCGGGCAAGAGACTGGTACATGCGCGCTGCCGATGCCGGCGAACCCCGGGCCATGAACAACCTCGGATATATCTACGAGAAGGGCTTGGCCGGGGCGAGGGACTACAGCGAGGCGGTCGTCTGGTACCGCCGCGCGGCGCGCAAGGGCCTGGCCATCGCGCAGAGCAATCTGGCGGCGCTTCACTATCTCGGCCGTGGCGTGGCGCGTGACTACGAGCAGTCCCATCGCTGGTACAAGGCGGCCGCCGAGCAGGGCGATGCGGTGGGCCGCAGCGGCCTCGGCCTGCTCTACGCGAACGGCCTCGGCGTGGAGCGCGATCTCGTGCGGGCGATGGCCTGGTTCAGTCTCGCCGCCCATGCCAAGGGCTCGGCCGGCACGGACGCGATCAAGTACCGCGACCAGCTCTCGCGTCTCCTGTCGCCCGCAGAGCGCGCCGAGGCGCAAGCGCTCAGCCTCGAGTTCGCGAACCGGGTTGACGACGGAGAGGAACCGGAGAGGCCTACCCTCCGAGTGGCCTTGCCCCGGCCCGCCAACGACTTCCGCGATTCCGCCATCTACGCGCAGCGCCTTCTCAAGTCGCTGGGATACTATGATGCGGCGGTGGACGGAGTCGCCGGAGAGCTGACCATCGAGGCCGCGCGACGGTTCCTGCGGGAGAATGGGCTGCGCTTGGCCCCGCAGGTCACCCGGGACCTCGTGAAGGCGCTGGAGGAGGAACGGGCAGAGCGTATCGCGGCAGCCGCAGCCGCCGCTGCCGAAGAGGCCGCGCAGCGGGAACGCGCGGGGGAGTTCTATGATCCGGCGGCGGAGACAAACGGGCAGGACCGGTCATGACGCGTAGGCTAGCGACAATTCCCAAAGCGCCGGCCGTGCTGGCCGCGACGGTCGGGCTGGTGATGGCGCTGCTCGTCGGATGCGCGCCCGGCGAGGAGCCTTACGTCGAGCGCCCGGTCGAGGAGCTCTACAACGAGGCGATGGACAGCCTGCTGGGCGAGGACTTCGACGCGGCCGTGGCGGGCTTCGCGGAGGTGGAGCGTCAGCATCCCTACTCGGTGTGGGCGACGCGGGCGCAGCTCATGCTGGCGTTCGTCTATTACCAGGGCAACCGCTATGACGACGCCATCGCTGCCGCGGGCCGCTTCATCGAGCTGCATCCCGGCAATCGCGATGCCGCATACGCCTATTACCTGATTGCCATGTCCCATTACGAGCAGATTTCCAGCGTGGACCGCGACCAGAAGACGACCGAGTTCGCGTTGCAGGCTCTGGAGGAAGTGGTGCGCCGCTTCCCCGACAGCACCTATGCGCGCGATGCCCGCATCAAGATCGACCTGGCGCGGGATCATCTTGCGGGAAAGGAGATGACCGTCGGGCGCTACTACTTGAACCGCGGAAACCCGATTGCCGCAATCGGCCGCTTCCGCAAGGTCGTCGAGCTTTACCAGACCACGAGTCATGCGCCGGAGGCGCTGCACCGGCTCACCGAGGCGTACCTGGCGCTGGGGGTACCCGGAGAAGCGCAGACCGCGGCGGCGGTTCTCGGCCACAACTATCCGGGCAGCCAGTGGTATCAGCACAGCTACGCCCTGCTCACCGACTCGGACCTGCAGCCCGAGGCGGACGAGGGGTCCTGGATCAGCCGCGTCTTCGGCGACCTGCTCTGACACGGGGCAAATGCTTCGACGCCTTTCGATCCGCAACTACGTCCTCATCAGCAGCCTGGATATCGATCTCGGCGAGGGAATGGCGGTCTTCACCGGGGAAACCGGCGCCGGCAAGTCGATCCTGCTGGATGCGCTCGGCCTGGCGCTCGGCGAGCGCGCCACGTCCGGTGTCGTGGCGCGCGGCAGCGAGCGCGCTAGCGTCGCCGCCGCCTTCGATGTCGGGCCGGCCGATCCGGTCCGCGCGCTGCTGGCCGAGCACGACCTCGACCATGGCGGCGAACTGCTGATGCGCCGCGTCATTGGTGCCGACGGGCGCAGCCGCGCCTTCGTCAACGACACGCCTGCGGGCGTCGCCCTGCTCGGGCGCATCGGCAGCCTGCTGGTGGAGATCGAGGGCCAGACGGATCGGGGCGGCCTGCTGGACCCGGCCGGGCACCTGGACATGCTGGACAGTTTCGCCGGGCACGGGCCGGAGTGGGAGAGGCTGGCCGAGGCCCATGCCGCATGGCGCAGCGCCCAGTCTGCGCTCGATGAGGGAGAAGCCGCGCACGAAGCCTCGCGCAGGGAGGAAGAATACCTGCGGCATGCGGTCTCCGAGCTGGAAGCGCTTGCGCCGGAATGTGGCGAGGAGGCCCGCCGCGCAACCGAGCGCGCGACGCTGCTGAACGGCCAGAAGCTCGCGGAGGCGCTGGAAGCGGCATCGGCCGAGATCGCCGCCGATGGCGGGGTTGGCGCACGTCTGAGATCGGCCCGGCGCGCGATAGAACGCGCCGCTCCTTTGGCCGGCGGCGCGCTGGATCCGCTCCTGCAGGCGTTGGATCGGGCGGCGATCGAGGCGGAGGAGGCGGAGAGCGCCTTGAGCGCGGCAGAGGAAGCCCTCGATGCGGAGCCGGGGCGGCTCGAAGCGGTCGAGGAGCGGCTCTTCTCGCTCCGCGGGGCCGCGCGCAAGCATCGCACCGACCCCGATTCGCTGGTCCCGCTGCTGGCCACGCTGCGGGAACAGCTCGACCTGATCGAAAGCGGCGCCGACCGCGTTGCGGCGCTTGCCGCTGCGGCCGAAACCGCACATCAGGCCTATCGTGACGAGGCGCGGGCGGTGAGCCGTTCGCGTGAGCACGCGGCGCGCAGGTTGGACGCAGCGGTGGCGGCAGAGCTCGGCCCGCTCAAGCTCGGCCGGGCGCGCTTCAGCGCGGCGCTCGACGCGGTGGCAGAGGGGACGGAGAGCAGGACGGGCATCGACCGTTGCCGCTTCATGCTCGCGACGGACCCTGCCGCCGATCAACTGCCGCTTGCGAAGGTCGCGTCCGGGGGCGAGCGGGCACGCCTCCTGCTCGCGCTCCGGGTCTGCCTCGCGCGCGCCGCCGGCCTCTCGACACTCGTCTTCGATGAGATTGACCGCGGCATAGGGGGCGCCGTCGCCGATGCCGTCGGCGAGCGCCTGGCACGGCTCGCGCGGGACGTTCAGGTCCTCGTGGTGACCCATTCGCCCCAGGTTGCCGCCCGCGGCGATCGCCACTATCGGGTCAGCAGGAGCGAGGGAGAGGACGGCGCCGCCGCGAGCGTGACCTTGCTCACCGGCGACCAGCGGCGAGAGGAGATCGCGCGGATGCTCTCCGGCGCACAGATCACCGAAGAGGCGCGGGCGGCGGCCGACAGCCTGCTCGCGCGGGGCGCGCGATGAGCACCGACACGCCACCGCCGGAGGCGCTCACGCGCGAAGCGGCGGCGCGCGAGCTGGAGCGTCTGGCGCAGGAGATCGAGCGCCACGACGAGCTTTACTACACCCATTCCGCGCCCGAGCTGAGCGACGCCGAGTACGACGCGCTGCGCCGCCGCAACGAAGCCATCGAGGCGCGCTTTCCCGACCTGAAGCGCGCTGACAGCCCGAGCGAGCGCGTGGGCGCGCCGCCGGCCTCGAGCTTTGCCAAGGTCCGCCACGGCCGGCCGATGCTCTCGCTCGGCAACGCCCTCAATGACGACGACCTCGCCGAGTTCGAGGGCCGGGTCCAGCGCTTCCTCAATCTCGGCGAGGACGAACCGGTGGAACTCTACGGCGAGCCCAAGATCGACGGCCTCTCGGCAACGGTTCATTACCACAATGGCAAGCTCGTCCTCGGCGCCACGCGGGGCGACGGCGAGACGGGCGAGGACGTGACGGAGAACCTGCGGACGCTGCGCGACCTGCCGCAGACGCTGAGAGGCGCCGACGTGCCGGAGCGGCTGGAAGTCCGGGGCGAGGTGTACATAGGCCTCGCCGATTTCGCGGCGCTCAATCAGGCGCGGGAAGCGGAGGGCGAGGAAGCGTTCGTCAATCCGCGCAACACCGCCTCCGGCGGCCTGCGCCAGATCGACACGGCGCTCACGGCCAAGCGGCGGCTCCGCTTCTTCGCTCACGGCTGGGGCGAGGCGAGCGAGCCGTTGGGGGAACGGCAGGGCGACGTGCTGGCGCGGCTCGCCGCGTGGGGATTCGCCCTGGCTCCCCATGCCCGGCGGTGCCGCGGCCTCGACGAGGCTCTGGCGCTTCATCGCGAGATCGAAGCCGCACGGTCCGGTCTGGACTTCGAGATCGACGGAGTCGTCTTCAAGGTCGACCGCCTCGACTGGCAAGGACGCTTGGGTGCTGCCGGCCGTGCGCCGCGCTGGGCCATCGCCTACAAGTTCCCGGCCGAGCAGGTCGAGACGGTGCTGCATCGCATCTCGATCTCGGTCGGGCGCACCGGCGCGCTCACACCCGTGGCCGAGCTGGAGCCGGTCTATGTCGGCGGCGTCACCGTCTCCCGCGCCACGCTCCACAACGAGGACGTAATCAAGGAACGGGACATCCGCGCCGGCGACACGGTCGTGGTGCAGCGTGCCGGCGACGTGATCCCGCAGGTGGTCCGCGTGATCGAGGACAGGCGGCCGGCGGAGAGCGAGTCCTTCGTTCCGCCTGCCGCGTGCCCCGAGTGCGGCAGTCATGCGGTGCGGGAGGAGGGCGAGGCCGTGCGCCGCTGCACCGGCGGCCTGATCTGCCCGGCCCAGGCGCTGGAGCGGCTGCGTCATTTCGTCGCCCGCGACGCTTTCGACATCGAAGGCCTCGGCGCCAAGCAGATCGAGGCGTTTTATGCCGAGGGCCGCGTGAAGGGTCCGGCCGACATCTTCGACCTGGAGGCGATCGACGGCCACGCGTTCCCGCCGCTCGCCGAGCGCGAGGGCTGGGGCGAGACCTCCGCCGCCAATCTCTTCCGCGCCATCGAGGCCCGCCGGCAAGTCTCGCTCGACCGCTTCATCCATGCGCTCGGCATCCGCCACGTGGGTCAGACGACGGCCCGTCTGCTCGCGCGCCGCTACGGCACCGTCGACGACTGGCGGGTGGCCATGGACGCGGCCGCCACCGCCGCTTCCGAGCCCGACTCCGAGACAGAGGCTCTCGACGCGCTGACCGACATCGACGGGATCGGCCCCGTGGTCGCCAAGGCGATCGTCGAGTTCGTGGCGGAACCCAGGAACGGCGCCATTCTCGACGCCCTCCGCGAGCGCCTGGACATCGAGCCTCTTGAGGCGCCCACCGCCGATTCGCCGGTCGCCGGCAAGACGGTCGTCTTCACCGGCAAGCTGCAACGGATGACGCGGCAGGAGGCGAAGGCGCGGGCCGAGGCGCTGGGCGCGCAGGTGGCGGGGTCGGTATCGCGGGCGACCGACTACCTGGTGGCGGGCGAAGATGCGGGGTCGAAGCTCAAGAAGGCCCGGACGCTCGGCGTCACGGTGCTGAGCGAGGACACGTGGCTCGCTGTCGCCTCCGGCGACGCGCTCCCGCCCTCCGAGGAGGCCGGCAGCGAAGAGCGGGCCGAAGATACCGGCTGAGCCCGTGCACGACAGTTCTGCAGCCACCAGCCGTGCGATCGAGTGGTCGGTCGCGTCGGAACCGGTGCCTTATCCCGATGCCGTCGCCGCGATGGAGGAGCGGATTGCCGCGATCCTCGCGCGCCGGGCGCCGGAGCAGGTGTGGCTGCTGGAGCACCCGCCGCTCTATACCGCCGGCACCAGCGCGCAAGCGGACGACCTGCTCGATCCCCAGGGCTTGCCCGTCTACCGCTCGGGCCGGGGCGGCCAGTACACCTACCACGGCCCCGGCCAGCGGGTGGCCTACGTCATGCTCGATCTCGCGTCGCGGGGGCGCATGGACCTCCGCTGCTTCGTCCGTGATCTCGAGAACTGGCTGATCGACACGCTGGACGCGTTCGGCGTGGCGGGCATGCGCCGCGAAGGCCGCGTCGGCATCTGGGTCGAGACCGCGGAAGGCGAGGCCAAGATCGCGGCGATCGGCGTGCGGGTCCGCCGCTGGGTGACCTTCCACGGCGTCTCGCTCAATGTCGCCCCGGACCTCTCCCACTACCGGGGCATCGTCGCCTGCGGCATCCGCGAGCACGGCGTCACCTCGCTCGCGGCCCTCGGGGTCGACGCCACGATGGCCGACGTCGACGGCGCCCTGCGGCGCAGCTTCGAGGCGGTGTTCGGCGGCTCGGCTAGTGAGCGCCGCGCGACAGGTTGAGGCCGACCACACCGATGATGATGAGGACGATGGAGCCGATTCTCAGCGGCCCCATGGGCTCCTTGAACCACATGTAGCCGATGATGGCGATCGCCGCCGTCCCGATACCGGCCCATATGGCGTAGGACAGGCCGAGATCGAGCTTCTTCAGCGCAAGCGCGAACAGCACAAAGCTGACCCCGTAGAGAACGAAGATCATGGCGGTGAAGACCGGCTTGGTCAGCCCCTCGCTCAGCTTCATGGAGGTGGTGCCGCCGACCTCGAAGATGATGGCGAGAGAGAGATAGACCCAGTGCATGGCGCGACTCCGGACGGACAGACATTGAGCCGCGTCCATCTTTGATGCGCTCCCCGGAGTCAAGGCACAGGGGGTGCAACGCGGGGCAAAGCAGCTGTCGGCGGAGAGGTCCGCTACGGCCAGGGCCGAGCGCGCGCGGTTGCCTCGGGTCCGCTCTCCCCATAACATCCTGCCGCCCGGAGTCATCGGGAGGCCGGGCCGCAATCGAATGGGCGTACCGCCGGGTCCGCAAGGCTGGCGCGCGCCTTAACGCGTGGGAGAGTGGCGTTGGCAGATTATCTGGTCGGTATCGATGTCGGAGGGACGTTCACGGATTTCGTGAGCTACAATTCGGAGACCAGGGCGGTCGACGTGTGGAAGATCCTGTCGACGCCCCACGATCCCAACGAGGGCATTCTGGGCGGGCTCGGGCGCTTCGACGCGCCGTCGGACATCCGCAACATCAGGCTCGGCACCACGGTCGCGACCAACGCGATCCTGGAGCGCAAGGGCGCCAGGGTGGCTTACGTGACAACCGAGGGCTTTCGCGACATCCCCTTCATCCAGCGGGGCAACCGGCGCAGCCACTACGACATCACCTGGATCAAGCCGAAGCCGCTGGTCAAGCGCCGCCACTGCTACGAGGTCAACGAGCGGATCATGTCCGACGGCACGGTCCATGTGCCGCTCGACGAGGACGGCGTCCGCGCCATCGCGCGAGAGATCAGGGAGGACGGCTCCATCGAGGCGGTGGCGCTCAACTTCCTGTTTTCGTACGTGACGCCCGACCACGAACGGCGCGCCAAGGAGATCCTGGAGGAGGAGCTGCCGGACATTCCGGTCTCCATCTCCTACGACGTGCTGCCGAAGTGGAAGGAGTACGAGCGCGCATCGACCACCATCGCCGACGCCTACGTGAAGCCGGTGGTGAACCGGCAGGTCGCCAACCTGCGCGAGCGGTTCGGCGCGAGCGGCGTCACCGACCAGGCCGTCGTCATCAAGTCCAACGGCGGCGAGATGACCCTGGAGGCGGCGCAGCGCACGCCGATCCAGATGACGGTCTCCGGCCCCACCGGCGGGGTGATCGCGGGCAAGCATGTCGCCAAGCTGAGCGGCATCAGCCATCTCGTCACCCTCGACATGGGCGGCACGTCGACCGACACGTCCACCATCGTGGGCGGGCAGGAGAACTTCACCACCGACTACGAGGTGGAGTTCGGCGTCCCCATCCAGATCCCCATGATCGACATCCGCACCATCGGCGCGGGCGGCGGCTCCATCGCCTGGATCGACAAGGGCGGCATGCTGCGCGTCGGGCCGGAGAGCGCGGGCGCGAACCCGGGCCCGGCCTGCTACGGCAGCGGCGGCGAACGGCCGGCGGTCACCGACGCCAATCTGCTGCTCGGCCGGATCAACCCCGAGAACTTCCTCGGCGGCGAGATGGCCCTCGACATGGCCGCAGCCGAGAAGGCGATTGCGAGCGTTGCCGAGCCGCTCGGGCGCACCGCGGAGGAGACGGCGCTCGCCATCGTGCAGATCGCCAACAACAACATGGTGGGCGCGCTGCGCTCGGTGCTGATCGAGCGCGGCCTCGACCCGCGCGACTTCGCGCTGCTCGCCTTCGGCGGCGCAGGCCCCCTGCACGCGGCCGACCTGATGAACGACGCCGGCATCCCGTCGGGCGTCATCCCGAACTACCCCGGCCAGTTCTCTGCCTTCGGCTTCATTCTCACCGACGCCCGCGTCGACGTGCAGCGCACGGTGCAGATGACGTCCAAGCGCTTCGACCAGGCGCGAGCGTCCGAGGTGATGAGCGCGCTCATCGAAACCGGGATCGCCGAGCTGAAGGCGCAGGGCTACGTCAAGAACATCGAGATCTACCGCTCGCTGGAGATGCGCTATCTCGGCCAGAACTACGAGCTGGAGATCCCGGTCGCCTTCGATTCCTTCACCGACGAGACGACGCCCAAGGTCTGGCAGGCCTTCCACGACATGCATCTCGCGCGCTTCGGCTTCAACATCCCGCGCGAGGTGATCGAGGTCATCACCGTCAAGGCCACCGTCGTCTCGCTCACCGAGAAGCCCGATCTCGCCACTATTGGCAAGGCGGACGGCGGGCCGGAGCCCGTGGCAACCCGCTCGGTCGTGTTCGACGACGGCCGCCACGACACGCCGATCTACGACCGCGGGGCCTTGCGCGACGGCCACGCGATCACCGGCCCGGCAGTCATCGAGGAGCCCGTCTCGGTGACCGTGCTGCGCCCCGGCCAACCCATGAAGGTGGATCAGTACGGCAATCTTCTGATCGGCCGCATCGCCGAGGAGTCCTGATCATGACCCAGAAGCCCGACGTCGACATGGTCGCCATGTCGATCATCGATTCCACCATGACAGCGGTCTGCCGCGAGATGGGCATCGTGCTGATGAAGACGTCGTACTCGACGATCTTCAACGAGGCGCTGGACTTCACCTGCGCGCTCGCGAGCCCCCAAGGCGAGATGATCGCGCAGGCCGAATACTGCCCATCGATGATCGGCGGCGTGCCGCTGCTGGTGCGCAGCTGCGTCAAGGAGATCCCGCTGGAGACCCTCGAGCCCGGCGACGTGATCTGCCACAACGACCCCTACCGCGGCGGCCTGCACTGCCCCGAGCACACGCTGATCAAGCCGGTCTTCGTCGATGACGAACTGATGGGCTTCGCCATGACCATCGGCCATCTGCAGGAGATCGGCGGCATGGTGCCGGGCGCATTCGCGGGCGAGGCGACCGAGATCTTCCACGAGGGCATCCGCGTGCCGCCGGTCAAGATCAAGAGCGCCGGCGAGGACGTGGAGGAGGTGTGGAAGCTGCTCCTCGCGAACGTCCGCACCCCCCGCTACAACTACGGCGACCTGCGCGCGCTCATCGCGGGCGTGGACGTGGGCGAGCGCGGGCTGGCCAAGCTCATCCGCAAGTACGGCAAGGAGCAGTTCCGCCGCAACGTGCTCGACCTGATGGACTACTCCGAGAGCCGCATGCGCGCGGAGATCGGCGCGATCGAGGACGGCGTCTACCGCTTCCAGGACCAGGTCGAGGACGACGGCATCGAGAGCAAGCCCTACGACATCAAGGTGGCGGTCCACATCCAGGGCGACGAGGTGGTGATCGACTATTCCGGCACCTCGCCCCAGGCGCTGGGCCCGATCAACGCAACCCTCGGGGTTTCCTATTCAGCCGCCTACAACGGCATCCTGCAGGTCACCGACGAGACGATCCCGAAGAACTCGGGCTGCTTCCGTCCGATCCGCGTGGTCTCGCCGCCCGGCACTTTGCTCAACGTCGACTATCCCGGGCCCGAGGTCGGCGGCAACACCGAGACCCACTGCAAGATCGCGGGCGCCGTGATCGGCGCGCTGGCGCCGGCGCTTCCGGATCGCACGATGGCGGCCGAGGGCGCGACGCATACCAACTTCGTCTTCGGCGGCACCGATGAGGAGACCGGCGAGGCGTTCGTCTGCTACGCCATCGAGCTTTCGGGCTGGGGCGGGCGCAGCTTCGCCGACGGCAACGACGCCACCGATTCCATCAACGGCAACTGCCGCGTCGTGCCGGTCGAGGTGTTCGAGACGCGCTTCCCGTTCCGCACTGAGTCCTACATCCTGGTGCAGGATTCGGGCGGCGCCGGCCTGAACCGCGGCGGGCTCAGCACGCAGCGCACGCTCAAGAGCCTGGATACGGAGATCATGGGCAGCCAGATGTCGGACCGCCACCGCAACCGGCCCTGGGGGCTCTACGGCGGCCAGCCCGGCGGGCTCGCAGGCACGTGGCACCAGCCGGCCAACACCACCTCCTGGCACATGATCGACGAGGCCTTCGGCAAGGCCAGCCCCAGCAAGTGGAGCAACGTCCGCATTCGGCCGGGCGATTCGATCCGCTTCCAGACACCCGGCGGCGGCGGCTGGGGCGACCCCCGCGAGCGCTCGCGCGAACAGGTGCTCGAGGACGTCGCCGAGGGCTACATCTCCGCCGACTCGGCGCGGGAGAACTACGGCCTGGACGGCGCGGCAGAAGCGGCGGAGTAGCGGGCTTCCTGCGACCGCCGCCGACCGCGGCTGGCCGGCGGGGGGCTATTCCGGCCTGCCGGCGGCGGCAAGCTCCTTGAGCTTTGCCAGCGCGTCCGCGCGGTCGGGCGCGAAGTCGCGGTCCTTCCACCAGGCTTCGACGGCGAACAGCAGGCGGCCCACCGCTGGGCCCGCCTCGACGCCGCACGCCAGGACGTCCGCCCCGGTGACGGGCAGGGCGGGCTCTTCCCAGGCCGCTGCCGTCTCCAGCATCGCCCGCCAGGCTGTCTCGTTCTCGCCCTGCGCTTCCTTCGCCCAGGCGAGCAGCACCAGGTCGCGAAACAGCGCGGGTCCCAGTCGGTAGAGCCTGCGCCGCTGGCCAGGGCGGTCGAGATCGGGCGAGACAGGGGCCGGCGGCGCACAGAGGTCCGCGAGGCGGGTAGCGTCTGCGCTTGCGAGCCGCCAGCGGGTGGCGACATCGTGTGCGCCTGCGGCATCGGCGAGGAGAACGGCGAGCCTCCGTATCGAATCCGCTTCGCCGACATCGCCCTCGATGGCGATCAGGCGGGCGAGGTGGTCCGTTCTCGGCGTATCCGGCAGTAGCTGGGCGAGCACGCTGGTCTCCCGCATCGTCTCGATGGCAGGCAGGGGATCGGGTGCCGCCAGGAGCTTCAGCATCTCGGCTTGGACCCGCTCGCCCGAAAGCGTGGGGATCGTGTGCGCCGCTGCGTTGCAAGCCGCGAGCGCCTCCGCGTCCGGCTCGCCCTTGCCGTACCAGGCGTGGAAGCGGAAGAAGCGGAGGATGCGCAGATGGTCCTCAGCGATGCGCGTCGTGGGGTCGCCGACGAAGCGGACGCGGCCGGCTCCCAGATCGGCTTGCCCGCCGAAATAGTCGTAGAGCGTACCGTCCGGCGCCGCACTCATGGCGTTGCTGGTGAAGTCGCGGCGCGCGGCGTCCTCCCGCCAGTCGTCGGTGAACGCGACCTCGGCGTGGCGGCCGTCGGTGCGCTCGTCGCGCCGCAGCGTGGTGATCTCGAAGCGGTCGCTGCCTGCGAGCGCCGTGACGGTGCCGTGCGCGATCCCGCGCGGCACGGTGCGGGTTTCGATGCTTGCGTCCTTCAGCAGGGCCAGCACGCGCCCCGGCGGGTCGGGGGTGCCGATGTCGATGTCGCGGCTTTCCCACCCAAGCAGCGCGTCGCGCACGCAGCCGCCGACGAAGCGGACGTCGGCGCCATTAGCGGTGAGGGCGTCTATCACCGCGCGGGTGCCCGGCGCCGCCATCCAGGGGGCGTGGACCGTGCCCACCCGGCGCGTGCTCAGTCGATGACCTCGCCCGGCACGATCTCGCCGTCGACGATGCGCGCCGGGACGTAGGTGCCTTCGGGATCGCCGCCGGCAGTCATCGCCCATACCACCAGGCTCGCCGCGGCCAGCACGAGGCCGCTGCCGAGCAGCCTGACCCACGGCATCTTGCGCAGTTGCGCCGCCGCGCTGCTGCGACTCAACTGAACCCGCCGCGACAGGAGGAGAAACGCGAAGTACAGGATCGTCGGCGCGAGCAGGATCAGGATGTGGATAAGGGTGGTTCTCAGCATGTTGCGCGCACCACATCCCGGAAGTTGACGAGGATCGCCGCCGTAGCGCCCCAGATATGATACGCGCCATAGGGCATGACGTAAAAACGTCGCTCCACGCCGCCCACCGTCAGCTTGTCGCGCGCGTAGTTGGCGGGCTCCAGGACGAAGGGCAGCGGCACCTCGAACACCTCGGCGACCTCTTGCGTGTCCGGCTCGAATTCCGGCGGCGCCGCGACGAAGCCCACGACCGGCGTGATGCGGTAGCCGGTTCCCACCAGGTAGTCGTCCAGGCGGCCGATGACCTCGACGCTGGCACGGGGCAGCCCGATCTCCTCCTCGGCTTCCCGCAGCGCCGTCTTCTGTGGCGTTCCGTCTTCAGGGTCGGCGCGGCCGCCGGGAAAGCTGATCTGGCCCGCGTGGCGCGCGAGCTGCTCGGCCCGCCGCGTGAGCAGCACCGAGAGCGCCCCCTCGCGCTCGATGACGGCGACGAGCACGGCGGCAGGCGCGATCGGCTCCGATGCCGGCAGGCGGCCCCAGGACTCCTCGCTGTGCCGCAGCGAGCCCGGCACGCGGGCGGCCGGCGCCCGCTCGGCCTGAGCGATGACCGCGTCCCACGGCTCATCCGGTGCGCCCGGCGCCTGCTGCGCCACGCCGCGCAGAATGTCGGCATTCATGTGTCGTGACTTACGCGGTGCCGTCGAAGGGGAAGAACACGCCGCCGCTCCAGACGCCGAGCACCGGGCGACCCTCGATCTCCCGCTCGACGCAGAGCTCCACCAGCGGATAGAAGGCCGAGCGGGCCACCCTGGCCTCGAGTCCGTCGCGAACGGTGAGGTAGGGCGCCTTCTCGTCAGATGCCGGCAGGGAGCGGAAGGCGAGGGGGTGGGCCGGGCCGGCGCTCACCCACTCGTCCAGGTTGGTGCGGAACCGGAGGGACTGCGCCTCGCCGTCGCCTTCGGCCTCCATCTCGACCGCTATGAAGGGCACGTCGTCCACGACGATCCGTGCCTTCTCCACCGGGGTGACGAGCCAGTAGTCGCCGTCCTCGCGCCGCAGCACGCTGGCGAAGAGCTTGACCAACGGCAGTCGGCCGATGGGGCAACCCTCGTGGAACCACGTGCCGTCGCCCGCGATGCGGATGTCGATGTCGCCGCAGAAGAGCTGCGGTGGCCGCCCGGCGGCCGGTGCCTGCGATTCGCCCATGGGCGCAGTATAGCCATGCGGCCGGCCTTGGCCTCATCTCCGATGCGCAGGGAACGGGCCGCGCCCGCTTGTACGGACGCGGCCTGCGAGCCGAACCGATTGCTGCGAGGCGTCAGCCGACGTGTTCGTCGATCAGGCGGTTCACCTCGGTGGCGGCTTCCATCTGCACCATGTGGCCCTGGCCGTCCATTACCGTGCAGCTCACGCCGTCCGGCAGACCCTCGGCATGGGAGGCAGGAATGATCTGATCGCCTGCGCCCCAGATGACCAGCGTCGGCACGCTGCCGGCCACATCGCGCATCACCTCCGCCTGCGCGCCGCCCGGCGCAAAGGCGTCCCTGACGGTGCCGAGCGCGGCGGTGACGCCGTCGATCCGCTTGAAGGCGAGCAGGTCGTTGATGAGCTGGCGGGTGACCAGCGCCGGATCGCTGAACAGCTTCTCGACGTGGGGCTTGAGGTCCTTCCGGCGCTCGGCCGAGATGAAGCCCTCCAGGTAGTCGCCGTCGATCTCGCTCCCCAGGCCCGCGCTGCCGATCAGGGTGATGGAGGCGACGCGCGCCGGCGCCGCCTTCGCCACGGCAAGCGAAATGGCGCCGCCCATGGAGTGGCCCACGAGATGCGCCTGCTCGATCCCCAGCGCATCGGCGAAGGCCGTGACGACGCCGGCGAAGAAGCCGATCGAGCCGTCGCCCGCATCCTTGCTGGAGCTGCCGTGCCCCGGCAGGTCGAGGGCATAGACCGTCCGCGTCGCCGCGAGCGCTTCGTGGTTGAACAGCCAGTTGTTGAGGTCGCCGCCGAAGCCGTGGATGAGAATGACCGGCGTGCCGCCTTCGCCCCGCGGGAGGTAGCGGATCTGCCGCCCGTCGATCTCCACCGTCTCGGTGGCGGGGCCGGCGTCCTCGTCGTCGTCCTCCGGCGGCACGAAGTTGGCCTGGAAGTCGGTGACGAAGGCGTCGATGTCGCCGTCGGCGACGCTCTCGTCGGCGACGATTCCGAGCAGGCCGCCCACCGGCAGCACGTCGCCTTCCTGCGCCACGCACCGCCTGAGCACGCCCGCATCCGCCGCCTCGACCGCGCTCGAGATCTTCTCGGTCTCGATATCGATGATCTCATCGCCCGGCGTGATCGAATCGCCTTCGTCCACAAGCCAGCCGGCGACCTTCCCCTCCTTCATGGAGAGGCCCCACTTGGGCATGCAAATGGTGCGAATGCCTTCGCTCATTTGCTGGACTCCATCACTGCCTTCACGGCCTTCTGCACCGCGGCTGCGTCGGGGATGTAGAGATCCTCGAGCGTGTCCGCGAACGGCACCGGCGTGTGCGGCGCGGTGACCTGCTTGATCGGCCCCTTGAGCGAATCGAAGGCCTTCTCGCAGACCATCGCCGCGATGTCGGTGGCCATGTTGCAGCGCGGGTGCGCTTCGTCCAGCACCACCAGGCGGCCGGTGTTCTCCACCGTCTCGATCACGGTGTCCTCATCCAGCGGCGAGGTGGTGCGCAGGTCCACGATCTCGCACTCGATGCCGTCGCCCGCGAGCGCATTCGCCGCCTCGGTCGCGACATGGACCATGCGGCCCAGAGTCACGATGGAGACGTCGTCGCCCTCGCGCACGATGTTGGCCTCGCCGAAGGGGAGCGCGTAGGGCTCCTCCGGCACGTCGCCTTCGAGGGTGTAGAGCGCCTTGTGCTCGCAGAAGATCACCGGGTCGTTGTCGCGGATCGACTGGATGAGCAGCCCCTTGGCGTCGTAGGGCGTGGCCGGGGTCACGACCTTGAGGCCGGGGATGTGGGTGAACACCGGATAGAGGCACTGCGAGTGCTGGGCGGCCGCGCGCAAGCCCGCGCCGTACATGGTGCGGATCACCACCGGCGTCTCCGCCTTGCCGCCGAACATGTAACGGAACTTCGCCGCCTGGTTGAAGATCTGGTCGAAGCAGACGCCCATGAAGTCGATGAACATCAGCTCTGCCACCGGGCGGAGGCCCGATGTGGCGGCGCCGACGGCGGCGCCGATGAAGGCGGATTCGGTGATGGGTGTGTCCATGACCCGATCGCCGAACTTGCCGTAAAGCCCCTTGGTGATGCCGAGCGGTCCGCCCCAGGCGTCGCGCTCGCCATCGGTGCCGAGGCCGCCGGCCACGTCCTCGCCCATGATGACGACGGTCTCGTCGCGCTCCATCTCCTGCGCGAGGGCTTCGTTGATTGCCTGTTGATAGGTGACTGTGCGTGCCATGAGAGCCTCCCTCGCTCAGTAAGAAACGTAGACGTCGGTGAGAAGATCGGCGGCGGTCGGCGCCGGCGCCACCTTGGCCTTGGCGACTGCGCCGTCGATCTTGGCCTCGGCCTCCGCGTCGATCGCGTCGAGCGCGGCGGCGTCCAGCAGCCCGGCCTCCGTCACCTTTTCGCGGAAGAGCGCGAGGCAGTCCCGCGTCTCGCGCAGCTTCTTCACCTCGTCCGGGCCGCGGTAGGTCTGCGCGTCGCCCTCGAAGTGCCCGTAGTAGCGATTGAGCTTGCATTCCAGCAGGCTCGGGCCGCCACCATCGCGAGCCCGCTTGATGGCCTCGCCGGCCGCTTCGTGGACGGCGAAGAAGTCGTGACCGTCGACCACGACGCCCGGCATGTTGAAGCCGCTCGCACGGTCAGCAGCATCGTCGCAGGCGATCGACCACTTGGACGAGGTCGATTCCGCGTAGCCGTTGTTCTCGACCACGAAGATGCAGGGCAGGTTCCAGACCGAGGCGAGGTTGAGGCTTTCGAAGGTCGTGCCCTGGTTCGAGCCGCCGTCGCCGACGAAGGCGATGGCGACGCCGCCGGTCCCGAGCTGCTTCGCCGCCAGGCCGGCGCCGCAGATGAGCGGCGGGCCGCCGCCGACGATGCCGTTTGCGCCCATCATGCCCTTGTCCAGGTCGGCGATGTGCATCGAGCCGCCCTTGCCGGCGCAGAGCCCGTCCTTGCGGCCGTAGATCTCCGCCATCATGCCGTCCACGTCGCATCCCTTGGCGATGCAGTGGCCGTGGCCGCGATGGGTGCTGGCGATGCGGTCGCGGTCGTCGAGGTGCATGCAGACGCCGACGCCGCTTGCTTCCTCACCGGCATAGAGGTGCACGAACCCCGGGATGTCGCCGGTCGCGAACTCGACGTGAAGGCGTTCCTCGAACTCGCGGATCGTCCGCATGGTTCGATAGGCGGTCAACAGGTCGTCTTTGCTGAGCTGCATGCGTCGTAACTCCTCTTTGCCTGGGTGGTGGCGCCTGGCCCTAAAAGTAGGCGACGCCGGTCTTTATGTCGAAGACGTGCAACTTGTCCACATCGAAGCCGATGCGGCAGGGATCGCCGGGCCCGCCCATGGGTCCAATCTTGGTCTTCACCATCACCCGGTCGCCGCCGATGGTGACTTCGACGATCATGTCGCCGCCCAAGGGCTCGGTCACGAAGATCTCGCCCGGCACCTCCAGCGTGCCGTCAGCGCCCGGCTCGATGGCGAGATTGTCGGGCCGGATGCCGATGCGCACGTTCGCCTCGGCGCCGCCGGCCGAGAGCAGGCCGGCCTGCCGGTCGGTAAGGGCGAGCCGGAAGCCCGCATGCACCACGGCGAGCCCGGCATTGCTGTGCTCCAGGGTGCAGTCGAGGAAGTTCATGGGCGGCTCGCCCACGAAGCCCGCCACGAACTCGTTGGAGGGCTGATTGTAGATCTCTTCGGGCGTACCAAGCTGCTGAAGCACGCCTTCGTGCATCACGGCGATCCGGTCCGCCATCGACATGCCCTCGAGCTGGTCGTGAGTGACGTAGACCGTCGTGGTCTCGAGGTCGCGCTGAAGGTGCTTGAGCTCGCCCCGCATGTGGGAGCGCAGCTTGGCGTCGAGATGGGCGATGGGCTCGTCGAAGAGAAAGACCTTGGGCTCGCGCACGATGGCGCGGCCGATGGCCGTGCGCTGCTTCTGCCCGCCGCTCAGCTCCACCGGCTTGCGCCGGAGCAGGGGGTCGATCTCCAGAATCTCGGCTGCGCGGCGCACGCGGCGCTCGATCTCGTCTTTCGGCGTTCGACGCAGCTTCAGGGGGTTCGCCATGTTCTCGTAGACGGTCTTGTGCGGGTAGAGCGCATAGTTCTCGAACACCATTGCGATGTCGCGATCGCGCGGTGGCAGGTCGTTGACGCGCACATCGTCGAAATAGATGTCGCCGGAGGAGATGAACTCGAGACCGGCGAGCATGCGCAACGTCGACGACTTGCCGCAGCCTGACGGCCCGAGAATGCACATGAACTCGTTGTCCTTGATCTCGAGATTGAGTTCCTTCACGGCCATGGTCTTGCCGTAATATTTCCAGACATCCGAGATCGTCACCGTAGCCATCAGTACCCCCAGACAGGCATTCGCCCGGCTCTCATGCCTATTCCCTGACCGCGCCCATGGTGAGCCCCGCGACGAGATAGCGCCGGATCAGAAGGCCCAGGAACATCATCGGCACGGTCGTGACCACGCCGGCGGCCATGATCATGCCCCACTGAATCTTGACGGGCTGAACCAGCTCGGCGGTCGCGACCGGCAGGGTCTTGGCGCCGCCCGAGCCGATGATCGAGGCGAACAGGAAGTCGTTCCAGCCGAAGAGCACGCAGAGCACGATGAAGGCGCCGATCCCCGGCGCCACCAGCGGAATGATCAGCCTGAACGCTTGCCAGCGGGTGCAGCCGTCGCACTGCGCCGCCTCTTCGATCGCGTAGGGAACGTTGTCGAAGAAGCCCTTCAGAATCCAGATCGCGAAGGGAAGGTTGAAGGTCGTATAGGCGAGGATCAGGCCGGGCAGGGTGCCGACCAGCCCGGACGAGCGGAAGATGACATAGAGCGGCACCATCACCGCCACCACCGGCGCCATGCGGGTCGAGATGATCCAGAAGAGCAGGTCTCGCTTGCCTCGGAATTCCGCTCGCGAGAGCGCGTACGCTGCCATCGAGCCGAGCGAAACCGAGACCGCCGCAGAGCCCAGCGAGGCGATCAGGCTGTTGCGCAGATACGTGCCGAAGTGCTTCTCGGTAAAGAGCTCGACGTAGTGCGTGCCGGTCGGCTTGAAGTCGAACATGACGCCGACCCCGCCCCAGTCGCCGACCTCCGGAAGCTGAAACGCATCCAGCAGGTCCTTGAAGGACGAGACCACCATGATCAGCAGCGGCAGCACGGTCCAGACGAAGAAGAAGATCAGGAACAGGATCGAGAGCCCCTGAAGCGCGCTGCGCAGCGGCGAGCGATAGCGGACGATCTCGCGCGACGCCATCGTCTAGTCCTCCCGCTGTGTCCTGAGCTTGCGGGTCGGGTCCTCGAACACGATGGTCAGCACGAGGCCCAGCAGGATCGTCAGCAGGAGCAGCGTGAACGCGATCGCCGCGCCCCGGCCCAGCTCGAAGAACTTGAACGAGACGTCGAAAAGATAGGTCGGCAGGATCTTGGTGGCGTTAGCGGGGCCGCCGCCGGTCATGATCAGGATGTGGTCGATGAACCTGAAATTGTCCATGAAGCGGAGCAGGATCGCGATCAGCAGGAAGGGGTAGAGGTTCGGCAGCGCCACGCTGAAGAAGTTGCGGAAGGGTCCCGCGCCATCGACCATATGAGCTTCGAGCTGTTCCTGCGGCACGCGCTTGAGGCCGGCGAGCGTGATGAGGGCGATGAGCGGCGTCCACTGCCAGACGTCGGTCGCGACGATCGCGAACATTGCCCAGAACTTGTTGCCGAGGATCGAGCCGCTCTCCAGCAGGCCAATGCTCTGCAACAGCCAGAAGTACCAGCCGAAGGTCCCGTTATAGAGAAACATGTAAAGGAAGCCGGCGATGACGGGCGCCATCATCATCGGCATCAGGAAAATGGTGACGAGAATCTTCTCGAAGCGGTTGTTGTTGAGAATGACCGCGACCAGGACACCGAGGCCGATCTCGACCGAGAGGCAGAGCGCGCTGTACTTGAAAAGCGTGAGCCAGCCCCTGGCAAACTTCTTGTCGCTCGCGAGCCGCGAGAAATTGTCGATGCCAGCCCACACATCCGATTTGCCCGGCGCGAGCTGCACCTCGTGCAGGGTCATGTAGATGAGCCAGATGAGGGGGTAGAGCGAGATCGCCGCCAGCAGCAGGATCGCCGGCAGCATCAGCCATAGCAGATAGTAGCGCGGCGGCCGGTGGTTGAAGCTCTCCGGGTGATGGTCGATGGTGCGTACACCGCGCACGGCTTCGCTCGCGACACCGATATCCGCGATGTTGGCCGCCATGCGCTGGGTCTCCGCGCCGTTTCTCCGTCTGCGGCCGGCCGCCGCCCGTACCGGTCAGAAACCGCGACCGCCCGAGAGACGCCGGGGCTGCCGGCGCCGCTCGAGCGGAGCGGTAAAGCCTGATTGGAACCTAGATGTCGTGGATGGCGTTCAGCTCGTCCTTGATGGAGTCGCACGCCTCCTGAGCCGAAAGCTCGCCGGCGATGCACTGCTGCGTGCCGACGCGAACGATCTCGTGATACTCGTTCGACTTCGGCAGCTTCGGCCCGAGCACCATGTTGGGCGAGCGGATGCCCTTGTCGTAGACCGCCTCGAAGGTGAGCGCGTTCGGCATGGTGGTGGGCCGGTTGCGCGCCTCCTTGACCTCCGGCACCTCGAGCACCGACTTCCGCGTGGGCGTACCGCCGACGCCCTGCAGCACCATGAGCTGCGTCTCGTGGCTGCAGGCCCAGCTCGCGAAGATGAACGCCGCGCGCTGCAGGTCCATCGACGCACCGGCGTTGATGCCGATGCCGCCGATGCCGCAGTTGGTGGCGTTGACGACGTTGTCGCCGCCGTCGGTGTTCCACTCCACGGCGCCCTTCGGCCCCATGGCGTAGGCCGTCTTGCCGCCCGCCGCGACCGACTGCTCGGCATCCTCAACCGAGGCCGCGAACTCGTGGTACTGGATTTGCATGGCGACGCCGCCGGCGGCGTAGACCGTGTTCAGCTCCAGCGTCCCGTTGGTCAGGTTGTCGGGGTGGCTGACGTCGGCGAGAGCCTTGTAGCCCTCCATAGCCTTGACCGACTGCGCATCGCCCCAGTTGGTCGGGCCGGGGTTCTTCGAGCCGAGCGTGTCGTCGACCGCGAAGTCGAGCCACTGGTTCTGCGCGTACATGTGCCGCTGGATGTCGAGCTGCGTGGTCCAGCCGAACGAGCCGTGATGCTGCGCGTAGCCGTAGGGGATGGACGAATCGCGCTCGTGCATCTTGCCGAAGAACTCGGTGATATCGACCATGTCCTTGTAGGTCGTCTCGTCGGTGAACTCGAGGCGGTAGCCGTAATCGGCCTCGAAGTCCTTGGTCAGCTGCTCGAACAGGTCCTGCCGGTAGAAGGTGCAGGAGACCGCGCAGTCATAGGGGAAGGCGCGGATCGGGCCGCGCTCGTAGTAGACGCCGCAGGCGTCCAGGTAATTCTCGAACCAGACGTCGCTGCCGTAGCCCTGCGGATCGAGCGGAAGCGTGTCGTCGACCGAGAACTCGTTGAGGTCGGCGTAGAAGTCGGCGAAGGGCGAGCCGATCGGCTTGTCCTGCACGTAATTGAGGTGATAGTCGGCCTGGCCGCTCCGCAGGTCGATGCCGACCTTCTGCTGCACGGTCGGCAGGCCGTCGGTCAGGATCTCCACCTCGATGCCGGTGAGATCGTAGAACGCCTGGATGTTGTCCCGGATCGCGAAGGAAGGCGGCGTGTTCTCGGACATGAACACGAGCTTGGAGCCCTCGTACTGGCGCCACTTGGCTTCATCGGACGAATAGGCATAGACCGGCCGGCGCGTGATCACCGAGTTCATGCCGACCGCGATCGAGCCGGCGCCGAGCACGGTTGCGACGCCGCCTCCAAGCTCAAGGAACTTGCGGCGGCTGATCGGCTTGTAGAGTGCCTTCTTGGGCATAGAGAACATGCTGCTTCTCCCTTGCGGATGTCGAAGAATGGCGGTGCATCGACGGGATTGAAGGGCAGGACGGCGGCGCAGCGAATTACTGCCGCGGCGGCCTCCCCCCGCCGGCTGGGGGCAAACTGGACGTTTGTTTTCCGGGAGTCAATGGTCGAGCCGAAGGGGCGCGCGTGCCGCTGCTACCGCCCGATTCAGCGCTACGTCCGCAGCGCCGGAAGGTCCTCGAAGAGCGCCAGCGCCTTCGGGTTCGCCAGGGCCTCGCGGTTCTTGATCGCGCGGCCGTGGATCACGTCGCGCACCGCGAGCTCCGTGATCTTGCCGGAGCGCGTGCGCGGGATATCGGCGATCTGGATTACCTTCGCGGGCACGTGGCGGGGCGTACACTCGCGGCGGATGCGCGCCGTGATCCTGCCGGCAAGCCCGTCGTCGAGCGCGATGCCTTCGCGCAGGCGCACGAACAGCACGATGCGCTGGCCGCCCTCCCAGTCCTGGCCGATGCAGATGGCTTCCAGCACCTCGTCGAACTGCTCGACTTGGCGGTAGATCTCCGCCGTGCCGATGCGCACGCCGCCGGGGTTCAGCACAGCGTCCGAGCGGCCGTGAATGGTAAGCCCGTCGTGCTCTGTGCGCGTCACCCAGTCGCCGTGGCACCAGATGCCGGGGAAGCGGTCGAAATAGGCCCCGTGATACTTGGCGCCGTCGGGGTCGTTCCAGAACGAGACCGGCATGGAGGGGAAGGGCTGCCTGCACACCAGCTCGCCCGGCTCGCCGCGTAGAGGCGCGCCGGCATCGTCGAACACGTCGACCGCCATGCCGAGGCCGAAGGCCTGCAGCTCGCCGCGCCAGACCGGGCCCATGGGGTTGCCGAGAGCGAAGCAGGAGATGATGTCGGTGCCGCCCGAGATCGAGGCAAGATGCAGGTCGTCCTTGATGGCGCGGTAGACGTACTCGAAGCCCTCTGGCGCGAGTGGCGAGCCGGTGGACGTCATGGTGCGCAATGCGCCGAGATCGTGGCTCTGCTTCGGTTCAATTCTCGCTTTAGCTGCGGCGTCCAAGTACTTGGCCGAGGTGCCGAAAAGCGTCATGCCCTCGGCGTCGGCATAGTCGAAGAGCACGTTGCCGTCGGGATGGAAGGGCGAGCCGTCGTAGAGCAGGAGCGTCGCCTCGGAGGCCAGCGCGCTCACCAGCCAGTTCCACATCATCCAGCCGCAGGTGGTGGCGTAGAACACGCGGTCGCCCCGCCCGATATCGCTGTGCAGCGCATGCTCCTTCATGTGCTGGAGCAGGGTGCCGCCGGTCCCGTGGACGATGCACTTGGGCGCGCCCGTCGTGCCCGAGGAAAACATGATGACCAGCGGGTGATCGAAGGGGACGCGCACGAATTCGATCGGCCCGCCTGCCTGCTCGCCGAGCACGTCACGGTAAGGAACGGCGCCCCGGATGCCGTCGAGCGCGGGGTCGTCTTCCGCATAAGCCACCACGATGACGTGCTCGACGGTGGGAAGCTCCGCCAGGATCTCCCGCACCTGCGGCCTGCGGTCGAAGGTCTTGCCGTTGTAGAAGTAGCCGTCGGCGGCGATCAGCACCTTGGGCTCGATCTGGCCAAAGCGGTCGAGGACGCCCCGCGTGCCGAAGTCCGACGAGCACGACGACCAGATCGCGCCGAGGCTCGCCGCCGCCAGTGCCGAGACGATGGTCTCCGGCATGTTGGGCAGATAGCCCGCGACCCGGTCTCCCCGGCGGACCCCGCGGGCCGCCAGCGCGTGGGCCATGCGCGAGACCTGGTCGTGCAGCGCGCCGAAGCCGAGGCGCCGCCTGACCCGGTCTTCGCCCCAAAAAACCAGTGCGTCTGCCGCGTCCCGCCGGCGCAGCAGGTTCTCAGCGTAGTTGAGCCTGGCGTGGGGGAACCAGCGTGCGCCGGGCATCCTGTCGCCGTCGACCACGGTCCGCTCACCCGGCCCGTCGCCGATGATGCCCGCAAACTCCCACATCGAGCGCCAGAACTGCGCGGGCTCCGCGATCGACCAGGCGTGCAGCGCAGCGTAGTCGGCGGCATCGACGCCCCACGTGGCTCGCACGTCAGCCATGAAACGTCCCAGACGTGCGCGCTGGAGGCGCTCCGCCGACGGTGTCCAGAGAGGCTCGGTCATGGCTCCTCCGCTGCTGCCGCGCCCTCAATAGCAGGCTCCCGCGCGGAACGGGAGACCCGCCACCTTTGATT
Organism: Rhodospirillales bacterium; assembly: GCA_028818855.1. Classification (GTDB taxonomy): domain Bacteria; phylum Pseudomonadota; class Alphaproteobacteria; order UBA828; family UBA828; genus WTGU01. Next base: position 125,445 of record JAPPMY010000056.1, read on the forward strand.
GACACTTCAACGAGATTCCCTATTGAAATCGGACTGAATTCGTCCTATATGCCCGTCACGCACATGCCCGGGCGCGGGCGAGGCGATTGCGAGGGGGTACGAACATGATCCGCGTCAGCCGCATGGCCGACTATGGCGTCGTGGCCATGACCCACATCGCGCGCGATCCCCGCGCGAGGCACACCGCGGCAAGCATCGCAGCGCAGACGGGCGTGCCCCAGCCGAGCGCGAGCAAGCTCCTGAAACTGCTGGCGAGGGCCGGCATCGTGACGTCCCACCGGGGGGCCAAGGGCGGCTACGTGCTAGCGCATGCGCCCGATCAGGTCTCGGTCGCAGATCTTGTCGCGGCCGTGGACGGGCCGATTTCGCTGGCCGACTGCCTAGACGGCCCCTCCGGCATCTGCGAGCTGGAGAGCTTCTGTTCGGTGCGAGGACCCTGGCAGAAGATCAGCGACGCGATCCGCGTCGCGCTGGAGGAAGTGACTCTGGCCGACATGGCCCAGGCGGCGGCGGGTGCGGGCTCCACACCCGCGCAAGCGCAGACCGCGGGCCGGGAGCACGCATCGTGAGCGCGCAGCAGGACGCCGCGCAGGCCGTCGAGTCCTACGCCGGCGAGCGCTACAAGTACGGCTTCGTCACCGACGTCGAGGCCGACTCGGCGCCCCCCGGACTCGACCATGACACGATCAGATTCATCTCCGCCAAGAAGGACGAGCCCGAGTGGCTATTGGCGTGGCGTATCAAGGCATTCGAACGTTGGCTTGAGATGGAAGACGAAGAGCCGACGTGGGCCAAGCTGCACTATCCGCCCATCGATTACCAGGACGCCTGCTATTACTCCGCGCCCAAGTCGGACTCGGACCGGCCCAAGAGCCTGGACGAAGTCGATCCCGAGCTGCTCCGCACCTACGAGAAGCTCGGCATCCCGCTCCAGGAGCAGGAAATGCTGGCTGGCGTCGCGGTCGATGCGGTGTTCGACAGTGTCTCCGTCGCGACCACGTTCAAGGACAAGCTCGCCGAGATGGGTATCATCTTCTGCTCGATCTCGGAGGCCGTGAAGGAGCACCCGGAGCTGGTGCAGCGCTATCTGGGCTCCGTGGTGCCCTATTCGGACAACTTCTTCGCGACGCTCAACTCGGCGGTCTTCACCGACGGCTCCTTCGTCTACGTGCCGAAGGGTGTGCGCTGCCCGATGGAGTTGTCGACCTACTTCCGCATCAACGCTGCGAACACCGGCCAGTTCGAGCGCACGCTCATCATCGCGGACGAGGGCTCCTACGTGAGCTATCTCGAGGGCTGCACCGCGCCGATGCGGGACGAGAACCAGCTTCACGCGGCCGTGGTCGAGCTGGTCGCGCTCGACGATGCCGAGATCAAGTACTCCACGGTGCAGAACTGGTATCCGGGCGACGCCGAAGGCAAGGGCGGGATCTACAATTTCGTCACCAAGCGGGGCGCCTGCCGCGGCGCCAACGCCAAGATCTCCTGGACGCAGGTCGAGACCGGCTCCGCCATCACCTGGAAGTATCCGAGCTGCATCCTGCAAGGCGACAACTCGGTGGGCGAGTTCTACTCCATCGCCATCACCAACAACCGCCAGCAGGCCGATACCGGCACCAAGATGATCCACATGGGCCGCAACACGAAGAGCCGGATCGTCTCCAAGGGCATCGCCGCCGGGCGGTCGGACAGCACCTATCGCGGCCTCGTCCGCATCCAGCCCAAGGCCGAGGGCGCGCGCAACCACACCCAGTGCGATTCGCTCCTGATCGGCGCGAAGTGCGGCGCCCACACCGTGCCCTACATCGAATCCCGCAACCCCACGGCCAGAGTCGAGCACGAGGCGACGACCTCCAAGATCAGCGAGGACCAGCTCTTCTACTGCCGCCAGCGCGGCATCGACGAAGAGGACGCCGTGGCGCTCATCGTCAACGGCTTCTGCCGGGAGGTGCTGCAGGAACTGCCGATGGAGTTCGCCGTCGAAGCGCAGAAGCTGGTGGCGATCAGCCTCGAAGGCAGCGTCGGCTAGGGCGTTGCTCGGTACCCGTTTCAACCCGTATTTCAACGAGTAAGCCGAAGATCATGCTAACGATTGAGAACCTGCACGCGACCGCCGACCGCAAGCCGATCCTGAACGGCCTCGACCTCCGGGTCGATGCGGGCGAGGTGCATGCGGTCATGGGCCCCAACGGCTCGGGCAAGAGCACGCTCTCCTACGTCATCGCCGGCCGCGAGGGCTACGAGGTGACCGAAGGCTCGATCACTTACCGGGGCCAGGACCTGCTCGCCATGAGCGTTGAGGAACGCGCGCTCTCCGGCGTCTTTCTCGCCTTCCAGTACCCGGTCGAGATCCCGGGGGTGGGTAGCGCCACCTTCCTCAAGACGGCGGTGAACGCCGCCCGCAAGCATCGCGGCGAGAAGGAATACGACGCGATGGAGTTCCTCAAGCTGATGAGGGCGAAGCGCGCCGACCTCGGGATCGACGACGGCATGATGCGGCGCGCGCTGAACGTCGGCTTCTCCGGCGGCGAGAAGAAGCGCAACGAGATGCTTCAGATGGCGCTGCTGGAACCTTCTCTCGCCATCCTCGACGAGACTGATTCGGGGCTTGACATCGATGCGCTCAAGGTCGTGGCCGGCGGCATCAACGCGATGCGCGCGCCCGAGCGCGCGATGGTGGTCATCACCCACTACCAGCGGCTCCTCGACCACGTCGTGCCGGACAAGGTGCACGTGCTCTCGGGCGGCCGCATCGTTCGCTCCGGCGGCAGGGAGCTTGCGCTCGAGCTGGAGAGGAGCGGTTATGCCGGCCTCGGGCTCGAGCCGAGCGCAGCGGCCTGAGCGAGTGACCGGGCCATGACCATCCGGCGGACCATTCCCTTCGACTATCCCGCGCCCGGCGCAGCGGCGGCGTTGCCGGGCGATGGCCTGCCCTGGCTCGATGCGCTCCGGGCCGAAGGGCGTCGCCTGAGCGCGGACGGGCTACCCGGCACCCGCATGGAGGCCTGGAAGTACACGAGCCTGGCGCCGCTGGCGGCGCTCGACTTCCCGGCCCCGGCCGGGGCGCACGCGGTTGCCGAGGCCGATCCCGGCCCCGACGCATTCGCTGCGGCTGACGGGCCGTCGCTGGTATTCGTCAACGGCCGGCTCTCCGCCCGCCATTCGCGGTTCGACGCCTTGCCTCCGGGCCTCCGCCAACTCCGCCGGGCGCAGGGCCAGGCCGCCGATTCGGCGCAAGTGGGGGCGCGGATAGGCGCGGCGGGCCCCCCCCACCGCGCTA
>JAPPMY010000032.1 GCA_028818855.1 Rhodospirillales bacterium
AAGCGCTACCGGGAGGAAGGCGTCGCCGCCACCGCCGAGACCTGCGTGCAGTACCTGGTGTTCGAGGAAGGCCAGGTGCTGGAGATGGGCGCCCGGCTCAAGCAGAACCCGCCCATCCGCCGGGCCGAAGAGCGCGCGGCCCTCTGGGAGAAGGTGGTGGCGGACGAGGTGGACTTCGTCTCGTCGGACCACGTGGCCTGGCCGCTCTCGCGCAAGTCGAACCCCGAGTTCTCGGAGAACGGCTCCGGCATGCCGGGGCTGGAGACCCTGTTCGCAGCCCTCTACACCGGCATGGTGACCGAGCGCGGCCTCGCGCCCAGCCGCGTCGCGGCCCTGCTCTCGGAACGCCCGGCGCGTCACTTCGGGCTCTATCCGCGCAAGGGCGCGCTCACGCCGGGCGCCGATGCGGACTTCGCCATCGTGGCACCCGGCCCCTGGACCTTCGACGCCGCCGGCATGGCGTCTGCGGTCAAGTGGAGCCCCTACGACGGCATGACCTTCGGCGCGCGGGTAACGGGCACCTACGTGCGCGGCACGCCCGTCTATGCCGAGGGCCGAGTCACCGGCGCCCCCGGCACCGGCACCTTCGTCCGCCCGATTTAGAAGAGTTCGCCTTGTGGGACTCTGGCTCGAGTCGTCGTCGGGAATGGACTGTTGCGCTCAAAAGTGCGCGCACCTATCCTTGACGGGTGCAGGTGCCGGCTCACGCGCTCGCTAGATGAACGGACGGCAGTTCATAGCGAGGGTTCGCAAGTGGGCGAGGAGCCGGAATTTGGAGGTGCGCTTCGTGGCGTCCGAAGGGGCCGGCTCGCATGGAACGCTCTATGCTGGCGGGCGCAGAACGACCGTCAAGGATCGGAAGAAGGACATCGGCAAGGGACTGCTCGCTAAGATGCTCAGTGACCTTGGGATCGACAGGGACGATTTCTAGGGAACGAAATGACGCAAGTGTCCCCGGAGACCGAACGCATGTCTGACACCTACAACTATCCCGCCGAGATCGAACGCGACGAGGAGGGCCGGCATGTCATCACGTTCCCGGACTTCGGATGGGGCGCGACTGACGGCGCCACGCGCGACGAGGCGCTCCTTGAAGCCAAGGATCTGCTGCGCGAGCTGATCGCGGCCACGATTCGGGAAGGCGAGACCCTGCCCAAACCGTCACGCGCCGGCAAGGGAAGGCCGCTCGTCGTCCCGCCGGTGCAGATCGCGCTGAAGGCGGCGCTTTACGAGGCCTGGCGCCAAGCCGGGATTTCGCAACGCCGTCTTGCTCGCGATCTCGACGTCGCCGAGAGCGAGGTACGGCGGATGTTGAATCCGGATCATGGCACCAAGGCCGCAACGATCGACCGCGCCCTGCGCCGACTGGGGAAGCGCGTGACCGTCACCGTCGGCGAGGCGGCCTGATCCGCTCCTGTGAGCCGGGGTCGCTGACGGAACCGAAAGAACTCAACTCGCCGCGTAGCTCTCCCGTGCACCGAGGCTTGAGCCGCCGCAGACCATGATCGCCTGGCCGGTGACGAAGGAGCTGCGCTCGTCGAGGAAGAAGGCGATGGCGTGGGCCATGTCCTCGGGCGTGCCGATGCGGCCTGCCGGGATCGCGGCGAGCGCCGCCTTGGTGCGGGGCGAATCCGGCGGGTTGGCCTCGACGTAAAGCTCCGTCGCCGTCGGCCCCGGGCAGATGCAGTTGACCGTGATGCCGTCGCCGCCGAGCTCCAGCGCCCAGGTGCGCGTGAGCCCGATCAGCGCCGCCTTGGTCGCGGCGTAGTTGGTGCGAAGCTCCTTGCCCCGCACCGAGCGGCTGGAGACGTTGACGATGCGCCCGAAGCCCGCGGCCCGCATTCCCGGTGCCAGCGCCTTGGTGCACTGGATGGCCGAGCGCACGTTGAGCGCCATCAGGTAGTCGAAGTCGTCGAGGCTCGCGTCTTCCAACAGTGCCGGACGCACGGCGCCCACGTTGTTCACGAGCCGCGTGATGGCGCGGCTCGCGAGCGCCTGCTCCAGCGCCTCCGCCGTGGCGGCGGATTCGGCGAGGTCGACGGCCACGAATTCGTCCACCGCATCTTCCGGCTCGACGCGATCGAAGACCACGACGCGGCAACCGTCCGCGCGGAGCCGGGCTGCGCACGCACGCCCGATGCCGCGGGCGCCGCCGGTGATGAGCGCGTACTCGGCCGTCGCCCGTCCTCCCGGGCGTTCGGGCCGGGCTGCCCTACTCCGCCGCCGCCCGCGCGCCGATGGCGGCGTTGACCTTGGGCATGACCTCCTCGGCGAGCAGCGACATGGAGCGCTTCATCCGCTCCTTGTCGGTCCAGTCCTGCGCGGTCAGCATCAGCGTGCCGAAGTGGCCGATCTCGTCGCGCAGCGCCAGGATCTTCTCGGCGACCGTCTCCGGGCTGCCGTAGAT
>JAPPMY010000223.1 GCA_028818855.1 Rhodospirillales bacterium
CGAGCCCGAACAGCTTGATGTGGCAGGCCCGGCGCTTGCCGGCGAAGAAGCGGAGGTTCTCGCGGTCGAACTCCTCGCCGCCGAGCTCCAGCGCCATGTTGAGCCGGGTGGTCGCCTCGACGAAGCCGGTGTTGGCCTCGGGCGCCACCGTCTCGCAGCCGGCGCCGACGCACCAGCGCACGGAACCGCAGCTCCCGCCGCGGCCGGCGTCCGGCAGGTCCGCGCCGCAATCGGCCACGCTGCCCGACGCGAGGTTGTCCGCGCCATGGGCGGCAGCCTGTGGATCGGCGGCGACGGCGTGTCCGCGCGCGACGCCGGGATCGCCCGCCGCCGCCGGCACCGCCGGGCGCACCGTCACGCCTTGAACCACGCTGCGCCCCGCCTGCCCGCCCGGATCGTCGGGATCGGCGAGCCGCGCCCGGCCTTCGCTCTCCAGCGCATTCGCGCCAACATTGCGCTCCGGCACGTTCGTGCCCGCGTAGCCCGGCACGGTGGCGGCGTTCGACGAATCCCGCGCGATGGCGGTCGCCGCGGTCGTGCCCGCATTGCCGATGGCGCGGGCCGCAGCCTTGGGATCGCCAGCGTTGGCGGCGCCGCCGAAGACGATCCACAGCAGGAAGCAGCACACTACTATCAGGAGCGCCCAGCCGAGCAGGGGAGCCGCAAGCGGTGTCCGCGTTTTCCGGAATATCCGTCGAGCACTCATTGCCCGTCTCCCGTCAGACGGTCGAGATACGCCTTCGCAATCTCGCGACCGGCCTCGCCCTCGGCGGCAATGGCTTCCAGCGCCGCAACAAGGCCGATATTGCCGGCGATCAGATCGTGCGGCGGGGCGGAAAAGCCTGCCCCGGACCCCGTTCCGGGGTCCGAGCAGCCCCGGCTCTCGCAGGGCGGCACGCCGCCGGGAACCACCACGACGGCGGGCACCCGCTCGATGCCGAACAGGCGGAACAGGCGCGGGTCGATGGCGACCCCGGCCTCGGTGCCGCCAAGGCGGTCGCCGATCCTTTTGGCGGTTTCGGCCAGCCCATCACCCGCCACACCGCGCAGCACCAGCGGCACACCCGTCCGGGCCGCGTCATGCGCCCATTGCCGCCAGCTCGCCGCCGGCACGGACAGGCTGGTGAAGATCAGGACCTCGGCCGAGCCCTCGCGGGCCGCCCCGTCGCCGGCAATCCCGGCTGCATGCCGTTCGGCCGGGAGGGGAACCGACGGTCCAGCCTGTCCGGGGACCGTCTGCCGCGCCGTCTCTCCCGCACGTTCCAGGGCGCGGTCGATGATCGAACGCGTCCACTCGCCGAGCGAATCCGGGTCATTGCCGCCGGCCTTGCGCAGCACTTTCTCGACCAGTCGGCCGGCATCGGCGTCGGGCGTCCCGGTTCGCGGACTCTCGTCCGCCCGGGCCGGACTGGCGCAGGCGCCGAGCAACAGCATGGCCGTGAACAGAAGGGCGGTTCCGCGTCGTGAACAGAAGGTCGTCATGGCATCGTCAGCGGTGCAATTGGCGTTGCGTTTCATAGAGTTCAGAGGAGGCAGCACGAGCGTTTTCTGAACAGCAGGTAGCCGAAGCTCTCGCCGGAGACCGGCAGTTCGCGGAGCGACTCCCACAGCACCGAGGACCGCCCCGTCGGGTTGCAGCCGGTCATCGGCGTCGTCGCCGGCACCGGCTCGGTCATCTGCCAGCGGTACTGGCTCTTCCTCATCACCGGCATCGGGTAGCGCCCGCAGAGCGCCTGCGATCCCGACGTGCCCCAGGCGAGCCCCGCCCGGTGCAGCCGGTAGACCAGCCGCTGGGCCGCCAGCAGCGAGGCCTGCACCCCGCCCACATGCGCCGCCACGTTGCCGGTCAGCGGATACATCCCGCCCTGGCAGCCCGCGCACCAGAACAGCGGATCGAGCGGCAGCCCGGCCGAGGCCGCCGCACAGTCGGCGGCGCACGCCGCCTGCGCCGGCAGGTTGGCAAAGAGAGCGGCTTCCGGGTTGAGCAGGAACGACAGCTCGTCGTCGAGCCAGGCCGGGTCGAGCTCCGAGACCCAGGCGATGTCGAGGCCGCCGCCCTCCAGGCAGCCGAGATCGAGCAGCACCCCGATCCACGACAGGAGCGGATACATGTAGTAGTGGGCATGCCAGACCGAGCCCTTGGCGCCGTCGCCGCCCGACGATCCGGTGCGGCCCCTGGCGGCGGGGAGGCCCGGATCGATGGTGAGACCGCCCAGGTTGGGGAAGCACCATGGGGTCCTGGTGACGTCGACCAGCCGCGCCGGCTCCCAGACCCCGAGCGAGAGGCCGATGCGGGGGATGGGCGAGCCGCAGAAGCAGATCGGCGAGGACGGGTTGGGGGTGTCGATGACGCCGCCGACACTCCCGATGGTGAGCGGGCCGATCGAGATCGGGA
>JAPPMY010000210.1 GCA_028818855.1 Rhodospirillales bacterium
CCCCGCCGCGAGCAGCTGGTTGTGGTTCACCTGCGGCCCGCCCTCGCGGATCGTGACGTCGAGCCCGTATTTGGCGTAACGGCCCTCCGCCAGCGCCTGGTAGAAGCCGCCATGCTCGGCCTCGGCCTTCCAGTTCGTGCCGAACACGAACCTGTCCGCCGCCTCGGCCGGCGGCGCGAGAAAGAGGGCGGCGACGAGAAATGCGATGACACGGGTCATCGGCGGCCCTTTACAGACGCGGGTCGACCGAGGGCAGGCCGAAGCGGATCCGCCCGGCGTTCGTTGCCTGCATGTCCCAGGCCTGGGTGATCTGCTGCCCCACCGCGTGCACGTCCCGCCAGGCGCGCATGAAGGGGTTCGCCGCATCGAGACCGCGCGCGCCGAGGAGCGGGTACAGACGTTCGACCGCGCGGATCGAGAGCTGCGTCGCATAGGCGTTGTTGAGCCGCCAGCGGGCACGCTGTTCGAGCTCGGGATGAACGTCGCGTTCGGCGAAGTCGGTCGCCTCGACGCTGACCTGGAGCAGGAGCGCCTTCGCCGCGTCGATCTCGGCATTGGCCTCGGCGACGCGGGCCTGCGCGGTCGGCAGCTCGGAGAGCTTGACCCCGACCACGCCCACCCTGTCCCGGAACTCGTCCTCCACGTAGTCGAGCGCGCCGCGCGCGATACCGACCGCGGGGGCGGAGAAGATCTGGGTTCCGGCCGACCAGATCGAAATCTGGTAGAGCGGCGCCGAGTTGAGGTCCCGGGCGAGACCCTTGCCGCCGGAGAGCACGCCGGCGGCCACGGTCCGGTAGTCGGGCACGAACACGTCGTTCAGCCGCACCGACTTGCTGCCGGTCGCCAGCAGGCCGGTCGCGTTCCAGTCGTCGACGATTTCGAACGAGCCCCGCGGGATCAGCGCGAAGCGGGGTTCGGGCGGGCCCTCCTCCCGCGGCACGAAGACCTGGAGATGCAGCCAGTCGGCGAAATCGACACCGCTCGAGAAACTCCACAGCCCGTCGAGCAGGATGCCGTCCTCGACCGGTTCGGTCTTCGCCCCGGTGACCGAAAGACCCGATGCGATCAGCGCCTCGGGGTTCTCGCCCCACACGTCGTCCTGCGCCTCGACGCAGTTCATCGAGAGCACAAGGCTCTGGGCGACCAGGTTGGTGAAGATCCAGGCGCTCGATCCGCAACCGCGTCCGAGCTCGCCGGCGATGTCGATCAGCGCCCGGTTCTCGCATTCCAGCCCGCCATACCGCCTCGGCTGGTAGATCCGGTAGAGGCCGGCGTCGAGGAAATCCCGGTGGGTCGAATCCGGGATCCGGCGCAGCGTGTCGGCTTCTTTCTGCCGTTCCAGCAGAACCGGCACCATCGCGGCCGCCGTCTCGGTAAGAGCTTCGTGCAAACTCCCATCCGGTGCCATTCGGTTTTCTCCGCCTCTAGTGTCCTGGTTCCGAAGCGCCCATCGGTCCGCACGGCACCCCCGCCACTCCCCCGTCGTCATGGTCGGCGAAGGCCGACCATCCACGAGTTTTTTCGGTCGTCCGAAAAAGAAAAACAAAACATGGATGGTCGGCCTTCGCCGACCATGACGTGGCGGGAGCAAGGCCAACGCTTCCGACTGAACCGGACACTAACCGTCTCCCTCCACGTCGCGCACCGACGTTTCGGGCACCAGCCCGGGACGCTGGCGTTGCAGGGTGCGCCTTCCGTTATAGAGGTAGTGCCCGTCCGCGGCGCGCTTTGCCGCCTGTTCCCAGTCGTCCGACCAGTCGCCCAGCGAATAGCCGTGCCACGGCGACTCGGGCTTGAGTTTGGGAAGACCCAACCGTTCCCAGAGCGCCTTCGCCCCTTCCATGTATTCGCGGGTCGGGAGCGCCAGGGGCGGCATCGGCGACTTCATCGTCGCGTCGATCAGGAGGGTCGAGTCCTCCTCCCCCTTGTGCTCCCGCTTCGGCCCGTGCCCCTGACCGCGATGGGGCAGGAGAACGACGTCGTCCACCGGGTTGTGGCGATAGGCCATCGCCCAGAGGACCGCGTCGGCATTGTCGCCGTCGATGTCGTCGTTGACCGCGATGCAGATCTTGCTGCAATCGCCCTTGAAGCTCGCCGCGCCGTAGAGCGCCCGCCACACCTCGGTGCGCGGCGCGCCGCGCTCCAGCGTGACGATCGTCACCCGCAGCAACCCGGTCAGCTTCTCGTGCAGGGAGACCGCGGTGACCGCCTTGATGCCGAGCGTGTCGCGGAGATGGCCAAGGAACAGCGGCTCGTAGGAGACCCGTTTCATCACGCTCGATTCGGACGGCGCGACCTGGCTGATGTAGGAGGGGATGACGGGGCGCGCCTTGCGGGTGATGGCGGTGACCCGCATCGGCATGTTGAATTCCTCGAGCGC
>JAPPMY010000055.1 GCA_028818855.1 Rhodospirillales bacterium
CTCCATGGCGGCGATCACCCGGTCCACCGTGCGGCCCTGGAAGGCGTGCACGGTCGACGCCCAGGCATGGTCGAGATGGCGCAGCTGCGGATCGCCCCTGTCGAGTTCCAGCGTCTTGCCGTCCTCGAGGCGGAACATTACCCGTCCGTTCGCGACCTTCAGGACCTCGGCGGTGCGGGAGTTCACGAGGCCGAGGCCGGCGTCGTTGCGGGTCCAGCGGATGCGGTCGCCCGCCCGGAGCTCGATCGCCTCGACCCTGTAGACCTCGCTGCCGCCCTTCCGCCCGCCGATCTGCGCCGGCTTCCAGGCAGTGCGGCCGCCCCTGCCGTCATCGAGCAGCACCTCTCGCCGCCTGTGATCGACGCCGATCACCGCGCGCTCGTCGCCCTTCTCGACGCCGATGCGCGTATAGGGTCGGTGGAAGGCGACAATATCGCCGGGCGCGTAGTTGGCGGCGAGCGCCTTTTCGGCGTTGGTGTAGCCCCTGGAGACCAGCCGTTCGCTCTGCATCGCCGGCCCGTGGAGGCTCCCCTCGCGGGCGAGGCGCTCGCGGATATGGCCGTTGATCTGCTGGCGGAGTTCGTGCGAGGGCGCCATCACCCCGGTGTTTTCGCGGTTCTCGTTCGAGAGCCGGAGCCAGCGGGCCGCCACGGCGCCGGCGAGATTGTCGGGCTTCACCTCGGCGACATTCTCTCCGAGCTTCTCGAAAGCGCGGGCAATGTCGCCCCTGAGGCTCGCCTCGACGGCTTCCTTCAGCGCCGGATCGCGCTGGCGCATGATCTCGTCCATCACGGCGGTCTTCATCCCGGCGGCCTGGAGCTGGGCGAAGGGTTTGCCGGCATCGACGGCGTCGAGCTGTTTGGAGTCTCCGACGAGAACGACACGCGGGATGCGGAGTTCGTTGGCGATCCTGAGCAGGTCCCTTGCCTGGACGGTGGAGGCGAGCGAGCCCTCGTCGACCACGAGGATCGTCTTCGCGAAGGCGGCGCGCATCTCCCTGGCGCCCTTCCTGGTGAGCCTGCCCTCGGCGACGCCGGCATTGCGGGCGAGGAAGCGCTGCAGGGTCTCGGTCGCGATGCCGGCCTCCGTCGCCAGCGTTTCGGCCGCCGAGGCCGAGGGCGCGAGCCCCGTCATGCGCCAGCCCTTCTTCTCCGCGAGCGCACGGGCGCGGTTCAGCATGGCGGTCTTGCCCGTCCCGGCGTAGCCCTGCACGCCGACCGTCCGGTCCTTCGCCGACAGGATCAGCTTCACGGCGTCCTTCTGCCCGGCCGTCAGCGGTCCGCGGCTGAGATGCCCCTGCACCTGCCAGCCGCGCATCGGCGCCCGGCCGCGGCCCTCGCCGGCGCGCCACAGCGCCACCGTCTCGCGCTCCTCGGCCACGGTGCGCTCGGTGGCGAGCGAATCCTCCGCGCCGGGGATGTCGACGGCGTGCAGCGTCCCGGCCTTCTCGAGGGCGGCCACTTCCCGCTCGGCCTCGTCGATCGCGACCGCGCCCGGCGCATGGGCGAGCGCGGCGGCGTAGAGGTCGGCGCGGGCGAACACCGCCTCGCGCTCCGAGAGATGCGCCAGCGCCCAGGCGACCGCCTCCGACGCGGGCGACGGCGGCGCGGCTTCGCCCGGACTATCTGGCGACAGCGGTGAAGATTGCGCGGCCGACTCCCGTCCGGATGTCGTTGTCGGCCCGTCGAGCGGCAGTTCCGCCTGCCGCATGGCGCCGGCCGTTGACGGTGCGGCTCCCGACTGCCTTTCCCTGTCAGGTTCGGTCGGAGGCTCCGGGGCCGCGTGCCGCTCCGGCGCGGCGGATTTTTCCACGGCCTCGGCGACCAACGCCTTGGCATCGAACCCCAGATCGGCGGCCTGGTGGCGCCAGACGCCGCCGAGCTCCCGGCGGTCGATGTCCCGCTTGGCCGCCCGCGTCATCAGCGCCGCCCGCTCGGCCAGGCGCGGATTGTCGCCGGAACTGCCCAGACCGCGCGCCTCCATCGCCGCCTCGATCTCCGCGCGCCTCGTCGAGAAGGCCGCGATGGCCTCCCTCGGCACGCCGGCGATCTCGAAACGCCCGTCGGCATGGCTCTTCTCGATGCCGTAGCCGAGCTTCGAGAGCCCCGCCGCAAGCTCGTTGCGGTAGAGCATGCCGATCAACTTCTGGCGGGCGTAGAGGCCGTCATTGACCATGGTGCGCCACTTGCCGTCCGCGCCCCTGACCATGTTGGCCAGCACGGCGTGGGTGTGGAGCTGCGGGTCGAGATTGCGCGAGGTGTCGTGGCGGAAGGTTCCGGCGACGATCTTCTGGTTGCCGGCGCGGGTCATGGCGCCGGTCTCGGGATCCTTCATGCGGGTCTGGGCGGCGTTCTTCTCGACCCAGGC
>JAPPMY010000011.1 GCA_028818855.1 Rhodospirillales bacterium
ACTCTCGGGGCGACGGTGAGCGGCGTGCGGCTGGACGCGCTCGACGACGAGACCTTCGCGGCCATCGAGGCGGCGTGGCACACCCATGCCGTCCTGGTCTTCCCCGGCCAGCATCTCTCCGAAGAGGCGCAGGTCGCCTTCAGCGAGCGCTTCGGCCCGCTGGAGCGCATCGTCATCAAGATTCACGCCCAGCACCACCCGGCGATCATCCACCTCTCCAACGTCAAGGAGGACGGCACGCTCTGGCCCGCCGACAGCGAGACCGGGCTGCTGCTCAAGGGCAACAACTTTTGGCACACCGACAGCTCCTTCAAGCGCATCCCGGCCAAGGGCTCGGCGCTGACGGCGCGGATCGTGCCCGAGACCGGCGGCGAGACCGCGTTTGCCGACATGCGCGCGGCCTACGACGCCCTCGATCCCGCCATGCAGGCGTGGCTCGCGGACAAGATCGCCGTGCACAGCTACGCCTACAGCCAGGGCAGGGTCGGCGGCATGACCGGACTCAGCGAGGACGAGCGGGAGGCGCTGCCGCCGGTGGAGCAGCCGGTGATCCGCACCCACCCGGCGACGGGGCGGCGCAACCTCTATATCGGTCGCCACGCGAGCCATATCGTGGGCGAGGACGAGCAGGAGAGTCGCCGCCTGCTGGAGCGGCTCTGCGAGGACGCCTGCCGCCCGCCCCGCGTCCTCACTCACCGCTGGTCCGTGGGCGACCTGGTGCTGTGGGACAACCGTTGCGTCCTGCACCGCGGCCTCGGCTATCCCGCCGACCAGCCGCGCCACATGGTCCGCACCACCATCGCCGGCGAGAGCGACGACACCGGCGAACGGGTCGCCTGAGCCGGCGTCGGCCCGGCGGATTCAGACAGCCGGGGCAGCCGGCCTCCGCCGCTACTCGCCGCGGCTCATTCCGTCCGCTCGACCTTCACGGTCACCACGTCCGCGCCATAGTACTTCCTGTGGTGAACCGACGATGCGTAGTGCCGCAACAGCCGGAAAGACAGCTCGCGATCGTCGCGCACTTCCGCTTCCTCGCTCATGTACGTGAGCCGGTCTTCGATGTTCTGCTCTTCTTCGAAGACGGAGAGCAGGTCCAGTGTGACGATATCGTCCTGCAAGCGGACCAGGACGATGAGTCGGGTGCTCGCCTCGCTGCCTTCGCTCTCCGAAGGCAGCAGACTCAGCAGCGACTCCTCGCCGGATGCACGCAGTCGATTGGCCGACTCTTCGCTCCACCCGATTTCGGCCGCGAATTCCTGGAGAAACGCGTCGATTTTCGGCAGTGCCGATGTCCCGAGTGTCACCTCCAGCTTTCTGCTGCGCGGGCTGGTCAATTCGAGGAGCGTCGTCAGGGCGATCATCACGACGATACCGGCGGTCGGGCCGTTTCCGAGGATCGACATCCAGAGGCTGTCCGGGCGCATTCCGAACACGTTCAGGCTCTCCACGGCCAGCCCCACCGACAGCGTCATCGCGACAATGAGCGTGTTCTTCTGATCGAGCCCTTCCCTGAAGATCATGCGCATGCCCTCGACGAGCAGCATCCCCATTACCATCAGCAACAGCGAAGCCACGACGGCGCTCGGGGCAGCGAGCAACAGCGCGGTGACCTTCGGGAAGAACGCGATCAGGATGAGAACGGCGCCGATCCAGTAGCCGATGCCGCGAAACGCGATGCCCGTCAGATTGATCAGGGAAATGGTCGACGGCGAGTAAACGATCGTCGGCGGCGTGCCGGCCAACCCCGACAGCACTCCTCCCAGACCGCTCGCGTTGACCGTGCCCTGCACGACCCTGAAGTCGATGGCTCGCGGTCTCCGAAGCGACACCTGCTGGATGACCACACCGTCGCCGCTGGTCTTCACGGCGACGACGAGCGTTACGATCACGAACGTCGGCAGGAGCGTCCAGAACTCCGTTCCCGGTGTCAGGTCAACGCCCTGCCACGCGCCGAAGTCCGGCAACTCGAACCAGGATTCCTGTCTCAGGAAATCGAGGTCGTAGAGGCCGAAGACCGCTGCGACGATGCACCCCGACAGGATGCCGATGAGTGGAGCCCACAGCCGCAGGATGCCCGCGCCTTTCAGGGAAGCAACAACCGCGGCACCCAGCGTTGCCGCCACGACGAGCGGGCTCGCAATCGAGGCCGTTCCCTCGGGCACGTCTCCCAACCGGTCGACCGCAACCCTGATCACCGAAATGGCGATCAGCATGAGAGAGGTGCCGCAGACGACAGGGGTGATGATTCTCCTCAAGACCGGCAGCCAGGCCGCGAATGCGAACTGGGCGAGGGAAGAGACAATGACAAGGCTGGCAAGCGTGGACCATCCGCCGACATTGATCGCCACGACCGATATGGCGACAAAATGCGGTCCGGCACCGCACAGCAGAAGGTGCCCGGCGCCGAATCGGCCGAGCCGGTGCGCCTGCAAGGCGGTCACGGCGCCGCCGATGACGAGCGCCGCACAGATCGCCCACGAGAGGTACGCCTGACCTTCGTCCGAGGCCCTGACCACCATTGTGACCATCACCACCGTGTTGATCACGGCGAGAATGGCGGCCTGCACGGTAACGCCCAGCCCGACTGGCGCCGAACAGGGCTCGTCGGGTTGGTTCCGAATGTGCTTGTTGAGGGCGTTCACAACTGTCGAGAGACGACCGCGCAGGTGTCCCCGCATTCGTGACTTACCTAGCCGAGCGTTGCCTTTCGCCTAGGCATCGCCTTGACCGTAACGTCATCAGGGACCCACCGCAACCGACCAAGCGTCACCGACCGTGCGCCGCCCAAACACTCAGGCTCGGGAGCGCCGCGGCGTAACGCGTTAGTCCACCGCCACGGCGCGCCTCCGCGGATGAAATCGCGTGGGCAGTCGGGCCGGTCAGGTGTCCGTCAAGCTGCACATGGGGCGATTCGGGGTGATGTCACACCCCCTCGACGACGACCAGGTCGGCGCTCGCCGACCGCTGCCGGATTCCCTTGAGGTCGGCGTACTCGGGTGAGTTGAGCCACGCACGTGCCGCGGCGCCATCGTCGAACTCAATCACCACGAGTCGACCGGGGGACCAACTGCCCTCGATCACTTCAACGCTGCCACCACGCACGATGTATCGGCCGCCGTGGGCCTCAACCGTTGCGCCGATCCGTTCCCGAAACTCCGAGAACGCGCCTTCATCCGTTACTTCATCGTTGACGATCACGTATGCCGCCATGGGGGTTCCTCCTGATTGTCGGGGTTGATCCTCGAGTACCGTGCCGTTCGGGCGGAACGACGCGGGGTTCGTCCGGGTCCGGACCTGCGGGTCGTGCTGCACACCAGACGCATCGATTCGACCGGCCGTTGCCCGCTCAGGCCACCGCCGAGAGGTGCATACCGGAATTGTTCGCTCGCGTGCACACGACTCGTCCTGGTATGGCTTTCCTGTCACTCAATTCGCGCCGTAGACCTGCTGTCAGCTCGTCATCCGAGACCTTGGCCCTGTCGAAGAAGCCGAAGACCGTTGTGCCGGTCGACGAGAGCCCGCAACCCTGGATTCCGGCGGTCGCGTCGAAGGCGAACCTGACGGATCGCAGCGGCTCGATGTCGGGGCGAGTCCAGTGCCGCCTCTTCCAGCCGACGTCCTGAAGGGCGCTGACGGAGGAGCCGAAAGTCTCGAGATCGAGTTCCCGCAACGCCGGCAAGAGCCGCATCAGGATGATGTGGCACGTCGACTGAACTTCCTCAAGCGGGATCGGTGTGTTGGCACGCATGAAGTCAAGCTCGTCCCGGCCCGACAGGCCCCGTTGACCGCTCGGAATGAAGAGCGCAATCCCCCAGTTCGTCGGGAAGTCGTTGCGCATGAGAAGCGGCGGTTGACCTGCCTTGGTCGCGAAGTGGGAGGGTGCGAACGCACCTTTCTGCTCGCGCACGGAATGGCCCCCGTCGAGCAGAATCCCCCCACACCGAAAGGCGTTGATTCCGATCCCCGATGTGCCTCCCCGGGTGGACATGGCGCCGATCTCGCGTGGCGAATGGTTCAATCCGAGCTGGTGACTCAATGCGCTCAAGACCGCGAGCCTCGTCTGAGTGCCGGCTCCCAACCCCTGGTGCGGGGGAATCATCTGACGGATCAGGATCTCGATGCCCGGTTCGACGTCGAGAATCTCGCCGGCCGCGGCAATCTCGGCCAGAATCAGCTCCCGCTCGGCAGGGCTGCCTCCCCGAACCACGGTCCGCCCGTGGGGGCCGAATTCGAGCAACACGCCGGGGTCCTGGGTCGCGAGGCCGAGACTGCCGTCGATACGGCCAATCTCGCCATTCATGTCGATCAGCGTGAAATGGAGCCGGGACGGCGTGCTAATTCGGTGCGTCAAGGTCGAGCACATCCGAGTAGCCCTTCAGATCCAGATAGCCGTGCCCCGACAGGCAGAAGACGATGACCTGCTTGCGCCCGGTTCTCGAAGCGTCCCTCGCCGCATCGATCGCACCCAGCACCGCATGGGCGCTTTCCGGCGCAGCAAGAACACCTTCGGTCTTCAGGAACACGCGTCCCGCGTCAAACACCTCGCTCTGGCTATAGGTCCTGGTATCGACCACGTCGTTCTTGACCAGCGCGGAGAGAACGGGCGTCTTGCCGTGATACCGCAGTCCGCCCGAGTGAACCGGCGGCGGCACGAACCGATGACCGAGCGTGTACATCAGAATCCGAGGTGTCAGCTCGGAGAAGTCGGCCCAGTCGTACCGGTACTCGCCCCGGCTGAGCGTCGGTATCGAGTCCGGCTCGATGGCGCGAAACTCGATGGCGCTTCCGTCGATCTTCTCGCGCACGAACGGTGCGATGAAGCCTGTGAAATTACTGCCGCCGCCAACGCAGCCGATCATCAGGCTGGGCGAGCGGCCGACCTGCTCGAGCTGGAGCTTCGTCTCCAGACCGATGATCGATTGATGGAGCACGGCGTAGTAGGACATGCACCCCAGCGCGAGGCGCCGCCCGCGATCCTCCCTGACGAACTCGATCGCTTCGCTCATGCCGATGCCGAGACTGCCCGAGTTCTCCGGGTCGTCCCTCAGGATCTGCCGTCCGGTGCTCGTCAGCTCACTGGGGGAGGAGTAAACGTCGGCGCCCGCCATGCGCATCAGGTAGCGGCGATAGGGCTTCTCGTCATAGCTCTTGCGGATCATGAACACACAGCAACCGAGACCCAGTGTCTCGCACGCCATCGCCAAGGCCGCTCCCCACTGACCGGCTCCCGTGTCGGTGACCATGCTGTGAATCCGGGAGTTCTCTTCGCGCGCGGCGTAGTACGCCTGCACCAATGCGGTGTTGAACTTGTGACTGCCCGCAGGATTCAGGTCTTCGCGCTTGTAGTAGATCTCGGCAGGCGTCCCGAGATACGTCTCCAGCGCACGGGCTCGCACCAAGGGGGATGGTCGGTATCGACGGTACACGTCCGATATGAACTGCGGGATTTCGATCCACGCGTCGGTGCCGTACTCGCCCTCCTGCAGCTCGATTCGAAGACACTCCCGCGGCCATAGCCAGTCGTAGTCCTCGATTTCCACGCCTCGGTTCTCGATCGGATGCAACGGCTTCGGAACATCGAACGGCAGTTCCGCCACGACGTTGTACCAGCTCCGTGGAAGCTGCGATTCCGGCAGGACTATCTTGTTGTCGATCATCGTCGCGCCATCGATTCCCGGGCACTCAGCCGCTGCCATGCCGCGGCTCAAATTTCTGTTCCAGCCCGGAAATTTCTGGATCCCTGTCGCGCATGGGTATTCCAGTGGGGACCGACGTTCGGGCGAGCCTACGCGAAGAAGGGGACGATGAGAAGCTCATCCCTACCGCAGCTTGCAACTGGCGACCGTGAGTCAACATCAGATGCCCAGACGAAGTCCGCCCTGCACCGAGCCCGTCAAAGCGCGTCAGGAACGGGTTGCCGCCCCTGGGCCTCGAGGCTTGCGCCGATCGTCCCGGTGGTCCTCCAGGATCATCGCCGCACCCTTCTCCCCGATCATGATCGCCGGAGCGTTGGTGTTGCCCGAGACCATCGTCGGCATGATCGAGGCATCCGCCACGCGGAGACCCTCGAGGCCCCGCACGCGCAGCCGCTCGTCCACCACGGCTTCCGCATCCCTGCCCATCCTGCAGGTGCCGACCGGATGGAAGACCGTGGAACCCGCCCGCCGGCAGAAGTCCAGAATCTCATCGTAGGTCCGGACCTCGGCGCCGGGGGAAAGCTCATGCTCCCGGTAGCGGGCGAGGGACGGCGCATCACCGATGCGCCGCGCGATACGGATGCCCTCGACGAGCGCGTCCCGGTCCACCTGTTCGCTCAGGAAGTTCGGGCGGATGGCCGGCGGCGCCGTCGGATCGGCCCGCTTGATGTGTATCGAGCCCCGGCTCTCCGGACGAAGCTGCCAGACCGAGAGCGTCATGCCCGGTTCTCTCTCGAGGGTCCCCTTCCTGCCGGGCACATGGCTTGCGTGGGCGAAGTCGAACTGCAGGTCGGGCGTCTCGAGTTCGGGACGCGTGCGCACGAAGGCGTGCGCGATGCCCGCGGTGCAGGTGAAGGCGCCCCGGCGCGCGGCCGCGTATTGCAGCGCCGCCAACGCGAACCGCGCCCCGCGCGTGTCCTCGTTGAGGGTCCGCGAATGCCGGACCCGCCAGGCGACCTTGCTCAGGTAGTGGTCCCGGTAGTTCTCGCCCACCCCCGGCAGCTCCTGCACGACCGGGATGTCGTGCTCGCGCAGAAGATCCGGCTGTCCGATCCCGGACAGCTCCAGGAGCTGCGGCGACTGCACCGCCCCGGCGGCGAGGATCACGTCCCGCCGGGCGCGCACCTCCGTCGCCGTGTTCCCCCTGGCTCGTGCCGACCCGTAGCGCACGCCCACCGCACGACCGTTCTCGACGAGCACCCGGTGCGCGAGCGCCCGCGTGCGTATCGTGAGGTTCGGCCGCCGCCGCGCAGGGCTCAGGAACGCCCGGGCGGTGCTATGGCGCCGGCCGCGCCGCTGCGTCACCTGGTAGTAGCCGAAGCCCTCCTGGGAGGCTCTGTTGTAGTCCGGGTTCTTGGCGTATCCGAGCTCGGTTCCGGCTTCGACGAACGCATCGAGCAGTGGGTGCCGCTCTATCGCGTCCGCCACGTTCAGCTCGCCGTCTCCGCCCCGAAGGTCGTCGCCGCCGCGCTCGAAGCGCTCCGAGCGTCTGAAGTGGGGCAGCACCTCTTCGTAGGACCAGCCCTGGTTGCCAAGCTGGGCCCAGGTGTCGTAGTCGCGGGCCTGGCCGCGCACGTAGAGCATGCCGTTGATCGAACTCGAGCCACCCAGCACCTTGCCGCGCGGAATCGGGAGGCGCCGGTGGTCGGTGCCCGCCTCGGGCTCCGTGTCGAAGCACCAGTTGACGCTCGGGCGGTCGACCAGCTTCCAGAAACCGACCGGCACATGGATGAGGGGATGCCAGTCGCGGCCGCCGGCTTCGAGCAGCAGCACGCTGTTGCCCGGGTCGGCGCTCAGCCGGTTGGCCAGCACGCAGCCGGCCGAGCCGGCGCCCACCACGACGTAGTCGAACTCGTCCATCCAGCCCCGTGCCTTGCCGATACCGCAAGATACGGCGGGGCGTCGTGGCCGGCTAGCGCTCCGCGCCGGGGGGGAGCGCGGGCAAGGGATCGCGGAGAAACGCCGGCACGTGGTCGCCCAGTCCGGTGACCCGCTCGTCGTCGCGGGAGGACGCGCTCTGCTTGGCCGGCCTGCGCTTGCGGCGGCCCTCGCCTGCCTCGGCACTCTCGCCATCGGGAGCGCGCTTCAGTGGCGGCCGATCCTTGGCGGCTTCCGCGCTGCGGGCGCGTTTGCGCGCGGGCCTCTTCTCTCGCGCACCCGGCTCCTCGCGGCGCCTGCTGCGGCTGCGGCGCGGGCGTTCACGCTCGCGCGGGGCGGCGCCCAGCGCAGCCGGCTCTCCGTCGGCGGTCGTGAGCGGGATCGCGCCGCCCACCAGCGCCGCGATGGCGTCCACCGCTTCGGCTTCCTCGTGCGTCGCGAGCGTAATCGCCCGCCCCTCGCGCCCGGCCCGGCCGGTGCGGCCGATGCGGTGGACGTAGTCCTCCGGATTGTAGGGCACGTCGAAGTTGATGACGTGGGAGACCGCCTCGATGTCGAGGCCCCGCCCGGCCACGTCGCTGCACACCAGGAGGTTGACCTCGCCGCCCTTGAACGCCGCCAGCGTCTCGGTCCGCCGGTACTGCACCATGTCGCCGTGCAGCGCGCGGGCGTTGAACCCATGGCGCGCGAGCGAGGCGCTGACGATGTCGACGTCCTTCTTGCGGTTGCAGAAGATCAGCGCGCTCTGCACCGCCTCGTCGCGGAGCAGGTCGCGCAGCGCGGCGCGCTTCTCCGCCGGATCGACTAGGATCATCGCGTGGCTCACGGTGCCCGCCACGGTGGCCGGCGGAGCCACGCTCACCTCCTTGGGGTTGATCAGGAACTCCTTGCCGAGACGCTTGATCTCGGGCCCGAGCGTGGCGGAGAACATCAGGGTCTGGCGAATGCGCGGCAGCGTCTGGACGATGCGCTCAACATCCGGGATGAAGCCCATGTCGAGCATGCGGTCGGCCTCGTCGATGACCAGGACCTTGACGCCGCCCAGCATGATGCGCCCGCGCTCGAACATGTCGATCAGGCGGCCGGGGGTCGCGATGAGAACGTCCGGATCCTTGCCGAGGGCGGCCTCCTGCAGCGTGAACCCCTCGCCGCCGATGAGCAGCGCCTGGCGCAGGCTGTGGTTGGTGCCGTAGGTGGCGAAGTTGTCCGCAATCTGCTGCGCAAGCTCCCGCGTCGGCGCCAGGATCAGGCAGCGCGGCATGCGGGGCTTGCCCGTGCCCGAACTCAGTATGTCGATGATGGGCAGCGCGTAGGACGCGGTCTTGCCCGTGCCGGTCTGGGCGCAGCCCAGCAGGTCGACGCCCCGCAGGACGAGCGGGATGGCCTTCTCCTGGATCGGCGTCGGTGTCTCGTAACCGGCCGCGGCGACGGCGGCGAGCAACGGCTCGCTCAAGCCGAGGTCCGCGAACCCCTCATTCAATTCCACTAGATTCCTCCATTGCGGCGTCCATGCCGCACCCTGCGAGACCTCGCGCGACAGCGCGGCCCCGGCGCCGGTGTGGCGCCCAGCCGCTCAACGCGGGCCAAAGACGTGATGCAGGAATTCACTCCTTCGCCGGCGGGGTGGCCGCGAGGCGGCCGACGGTAGACCCGCCGCCGGACCCTTGACAGGACGCGCGCGTCACGCGGCGTCCCCGGTCCGCGCTCCTCCTACCCCTGCCGGGGGCCAGCGTCAATCGGCATCTGCCGGACCGCGAGAATACCTGCGTTGCAATCACCGTATGCGACGCGCTCGTGTCAGCCGGATTGCAGCTTGTGCAGACGCCCCGATGGCGTAGTATCGCGGCGCACGGGGCGCCGCGCGCGCGGGCGTAGCTCAGGGGTAGAGCACAACCTTGCCAAGGTTGGGGTCGTGGGTTCGAATCCCATCGCCCGCTCCAGCGGCCGGCGGACCGCCGGCGGCATGGATGCAGGCGCAGAGCCGCCCTGCGCCCCGCGACCCCACAGATCGGGGAGAGTGCCGTGACCGCGCTCGTCACCCACCGGGGCGGCTGCCACTGCGGCGCGGTGCGCTTCGCCTGCGAGGCGCCGGCTGAGATCGAGGTGCAGGACTGCAACTGCTCGATCTGCCGCAAGAGCGGCTACCGCCATCTGGTGGTGCCGAAGCGGCGCTTCACCCTGCTCTCCGGCGCGGACCGGCTTACCAGCTACCGCTTCGGCACCGGCGTCGCCGAGCACCTCTTCTGCGCGGTCTGCGGCGTGAAGTCGTTCTACTCGCCGCGCTCGGCGCCGGATTGCTACAGCGTCAACGCGCTCTGCCTCGATCCCGGCACCGTGACGGGCGAGACGGTGATTGCGTTGGACGGCGCAGGCTGGGCGCTCGACGACCCGGGCCCCGTGCCGCGACGGCAGCCCGAGCCGGAGGGGTGAGAGGCGGGCGCCCTATACGGTCATGTGCCGGCGCACAATTTCGTCGGTCAGGGCGTCGATCGCGCCGCTGGCCGCGATCTCGCCCCTCTCGATGATGCAGAAGTGCTGGGACGCCGCCCGCGCGAACTTCACGTTCTGCTCGACCAGGACGATGGTCAGGCCGACCTGCTTGTTGAGACGCTGAATCGTGTCCTCGATCTGCTCGACGATGTTGGGCTGGATGCCCTCGGTCGGCTCGTCCATCAGGAGGATGCGAGGCTCCGACGCGAGCGCACGGGCGATCGCGAGCTGCTGCTGCTGGCCGCCCGAGAGCAGCCCGGCCCTCCGGCCGAGGTTGTCGCGCAGGTAGGGGAACATCTCCCTGACCAGATCGGGCACGAGCCGCCTGCCGTCGCCACGCGCGTAGCATCCCATCAGGATATTGTCGCGAATGGAAAAATCGGGGATCAGCTCGCGTCCCTGCGGCACGTAGCCGATCCCGGCGCGGGCGCGAAGGTAGGTGGGCCTCGCGGTGATGTCCTCGCCATCCAGGGTGACGGTGCCGCGGGTGCGAACCTCCAGCCCGAGAATGCTCTTGAGGAGCGTCGTCTTGCCGACGCCGTTCCGCCCCAGGATGCTGACGATCTCGCCGCTGCGGACCGACAGGTCTATGTCGCGCAGCACGTGGCTCGCGCCGTAGAAGGAGTTCACCTGCAGCAGCTCAAGCATGGGTGATGCCGCCGCTGCCCAGATAGGCGTCGATCACCGCCCGGTCGTTCTCGATCTGCTCGACCGTCCCCTCCGCGAGCTTCTTTCCCAGGTGCATGACGGTGATGACCTCGCAAATGGAGCGCACGAACGTCATGTCATGCTCGACGACGATGATGGAATGCTCGCCCCTGAGGCCATTGATGATCTCTGAGGTCTTTTCCGTCTCCGAGGCGGTCATGCCCGCCGTGGGCTCATCCAGCAGGACGAGCTTCGGGTTCTGCATCAGCACCATGCCGAGCTCCAGCCACTGCGTCTGCCCGTGGGAGAGGTTCCCGGCAAGATTCGTGCTCTCTTCGGTCAGGCTCGAAAGCTCCAGGGCGCGCTCGATCCGCGCATCGAGCCGGCGTGGCTTCGCGCTGACCGTCAGGTTCCGCCAGACTGACAGGCTGCGGGTGTACGCCACCTCCAGGTTCTCGCGAACCGTCAGGTCCTTGAAAACGCTCGGCACCTGAAACTTCCGGCCGATCCCGCGCCGCGCGATCTTGTGCTCCTGCCGATTGGTGATGTTGTCGCCGAGGAAGGTCACCTTGCCGCCGGTCGACTTGGTGCGGCCGGTGATGAGGTCCATGAGCGTCGTCTTGCCTGCGCCGTTGGCCCCGATGAGGACCCGCAGCTCTCCTTCTTCCACGGACATGTCGAACCCGTCCACCGCGCGAAAGCCGCGGAAGTTCACCTCCAGGTTCTCGATCTCCAGGATCGCCGTCATGCTAGGCCGCCTGCCTCTTCGACACCCGAATTCCCGGGCAACGTCCCCCGCCTTGCATCGACCTACCTGACACGGCGCTCGCCGGCCTTCCTGTGGAGCCAGTCCAGCCCCAGGTCCGCCCCTTGCTGGATGAAGCCCGCGAGCCCGCGCGGCATCACCAGAACGACGAACAGGAAGATCGCGCCGATGATGAGCTGCCACGCCTCCACCAGCGTTTCCGTCTCGCTCACCGTGGCCTCGACCACGTTCAGCAGGATCGCGCCGAGGCAGGCGCCCAGCAGCGACCAGCGGCCGCCGACGGCGGCCCACACCACCATCGAGATGCTGAAGCCGATGTTCATGAAGGTGGGCGAGGCGAACTCGGCCGCAACCACGTAGAGCATGCCCGCGAGCCCCGCGATCGCCGCCGAGACGCAGAAGAAGAACACCTTGTAGATGGCGACGTCGTAACCGAGGTAGCGCACGCGCTCTTCGTTGTCGCGGATGGCCTGCAGGATCACGCCCACCTTGGTGTTGACCAGCCAGCGGGAGCCGATCAGCACCAGGCAGGTGATGATCGCGATGAGGTAGTAGGTCTCCACCAGGTAGGGATCGAACTCGAGGCCGCCCACGGTGAACCAGCCGAGATCGGTGAGCCCGTTGAAGCCGTTGATAAGCGGCTGCGCATCGATCACCAGAAGCCGCACCAGCAGGCAGAGCGCGAGCGTCAGGATCGCGACATAGACGCCCGCTATTCGGGCGCGGAACATCGCATAGCCCAGCACGAAGGCGATGAGCGTGGGCATGACCAGCCCCATGGCCACGCCGAACCACTGCTCCTTGAAGGGGATCCACAGGAACGAGCCCTGGTTGATGCAGCAGAGATCGATGGGCGCGCCCGGCTCCGACGTCCACAGCATGAAGTCGGGAACCGGCTCGTCGGACCCCTGCAGCAGGCTCGTCGGGCTCGCGAGCTTGAGCGACATCGCCAGCATGTAGGCGCCGAAGCCGAAGAAGAGCCCCTGGCCGAGATTGAGGATCCCGGCGTAGCCCCAGGACATGCTGATGGCGATGCCGAGCATGCCGAACACCAGGTACTTGGAAATCCGGTTGAGCCAGAAGACGTCCATGACGAGCGGGAGAAGCATGACGACGACGATGAACAGCCCGTACGCCGCGAGCTGCAGGTTGGTCCGGGTCAGGAGCTGCATCGTCAGCGCCCCCGGCGCGAGAACAGGCCCTGGGGCCGCAGGATGATGACGACGATGATGACGCCGAACACGATCGCCCGCGCGAGCACGTCATTCAGCAGGCTCGCGACCCAGCCCTGCACCTCGCCCAGGATCACGGCCGAGCCAAGGGTGCCGAAGAGGCTGCCGACACCGCCCATGACGACGACCAGGAATCCGTCGATCACGAACGGGGTCCCCATGGTGGGCGAGACCGTCTTGAAGCCGGCCAGCATCACGCCGGCGGCGCCGGCCAGCGCTGAGCCGTAGGCGAAGGTCCAGGCGTTGATCCTCTTGTCGTCGATGCCGCAGCAGGACGCGATGCCGCGATTGCGCGACACCGCGCGGAGCTGCATGCCGAAGGACGTGTGGAAGATCAGCCACCAGGTCAGGATGAAGAGCCCGATGGTGAGCACGATGATGAAGGTGCGGTAGGGCTGCACCACGAAGTCGCCGACCAGGAACGTCTCCCGGAAGAACGAGGGGATCGGGACGTTCTGCAGGCCGGGCCCGAGCCCGTCGATGTGCAGGCCTGCGAACGCGGCACCGAACTCGAGGCGGATGGCCTGCTGGATGATGATCGCAAGCCCCCATGTCGCGAGCAGCGTGTCCAGCAGGCGGCCGTACAATCGTCGCACGACGAAGCGCTCGATGGCGTAGCCGAACGCGCCGGTCACGACGAAGGCGACCGGGATGCAGAGCAGGAAATGCAGGCCGAAATGGGTCTGGCAGAGGACGGTGACGTAGGCGCCGATCATGACCAGCTCGCCATGCGCCATGTTGATGACACCCATGGTGCCGTAAGTGATGGCGAGGCCGAGGGCGACCAGCAGCAGAATGGACGAAAGACTCAGTCCGATGAAAATTACGTCGGCCATTCTAGGAGAGCCGTTCAGGTTCCGACGATGCGTGACTCCAGGCTGACGGGGGCCGGCGCCGAAACGCCGGCCCCCTTGCCGTCAGCGGCTACGTCTTGAGCTTGCTGGAGTCCAGGCCCGCCTGCGTGCAGAAGAGATTGTCGGGCGCTTCGCCGTACGCCGAATAGGGGAGCGGCATCAGCGGCTCCGCATACTCGTCGACGATCTCGGCCTGGCCGTCGGAGCCCCACACCCCGATGCGCGGCGTCAGCCAGCAGTGCAGGTTCTCGGGCTCGATCCGCACACGCCCTTCCGGCGCATCGACCTCTTGCCCCTTGGACGCTTCACGAACCGAGAGAGGATCGACCTCGCCCGCCTTCTCCACCGACTGCGCCCACAGGAACACTTGGAAGTAGGCGCATTCCATGGCGTGATAGGTCACGGTGTCGCCGCCCATCGTGCTCTTCACGTCTTCCACGAACTTCTCGTTCGCCGCGTTGCTCACCGACTGGAAATAGGGGAACGACGTGACGCTTCCGGCGGCATAATCAGCCCCCATCGCCTGCACCTCGATCTCCGAGCAAACGGTGGCGAAGATCGGGAACTTGTCGTAGCTCAGCCCCTGGTTGATGAACTCGCGGCGGAAGGCGACGATCGAATCGCCCACGACGTTCGAGTAGACGCAGTCGCACTCGCCGGCTTCCCACATGGTCTTCATCTTGTTGACCATGGAGCCCCACTCGGTATGGCCAAGCTCGAGGTACTCGTCGGCCACCCAGGAGCCGCCCTCCCGCTCGACCAGGATCTTGCAGACCTTGGCCATCTCGCGCGGGTAAATGTAGTTGGAGCCCACGATGAAGAACTTGTTGTAGCCCTGATTCGTGATCCAGGGGACGAAGTTCTCCTGCTGCTGGTTGGGCACGGCGCCCGTGTAGATCACGTTCTTCGAGCACTCGAACCCTTCGTAGAAGGTGGGATACCAGTAGAGATTCTTGCGCTTCTCGAACACCGGCAGCGCGGCCTTGCGGCTCGCCGACGTGTAGGAGCCGAAGACCGACGGCACCCGGTCGCGCACCACCAGCTTGTTGGCCTTCTCGTTGAAAGTGCGCGGATCGGAGGCCGGATCCTCGATGATCGGCACGACTTTCTTGCCGAGCACGCCACCATTCGCATTGATCTGGTCGATGGCCATCTCGGTGACTTTACTCAACTGTTTTTCGACGATGGCCGTCGTGCCTGTCAGCGAATAGAGAACGCCGACCTCGATCTCGTCGTCGTCGGCCCAGGCAAACTGATAGTCCTTCACCCAGACATGCGGAAACGTGGTCAGCCCGGCAGCACCGAGTGCGATACCGGATTTCTTCAAGAAGTCTCGACGTTTCATAGGTCCCTCCCTGCCGCTCTTTGTGCACGCACAAAGGGCGATCTATGGTTGTTGCTTGTTCGATGGGTGGACGGCACGTGGCCGACGTTCAGCGCGGCCGTAAGAGTGGGCTGAAATACGAGATCGGAGAGAACTGGGCCCAACTCCTTCTCCCTTGCGGTCCGCACAGGCTTGCCGGTCTCTCCCTGTATCCCGAAGCAGGATACTGGGTGCGTCGCGGCATGCCGCCCTGACACGTCGAAAGCATGGTATGGGTGCCCCTACCCACCGTCAAGGAGCGCAGCCCGCCGCCGAACGGGCCAGGACTGCCGCTCCGGCGGCCGGGAGAACGGCCTCACCTGTGCGCGAGCCGCGCCTCGATCGCGTCCCACACCAGCGCTTCGAGGCGCGTGCCGTCGAGCCGGTCGATCTCCTGGATGCCGGTGGGCGAGGTGACGTTGATCTCCGTGAGACAGCCGCCGATTACGTCGATGCCGGTGAAGATCAGGCCGCGCTCTCTCAGCGCAGGCCCGATGGCCGCGCAGATCTCGCGATCGCGATCGCTCAGCGCGGACTTGTCCGGCCGTGCGCCGACGTGCATGTTGGCACGCGCCTCGCCGGCGGCCGGCACGCGGTTCACCGCGCCGACCGGCTCGCCTTCCACCAGGATGATGCGCTTGTCGCCGGCCCGCACCGCCGGCAGGTAGGCCTGGGCGATGATCGGCTCGCGCGAGACCGTGGCGAACATCTCCAGCAGCGCGTTGAGGTTCTCGTCGTCGGGCCCGACGTGGAACACGCCCGCGCCGCCGTTGCCGAAGAGCGGCTTGAGGATGATGTCGCCGTGCGTCGCGCGGAAATCCAGGATCATGTCGCGCTCGCCGGTGATCAGCGTCGGCGGCATCAGGTCGGGAAACCGGGTGACGAAGAGCTTCTCGGGCGCGTTCCGCACGTGGACGGGATCGTTGACCACGAGCGTCTCGGGGTGGATGTGCTCCAGGATGTGGGTGGCTGTGATGTAGGCCATGTCGAAGGGCGGGTCCTGGCGCATCAGGACGACGTCCATGGTGGCGAGGCCCACGGTCTCCGGCGCGCCGAGGGTGAAGTGATCGCCGGCCTTTCGCCGCACCTCCAGGGGCCGCACGGTGGCGACCGCGCCATCCGCCGTCAGCGAGAGCTGCTGCGGCAGATAGTGATGCAGCCGATGCCCCCGGGCCTGCGCCTCCAACGCGAGCGCGAAGGTGCTGTCGGCTTCGATGTCGATGGCGTCGATGGGGTCCATCTGGATGGCGACGGCGAGACTCATGGCCTGGACCCCTCGCGCCCCGGCGCTCAGTGCAGGCTGGTGGTCAGCGCCGCGAGGGCGGCTTCGACGCGCGGGCGCGCGGCCTCGGGCAGTGGGCAGGCAAGGCTCCGCTCCAGCGCCTCCACCGCGCCCTTGATGGTGCCGAGCCGGGCGCGCACCGTGCCGAGTTCGTGCCAGAGCCCGCCGGCCTCGGGCGCGATCAGCAGCATCCGCTCCAGGATCGCTGCGGCGCGCGCGCTGTCGCTGTCCTGCAGCGCGCGCGACTTGATGTTGTTCTGAAGCCTGAGGAGGATCGCTCTGTTGCCCACCGGCGCGTAGTGGCCGGGGTGCAGCTCCGCATCGACACCCTGGAACTGCTTGAGCAGGCCGCGCAGGTGGCCCGCTTCCAGTACCTGACCCCGGTGGAAGGGGTCGACGATCACGCGGCGGTCGCCTTCCTCCATGCGCACCAGGAAGT
Organism: Rhodospirillales bacterium; assembly: GCA_028818855.1. Classification (GTDB taxonomy): domain Bacteria; phylum Pseudomonadota; class Alphaproteobacteria; order UBA828; family UBA828; genus WTGU01. The sequence continues at coordinate 16,649 of JAPPMY010000011.1, forward strand.
GGCCGGGAAACGCCAGCCCGTCCACGGCCCATCCCTGCGCCCGGGCGGCGTGGATGTAGAGGATGCCGAGGCTGACCGGCAGGCCGATCCTGCGGTCGATGACCTGCAGCAGGTTCGCGTTCTCGGGCGCGTCGTAGCTCTCGGCGTCGCCGGCATAGCCGTGCGCGTCGAACAGGACGGCGTTCAGGTGACGGCGGCGGCGCTCCATCGGCTCACCGGCCCGGGCCAGCGCCGCCACGTCTTCGCCCAGGCGCTCGACGTGATCGCGGTAGCGGCCGAGGGAAACGTTCGGCAGGTCGAGCGCGCCGAGCAGCAGCGCCGCATCGGCCAGGTCGATCTCCTCGTCCGCAAGGCCGCCGACAGCGCGGAGCGCACGCTCGGTCGTCTCACCGGCCATCGGGGATTTGCCAGGCGGCGCGAGGGCTCGGCGCCGGGCGGCGCGGGTCGTCCTTCATGATCACGTGGCTCACGACGTGCTTCACGCCGCTAATGCTGCGGGCGTGCGCCTTCACCTTCTCCAGCTCTTCCTCGTCCTGCGCGATCCCCAAGATATAGACCGTGCCGTTGACCGTTTCGATGTCGTAGTTGACCGATAGGACATCGAAATCGAAGAGAAGCCTGGTGTCGAGTCTCAGCGAAATCCACCTGTCCCGCGCGTAGTTCAGAATCCCAGCCTCGGCGGTCACCTGCATCTCGTTGATGACCTCGCGAATGCCGGTGGCCTGGCGGGCGACCCAGGTCGCGCGAACCCGGTCCTCATGGGTGGGCACGCTCCCCTTCAGCAGAACACGACCCTCGACCACGCTGATCGACACGTCATTGTAGAGATCGAGATCGTCCTGGAAGAAGAGATGGTTGAGCTCCGTCTGAATTGAGAGGTCCTCGACCGCGTCGCCGACCGTGCGCTCCTCGGCAATCGCGAGACCCGTCGTGGTCACCGCGCCGACGACGAACTCCGCACACCCGGCGAAAGAGAGGGGCGCAACGAGCATCAGGGCGAGGGCGGCGGCTCCCACGCGGCGCCAGGGAGAAAAACGCGCGCCCCCCGTGAGGCGTCCGCCTGCCATCGTCGCCCCGGCCATCAAGGCGACACCGGGCGGCCCGGACCGTCCTTCACCACGACGTGGCTCACGACCCGCTTCACGTTCTCGATGCCTCGGGCGTGCTCGATCACCCGCACGAGCTCGGCATCGTCCTGCGCGATCCCTAAGAGGTAGACCGTGCCGTTCACGGTCTCGATGCCGTAGTTGATGGAGAGGACCTCGACGTCCACCAGGAGCCGGCCCTTGAGCTGAGCCGAGATCCAGGTGTCCCGCGCGTAGTCCAGGATGCCGCCCTCGTCGGTCACCTGAAGCTCGTTGATGACCTCGCGGACGCCGGCAGCCTGCCATGCGATCCTGAGCGCCTCGATGCGGTCTTCGGGCGTGGGCACGCTGCCTTTCAGCAGAACGCGGCCCTCGAACACGCTGAAGGACACGTCCCGGTAGAGTTCGACGTCCTTCTGGAAGAAGAGGTGGTTGAGTTCCGCTCGGATGGTCAGGTCGTCGACCGCATCGCCGACGGATCGCTCTTCGGCGATGGCGATTCCCGTCGTCGCGGCGGAGCCGAGGATGAGCTCGGCGCATCCGGAGAGGGCGAGAGAGCCGGCCGCCAGGGCGAAAAGCGCAGCAAACGCCCCCACCCGCCGGCTCGGGTGCCGACCCAATCGTGTCAGATCGCAGCCCCGCTTCGTTCGGGGCGCCACGCATCCGGCAAGTGGCACGGCCATCGCCAGGGGGTCACCACCATCAAATCGAATCGGAACGAAAGCTTGCGCCAATTCGGGTGACGCGACAAGAAAACGGTGGCCGTATTCTCGATTCGCCGGCGCTGATGCGCCGAAATTGCCTCGAGAACGCCCCGTCGGTCGTTGCGATGCTTCACTTCGATGAAGGCGATCAGCGCACCCCGCTTCGCGACGATGTCGATTTCGCCGGCAGGAGTCGCATAGCGCCGCGCCAGGATGCGCCAGCCGGCGAGCCGGAGGCGCAGCGTGCAGAGGCGCTCCGCCGCGAGGCCCCGCTCGTGGGCGGCACGCCGCGCCGCTAGGGACCGGCTGCGCATCCCTTCCGCGTCCGTGACCGGGCGAGCGCGCGGGCGTAGAGTTCGCGGCGCGGCCGCCCGGTCTCGGCGCTCATCGCCGCCGCCGCGTCGCGAACGGTTCCCTCCGCGAGCAGCGCGTCGAGACGGCCGTCGATCTCCGCCTCGGAGAGCACGGGCTGCGCCGTCTCGCCCCGGCCTCCGCCGACGACGATGACGACCTCGCCCCTGGGCGCGCCGGCATCGCCGTAGTGCGCTGCCAGCTGGTCCAGCGTTCCGCGCCGCATCTCTTCGTGCAGCTTGGTCAGCTCGCGGGCCACCGCAGCCGGGCGCGGGCCCAGCGCCTCTGCCATGTCCGCCAGCGACGTGGCCAGCCGGCGGGCCGATTCGAAGAAGACCAGCGTGGCATCGAGGGGCCTGAGCCTTGCGAGCGCGTCCTGCCGCGGCTTGGCGCGGGTCGGCAGGAACCCGCCGAAATAGAAGCGATCGGTCGGCAGGCCTGAGAGGATGAGAGCCAGCAGCGGGGCGCTCGGGCCGGGGCAGCCGGTCACGCGAACGCCGGCATCGAGCGCGGCACGGACCAGCTTGTAGCCGGGGTCGGAGATCAGGGGCGTGCCCGCGTCGGCGACCAGCGCCACCCTGCCGCCCGCCGCCAGCATGCGGATCAGCGCGGGCCGGACCCGCGCGGCATTGTGCTCGTGGTAGGAGACCAAGCGGGCCTCGATGCCGTGGCGCGAGAGGAGGCGCCCGGTACGGCGGGTATCCTCGCAGGCAACGCGGTCGACGGACGCGAGCACCGCGAGCGCCCGCTGCGAAATATCGTCCAGGTTGCCGATGGGCGTCGCCACCAGCCAGAGGCCCGGCTCCACGCCCTGTTGCGGCTTGCTCTCTGGGGCCTCGTCGCTGGCCTGCATTCTTCACCGAGGTCGTGGTCTGCACGGTACTTGCCGGTCCAGTTCGGATGTTAGTGCACCGACGGTTTCCCGGCCAAGGCGGGGGTAGAGAGGGGAGCCGGGCGCTCAGGCTCCGGATGTGACCGGACGCCCGGAGGAGGGCGGGCTCGGTGAAGGCCGGGCGGCTTGGGCGCGAATCCAGTCGCGGAACGCCGACACGCCGGGCTTCTCCACGGCGTCGGGCGAGACACAGAGGACGTAACGCGCCGGGGCGGGAACGGCCGTATCGAAGAGCGGCTCCAGCGTGCCGCGCTCAAGCTCCTCGGCGATCATCCTGGTGTGGCCCAGGGCGACCCCCATGCCGTCCACGGCGGCCTTCACCATCATGCTGTAGAGGCGGAAGCCGGACGCCCGCGACAGATCGACGGGCCCGGCGCCGTGGTGCGCGAACCAGAGCACCCAGTAGGGCGCCCACAACAGGTCGTACAGCAACGGCCACCGGCTCAGATCGCGCGGCTCCTCCGGCCGCCCGCGCACCTCGAGGAGCGCCGGGCTGCATACCGGAACCAGCGTCTCCTCGAACAGCGTCTCGCATTGCGGGGCCACCTTGGCACGGTCGGTGAACGCGACCCACACGTCGAACGGGCGCCGATCCGGGTCGAAGGCGCCCCGGTCGGTGTCCAGCTCCACGGCGAGCCCGGGATGGCCGGCGGTGAAATCATGGAGCCGCGGCATCAGCCATTTCTCGGCCACCACCTCGGTGGCGACGAGACGCAGCCGGGGCGGACCGCTGCTATGCAGACGCTCCTTCGCCCGGTGCAGCGCGGCGAGGATGCGCTGCACCTCCTCGAGGTAGGCCCGCCCCCGGTCGTTGAGCCGCACGCTCCGGGCCTGGCGCGAGAACAGCTCGACGCCGAGATGGCGCTCGAGGGACTTCACGCGGTAGGCGATGGCGGCGGCGGTGACGCCGAGTTCGTGTCCCGCCTCCGTGAAGCTGCCGAGGCGGGCGGCCGCCTCGAAGAAGGGCAGCGCGTCCAGGACCGGGAGGTCCGGCTGATCCGTGTTCGGCAGGATCGGCGACGAGCGGCGCAAGACGCTAGAGTCCGGCTGGTACCCGACACGCGGGTCCGTCGCGTGCCGCTGGCGCCCACCCGGACACTTCGCCCCACGCGTCGGCATCGTCCGCGCCTTGCGGCGACGACGCCGACGTCAGGACCGCCACGGGAGAGCAGGCGCGTTCGACGACCAGGCGCCGGTCCGTGCGCAGGCCCTCGACGACAGAACTGCCGAGGTCGAACAGCGCTTCGTGGCTCTCTCGCGGGACGTCACTCACGCAACAAGGGATAAATCCCTTGTGAAGCGAAGGCAATCCAATTATGCCACGGCGCGCTGTTGGTATTCCACGGGTGCGCCGCTGGGCTGGAGAGACGGGGAAGCAGGCTCGGCCCTCCACGTCACTGGGGCGCATCGGCGGTTGACAACCCGTTACCAATGATTTCACATCATATCATTTGATATCGTCGGGATTCAGGCGATGGCGGCGAGAACCGGTGCCGAGTACGTGAGCGGCCTCTGCGGCGACGGCCGCGAGGTCTGGATCGGCGGCGAGCGCGTGCAGGACGTCACCGCGCACCCGGCCTTCCAGGGCTCGCTCCGGGGGATCGCCGGCTTCTTCGATTGGCAGCATCGCCACGCCGAGGAGTGCATTGTCGCCGAGCCGGTCTCGGGCCGGCGGACCGGCATCAGCCATCTCATCCCGCGCAGCGCCGACGACCTCCGCCGGCGCCACCGCGGTCTCGAGCGGCTCGCGCGCTACAGCATGGGCATGCTCGGCCGCACGCCCGACTACGTGAACCTCACCTTCGCCGGCTTCGCCGGGCAGCCGAGCCTCTGGTCCGCCAACTGCAACGAGCAGGGCGCCGAGAACCTCAAGAACTTTCAGCGCGACCTGGCCGAAAGGGACCTCGCGCTGACCCACACCATCATTCACCCCACCGTGGACGGGCGAATCGCCCCCTATGACGGCATCAACGGCGAGGTGGCGCTCAGGAAGGTGGGCGAGACGGGGGACGGAATCGTGGTGCGGGGCTCCCGGATTCTCGCCACGCTCGGCCCCTTCGCCGACGAGATCGCCGTCTATCCCGGCCAGCCGATACCAAAGGATCGCCCGGACGTCGCCCTCGTCTTCTCGATCCCGCTCGCGACACCCGGCCTCAAGATCATCTGCCGGGACCACTACGGCGTCGATGCCGACCCCTTCGACAAGCCGTTCTCGTCCCGCTTCGACGAGCAGGACGCCTTCGTCGTGTTCGACGACGTGGAGATCCCCCGCCACCGCGTGTTCCTGGACGGCGATCCGGCGACCTACAACGCGGTCATGGCGCGGGGCTGGACCGGCAACGTCATGCAGCAGACCTGCATCCGGGCGATGGTGAAGCTGGAGTTCGCTTACGAGCTTTGCTGCCGCATGGCCGAGGCCGTCGGCACGAGCCGCCGGCCCGAGGTGACGCAGATGCTGGGGGAGGTCTGGAGCTACGCCGCCCTCACCCGTGCCGCCATCCGTGCCGCGGAGGCCGATGCCCACGATTTCGGCGACGGCGCCTGGTTCTGCGCCGAGGCCCCGTTCCGCGCGCTGCGGCCCACGCTGCCGGGCTGGATGCCGCGGGTGAACGAGATCATCAAGCTCATCGGCTCGCACAACCTGCTCGCAACACCATCCAGGGCCGGCCTCGAGAACGCCGAGCTGCGGCCCTGGCTCGACCGCTACCTGCCGGGCGCGGGCGACGGCGATGCGCAGGAGCGCAGCCGCTTGTTCCGCACCGCCTGGGACTTCGCCGGCTCCGCGCTCGGCGCACGGACGGAACTCTACGAGCGCTACTACCTAGCCTCCGCCGCGCGCACCTACACGCTGGCCCACGTCGCCGCGCAGAAAGACCGCACGTGGGATCAGGTGCCGGCGTTCTGGGCGCAACCGGAGGCCACGCCGCATGGGTGAGATCGTGAGCGCGGCGGTGGTAGGCCACGTGCCGACCGTGATGCTGGCGGAAGATGTGCGCCGCAGGCTGAACGGTAGCGGGGAGGACACCAGCCTGGTCGGGGGCTATCGGCGCCTGAAGGCCCACTTCGAGGCCAGGGCGGTGGATACCTGGGTGATCTTCGATACCCACTGGTTCACCACCACGGAGCACGTCATCGCCGGCGCCGCGCACCATCGTGGCCTCTACACTTCGGACGAGCTGCCCCGGGTCATCCACGAGCTTCCGTTCGACTACACGGGCGCGCCGGTGCTTGCCGAGGCGGTCCGAAGCGCGGCGAAGGAGCGGGGCATCCGGGTGACCAACGCCACCACGTCGACGCTGCCCCGCCACTACCCCACCATCAACCTCGTGCATCACATGCGCCGGGACGAGAGGGTCCTCTCCATCGGTGTCTGCCAGACCGCAGCACTCGATGATTACCTTGCCTTCGGGGCGGCGATCGCCGCGGCGGTCGAGCGCACGCCGGGCCGCGTCGCCCTCCTCGGCAGCGGCGGCCTCTCGCATCGCTTCTGGCCGTTGCAGAGCCTCTTCGACCACCAGGGCTACGACCCGAGCCACGTCATCACGGCGGAAGCGCGCGCCGCCGACCTTCACGTGCTCGACTGCTGGGAACGGGGCGACCACGCCGCCGTCTGCGCGTTCTACCCCGAATACCGCCACCATGCGCCGGAGGGGCGCTTCGCCCACTACCTGATGCTGCTGGGCGCCATCGGCGGCCCCGCGTGCAAGGCGCGCGGCGCGCGCTATTCTGCGTACGAGAACGCGTTGGGCACGGGGCAGGTTCACATGCTCTTCGACCTCGAACGGGGAGGCGGCGCGCCATGAGCGTCCTCGACGGCCCAAAGTGCGAGCGGCGCCGGATCCTGCTGTGCGGCAGGCCCGAATGGTGCGAGCCGGAGGGCGAGATGCTGGCGCTTGCCGACGGCCGCAGGATCGCAGAGCGGGAGGCGATCTATCTGCCGCCGTGCGAGCCCGGCAAGATCATCTGCGTGCACCTGAACTTCCGCTCGCGCGCCGTGGAGTTCGGCCGTGACCTCGAAGGCGAGACGCCGACCTACTTCATGAAGCCGCAGACCGCCCTCAACGCCCATCGGGGCGACCTGGTGCGGCCCGCCGGCTGCCACTGGCTCAACTACGAAGGCGAGATCGCCGCCATCGTGGGCCGAGCGCTCAGGAACGCGTCGCGCGACCAGGTATGGGAACATCTCGCGGGCTTCGCCCCTGCCAACGACGTGGGCGCGCACGATTTTCGCGATACCGACGCGGGCTCCATGCTGCGGGTCAAAGGCATGGACGGCTTCTGCCCCATCGGGCCCGATATCGTGAGCGGCGTGGACGTGCGGCAATCGACGCTCCGCACCTGGCTCAACGGCGAGGTGGTGCAGGAAGCCCCGGTGAGCGAGATGGTCTGGGGGATCGACTACCTCCTCGCGGACCTGAGCCGCCACATGACGCTCGCGCCGGGCGACGTCGTGCTGACAGGCACGCCCTGGAACTCGCGGCCGATGGCGCCGGGCGACGTCGTCGAGGTCGAGATCGAGGGCCTCGGCCGCCTCGCCAACACCGTGGTCGAAGGCCCTGCGCCAGCCCACGCGGTGGGCCACCGGCCCGCGAACAGCAAGGGGGCCCGCGCGGTGGCGCTGGGCAAGGACTACCGCCGCATGAAGGACGAAGGCTACGGTGTCGAGCCTGCGGACTACTTCGACAACCGCGACGCCTTCCTCCGCCGCAATCGCGAAGAAGGGCCGGAAAGAGCCTAGCGCGCGTCCGTTCTTGACGGACGCGCGACAGGCCGCGACTGCGGCCCGCCGCTCCTGCGGCGCCCTCGCGGAGGCGCCGGCCGCAGGCCGGCTGCCGTGAGCGATAAATCCTTAGAGCGTATCCGTCTAAGACGGATACGCTCTAAGCCGCGCTCACCTCCACCAGGGTGTCGGAGAAGGTCGGCGCGCTGCCGTAGTCGGCGAAGGCCGGCGGGTTGATGGCGTTGACCGTGCGGCCGTTCGGGCTGTTCTTCGCCCAGTAGCCGAGCGGCGCCACCACGACGCCTGGGCTTGCGTCCTCGCTCACCCGCGCCGTCGCCTGGAAGGTGCCCCGGTCGTTGTGGACGCGCACCGCATCGCCGTCTGCGATGCCGCGCGTGCCCGCATCGCCCGGATTGATCATGACCATCTGCTCGCCGGCGTGGTGCAGCTGGGTCGCCATGTTGGCGAAGGACGAATTGAGGAAGGCGTGCGCCTTCGGCGACAGCATGCTGAGCGGATAGCGCGCGGCGAGGTCGGGGTTGGTTTCCGCGGACTCGTTCCGTGGAATGTAGTCGGGCAGGGGGTCCAGCGCCTCGCCCGATTGATCGCCGGGATGGCCCTGGCGAAACAGGGGCAGCACCATGTTGCCGACGCCCTCGGCGATGGACGACTTGAACTCGACCTTGCCGGAAGGCGTCGGGAAGTTGCCTTCGCGGTGGGGCACGAACTCCTCGGGCGAGCCCACGTTGAGGCGCGCGTAGCCGGTCTTGCGCAGGCCGTCGAGGTCGATCCCCTCCAGCACGGGATTGCTCCAGTCCATCGCATCGAGCGCCATCTGCTCGTCCGTTCGATCCCAGTACGGATCGTTGAAGCCCATGGCACGGGCGAGACGGCGGAACATCTCCGTATTGGGCACCGACTCGCCGAGCGGGGCCACGGCCGGCTCGTTGAGCGTGAGGTACAGGTGCCCCCACGAGAACATGATGTCGAACTGCTCGAGCTGCGTCGTGGCCGGCAGCACGATGTCCGCGTAGCGCGCGGTGTCCGTGATGAAGTGCTCGCTCACGACGGTGAACAGGTCCTCGCGCGCCAGCCCCTTCAGCACCTTGTCCTGTTCCGGCACCACCACCACGGGGTTCGAGTTGTAGACGAAGAGCGAGTTGACCTTGTGCTCCAGCTCGCCCAGGAGCGCCGCGCCGAGCCGCCACTGGTTGAGCACCGGCGTGCCCTCGCGGATCCAGTCGGGCCGGCTCAGATCGTCCCACTTCAGCGGAAACGCCCAGATCGGCATGTGCAGGATGCCGCCGCCGCAATGTCGCCAGGAGCCCACCAGCGCCGGGATGCAGGACATGGCGCGTACGGCGTTGCCGCCCGACGCATTGCGCTCGATCGCGACCCCCATGCGGATCACGGAAGGCTGCGTGGTGGCGAATTCGCGCGCCAGCGTCCGGATGTCGTCCGCCGCGATCCCGGTGATCCCGGCCACCTTGTCCGGCGGGAAGTTCGCCGCGCGCTCGGCCAGCTCCTCGTAGCCGACCGTGTACTTCTCCACGTAGTCGTGATCGACCAGATCCTCTGCGATGATCACGTTGATCATGCCGAGCGCCAGCGCGGCATCGGTGCCGGGCTTGA